>BTQL01000014.1:0-43078 GCA_036985855.1 Acidimicrobiia bacterium | reverse complement strand
GACGACCTGAACGAAATCGCGAGACTCCTAAACTCGCGACCACGCAAAACGCTTGACTGGGATACACCAGCCGAGCGATTCAACCAACTCGTCGCGGCCACTGCTTGAAACCAAGGCCCTGGTGGACGCCAGAACGGTCAGGCGGTGAGGAGGCGGCTGGCGTTTTCGGCGTAAACCCGGGCCAGGACGTCGGTGGGGAGGTCGAGGGCGGAGATGCGCCAACGACCTTGGAGGGATTCACCGCCGGGCGAGTAGTCGAAGTGCTCGTCTCGCGTCTCGAGGAAACGGTAGTGGAGGCGGTACATGGCGACGTCCGCGGGCGAGTCTGTGCCAAAGAGGATCCGGTCGGCGTGCTCGATGAAGAACTGTCTGGCCGCACGTGGCTGGCGACCGAGTTCGGCGACCCGCGCCGCGATATCGATATAGAAGTTCCCGCAGCGATCCATGAGATCACCTACCAGTTCAGGTTCTCGGCATAACAACCGACGTGGGCTCCGATGAACGTCGTGTTCGGGTGGCGCCGCACAACCGTGGCGAATCCTTCGACGATGCTCAGGAAGCTCGGGTACGGCGGAGATTGAAAGTGCCAGTCGGGATGGGCACGAAGTTCGTCCCACCGTTCGTTGTGCTCATCAAGAGGGTCGAAGAACGCAACCGGATCGGCAACGTGGATGACGATCGGCAAGCCAAGTGAACCGGCAGCTTCCCATATCGGGTCGATCCTCGGATCGTCAACCGCGACCCGCCGTCCATCGTCATCGACGACAGCAAGCCCAAACCGCTTCCATATCTTCACACCCTTGGCCCCGCGGCCGGCCTGGACGGCGAGTCGATCGGCCGCCCACTCGCCGAAACCATCGCCAAAGTCGATCCACCGCGACCAGTCGACGCCACCGAAGTGCATGAATCGTTCTGGATGGTTCGTCTTGAAGGCATCGAGGTGGCTCTCGAGAATGTCCTCACCCCAGCCACCATCGAGGTCGACAAGCATCTCGATGTCTGCCTCATCCATGACATCGATGAGCTCGCCAATCGGACGGTTCGCCCAACCACCACCGAATTCGGAGCCGAGATGGTTGTGTGCGTCGACAGCACTGAAAGCGGGCTGATTCACGACCGTCTCGGGTGCGACGAGCTGAGACGTCGGAAGCTTCATGAATGCAACCTACGGTGTCGTGGCATAGAGGTACTCGTCGAGCACGTCGGTCACACTGTCAATGAGGATCGCTTCAGGATCAGATGCAATCGACCCTGTTCTGATCTTGCGATACTGATTGGGGGTGAACTGGCTGAGCAGCGGCCGGGGAATGTCGATCGAGGCTAGGTTCGCCTTCATCTGATCGAGTGCTACAGCGATGCGCTCGTCGGGAAGCACATACCTCACTCGATCGCTGAAGCTGTACTTGCGAGCAAACGCCAGATCTGCATCGTTACCGGAGTAGTACTGCACCCAGGTGGCCGGGTTTTCGAGCATCACCTGCTCGATGACATGTCGAACCCCCGAGGCTCTCGTGTTGAACATCTCGTCCTCGATGAATGACAGTGCGAAGACCGCCTCGCGATATGCGAACGTCAACGCTGGGCCGACCTTCAGAACGGCAAAGTGGTCGCGCACCATCTCCCTCAAAGCATCTGGTGTCTGATAGTCGGTCGAATGAGCCTCCAAGATGAGACTCCCCTGCTGCTCGATGAAGCGGGACAAATGCACGGCAGCTCGACCATCGTATTCGTCGATCACCTCGTCTCCGAACTCCACACCCGGCTGGGTGACAACGGCGACGACACGCCCCCAGGCGTCATCAAGTGCCGCCTCTGAGAACGCAACTCGATGCAATTCGATCGTCTGGGCCACGTCCTCTGCCGTCGTGATGACGATGTGATCCTGCCCGGCCTCGGCTCCTCCAGGCACGGGCACTTCGGTTCCGATCACATATCGCGGCTTGATCTCGACGTCCACATTGGCAATCTCATCCTCGGCGGCAGCGGCAAGAGCAGCGGCCCTCGACGCGATGATGCTCGGTGGCAGGGGGACCGACGGATCGTCGTCGCCGAGTTTCATCGAAGTGTCGAGATGGATCTTCATGTAACCGGCGGCAGCAAATGATCGCACAAGCACCTCGGCCTTCTCCATGGCCGTTTCGGCAGATTCGGCGCGCCACGGGTTCGGACCGAGGTGATCTCCGCCGAGCACCAGCCTTTCGAACGGAAGCCGGGCGCCTCGCGCCATACTCTCGACCCACGAACGGAAATCCCCCGCCGTCATGCCCGTGTAACCACCGTCCTGGTTGACCTGGTTACAGGTCGCCTCGATGAGGACGACATGGTCGCCGCGGGCGCCGTGGGCGACCGTGGCTTCGAGAACCGTCGGATTCGCCGAACAGACGGACGTGATTCCCAGCGCCTCACCACGGAGCTGCGCGTTCACGAGCGCGTCGAGCGGATCTTTGACCATGTGAGCTCCTTGGTTAGGTGGTGAAAGCGAGACCAGCGGCCTCGTCGAGGCTTGGCTGGGACGCGGTGCCCCCCGACCCCCGAGTCGAAAGTGTTCCAACGGCAACGGCGAGCCTGAGCGAGTCCGGCGCTGATCGCCCACTCAACACTCCGGTAATGAACCCTGCGTCGAAGCTGTCACCGGCGCCCACTGTGTCGATGACGTACCCCGACCGATCCGCTGCTACCGACGACACGGATCCGTTACTGATAACCGCGCCTCCTCGAACACCCAGCTTCACCGCAACGGTCGGAACCTGTGCGCCCATTGAGCTGAGCGCTTCCTCGATCATCTCCTTGCGTGTGATCGCCCGAAGTTCCGCCTCGTTCGGGAGAAAGACGTCAACCTCTGCAAGGACATCGGCGAGATCCCAGAGTTCCGAAGGGTCCCAGTTCGTGTCGAGCGAAACCGTACTACCGGCATTCCGGAAACGGCTCAGATGTTGTGCGAGACCGGATCGATACGCGTCCGACATCAGGTAGTACGAAGCGATGTGCACATGTCGAGCGGGAGCGTCCCGGAGGGCTGCAAGATCGCCGGAGGTGAGCGCTGCGATGGTACCAAGTGACGTCAGTATCGCCCTGTCGTCACGCTCGGCAAGGATGACGGTGAGCCCGGTAGGCATACGCGCATCGCTTCGAACCGCATCGGTATTAACGCCTTCTGCCTCAACAAACGACCGGATCGTCTCGCCCCGTCGGTCGTCACCGACAACAGCGCACAGGCCGACCGAGAGCCCCAACCGACAAGCCGCTACCGCCGCAATGGCCGCAGAGCCACCGATGACGAGATCGGCGGAATCGACGATTGTCTCGACCTGGCCGAAACGTGGCCGGACATCCTCACCTCTCAGGATGAGATCGGGGTTCAGGTCCCCTACGACGAGCAGATCGAGTTCAGCCACCACTGAACCAATCCGGCGGAATATCGGCGGTATCGGTCGAGAGATTCCGCCACGGTTTCGCGTATGTCTCCACGACCTGAGTGAGTCTCGCCAGTCGTTCCGCCCCCGTATCGGCATAGAACGCGCGCCTTTCGTCGAGCGCCATACCGACCGACTCCTTCCATACCGCTCTTCCGGCGAGTACCCCGCTTGCTCCCGCGGCACACGCTACCCCGGCCTGCCGCACGAACGTGTCGAATTCGACACCGGCACTCAGCAACACCCACGGTACGGAGCTGGCGTCATCGAGCTCGGCACACGCTGCTTCCCAGCTCTCCTCGTCTTCGGGAGTCGAGGGGAACTCCATCTTTAGCATGTCGACACCGTCGATGCCACCAAGCATGTGCGCTGTTTCCACCACGACACTGCGCTTCTCGTTGCTCGTGAGAGGTTCGCTCGTGAGAGAGAACGAGAGCGGCTCAACGATGAACGGCAGGTCGACGTCTGCGCAGGCGACAGCCGTGTCGGTGACGAGTTCGACCTGTGCTCGTGCACCCGGTGCGTCCTGGTGGAAGTAGACAAGAAGCTTCGCTGCGTCGGCCCCGAGGGCCTCTGCCTTTTCAGGGGACCATCCACGGAGGATCTCGCTCTTCCGATCGAACGCGGACTCCGCATATCCGGTTGCCTCGAGGGCCACGATGAGACCTGTCGATCCGCTCAGAGCTCCCGCGGCAACGGATTGTGCCGCGCCATACTCCGGGTCGAGCAGTACTGCGCTTGCAACCCCGGACAGGGATCGCATGAGTTCCACCTTGAATTCGGTCAACTCCGCGGCTGTCGTCGACTCTGGGTCGTCGGGATGCAGAGCGCGCCTCAGGTTGTCGCGTTGGTCCGCAGCGAGCATGGTGAACCGCCCACCATCGTCCGCACATCGCTGGAGTCGGCGAACCTTGCCGTAACTCATACTCTGGCCCGTCATGGAACCACCTTCAACATCTTCGTCGGACCGACCCGCATTGGCACATATGTCAGCCCTGCCTCGGTCAATTCGTCAATGCGTTCCGGTACGAACACCGGTCGTATCGCCGACTGCTCCACGATGTACCGCACCGCGGAGTCTGCCATGCCCTCCTGGTCGTCCGCCGGATACGTCTCGTGGAACATGAGGTCCGTGCGCCCCTGCTCGACATGG
Organism: Acidimicrobiia bacterium; assembly: GCA_036985855.1. GTDB lineage: Bacteria > Actinomycetota > Acidimicrobiia > Spongiisociales > UBA5794 > B3-G11. The sequence goes on along the minus strand of BTQL01000014.1, from coordinate 38,512 downwards.
GCGACCCAGAACTTCGGATAGAGATCATCCCAGTCGCCGAACACGATGGCGTTCTGCGGGAGATCGATAATGGTCGCAGTCAGGATCGGATGCATGGCGCTCGCAACGTAATCATTGTACGGATACGCCTCGTACTCATAGGGCGGCGTTGTGCCTTGTTTCACGTACTCGTTGTTCACGGATGCCGTCGGATACACCCCGAAGATGAGCGCCAGTGCGCCTACGGCGATAGGGAGTGCGCGCAGCGCACGCTCGGGGAGATCCGGAATCCGGCCGAGCCCGTCGGTGATCGCGGCGAGTCCTGCACCGGCGAGAATCGCAAGGAGCATGTACGCGGGTATGTAGAACACGTAGATCATGTCGCCAATGTCATAGTTGAAGGCGTACACGAGCTGGACGGCGAGCGCCACGAACAACAATGCGGCTGCCTTGAAATTTCGCCACGCCAGCCACAGTGTGCCCACCACGGCAGACAGGAGCAGCGGCAGCGCGATCTCGGTCGACACTGAGGACGTGAACGAATCCCACCGTTCACCCATGAGGCCCTCCTGGGTGAACATCAGTCCCGTGAACTGCTTCGCCGTCCAGTCGAATCTGAGACGCTCGAATACAGTGTCGATCTGGCCCGGCGCGAGATCCCATGCCGATTCGGAGGGAGCAACGACGGCGTCGAAGTACTGAGCAGGAGGGTTGATCAGGTCGACGGCGACAAAAACGAGGACCGCCACGAGAATGCCGGCCACCGCGCCGCCAATCGCAGGCAGCCAGGTGTTTCGGAGGGCTTTTCGAGAGAACGGCCCCTCGGGTTTCGACCAAGCGACAAGAACGACGAACACGATTATCGCCGGTAGGTACAGCCCGATCGAAAAGTGGACTCCGAGGCTCAGGCCTCCGGCGATCCCTGCGGCTATCAACCATCGGCGCGCTCCGGACCGCTGCCACAGGAGCAGAGAGCCGATTATCGCTCCCGCAAACGCTGCCGCCGGCGTATACACCTCAGCGATGACTCCCTGGGACCACACCGTCGGCGCCGCCGCGAACGCCAGTGCAGGGATAGCGGCCACAACCTTCGGTGAGCGAAGGAGACGAGATATGACATAGACGATTCCCGCAGCAACGCCACCCATGAACGCGGAGAACGCGCTGACCCTCGTCGCAAAATCACCGATCGGGACGGTGGAGAAAACTCGTCCCAAAACGGTGTACACCTCGTACCCGGTCGGATGTGTGTGGCCGAGCAGTCGGGTCATCGTCTGGAACTCGCCGCTGTCGTCCACGAGTAACCCCGGTGCGATCGTCCGCAGGTAGAGGAGAAACACGATCACACCGACAACGGACGCGACGATCACGTCCCAGCGGTCGAGATCGACCTTCCTGTGATCAGTTACCTCGACGGGTGGCGCTTCAGGAAAGGAAGTCTGGTAGGTAGTCACGTTGAGCCTCGACCATCTCATCGAACATTGCTCTGATATCACTCGGGACACACACTGCGGATGTCAGCGGGTCGATCATGAGTGCATGGACCGCCGCCTCCCTGTCCTCCTCGATGATCGCTGTTACCGCAAGGTCGTGGAACTCGATGTGTCTGCGATCGAGTGAGGCAAGCTGAGGCGGCAGGGAACCGAATGGCTGAGGGTGAATACCGTTCGCATCCGCGATCGCTTCGACCTCTATCACTCCAGCCCGTGGGAGGTTGTCGATCCAACCGTCGTTCGGGATGTTGACGTACACGGACCTCGGTTTCCCCGTAATCATCGCTTCTACGACGTGAGATGGGTATTCGCCGCTGCGCTCGAGTTCATACTCTTCTTCGCCTGCAAGGACCTTTGAGAGATGCTCGTCGTTTTCGCGACGCCAGGTTGGCCAGTTGTGCGCGTAATAGCCAGATTCGCCTTTGTACTCGGCCCGAGCGAAGCGCTGGAGATTGTTCCGCTGGGAACGGAAGTAGGGCAGATACTCAGAGACATGGCCACTTGACTCGGTTGGAAAAGCACCGAGTTCGTACATCAGCTCGAGGCGGACCGGATCCTCCTCCCAAACCTCAGGGAGGCGTCCCCTCTCTCGTAGCAACGGGTAGGCGTCGACGCCGTCGAGGTACAATTCGGTTATCCACGCGAGATGGTTGACGCCGGCGGACTCGAACGTCAGGCGCTCTCCATCGACCTCAAGATACCGCGCGATGCTCTCGATCGTGTTGTGAACAGAATGGCACATGCCATAGACAGGAATGTCAGCCACCCGCGATGCCGCGAGCACGGTCATGGACATCGGGTTCGTGTGGTTGAACACCAACGCCTCAGGAGCAAGTCGCTCGATGTCACGAAGGATGTCAAGCCACGACGGGATCGTCCGCAGAGACTTGAAGAGACCGCCGGGACCGATCGTGTCCCCGATGCACTGGTCGACGCCGTATTTCATCGCAATGTCGTAGTCGAATCCGACCGTGGCGAGTCCGCCTACCTCGATCGTGTTGATGACAACATCGCTGCCCGAGAGCAGCTCGGCACGGTCCGTGCTCGACGCGACCGTCCAGGACTTGCCACTTCGTTCGATGAGGTACTCGACAAATCGGTGGGCAAGGGAGAGACGTTCTCCGTCGATGTCGACGAGCCTGAACTCGCCGCTCTCGATGGCATCGACAAGCAAGAAGTCCGTTACGAGCTCGCCCGCGAAAACGGTGCTTCCGGCTCCGATGATGGTTACGGTTTTCATTCTGAGTCCCCTTCTGTGTAGACGTATTCATCGAGAGAGCGAGAGGGCTCGAATCCAGGGTTGATGCGGATGCGGCCGAGCGAACGGTCTGTCACGTACGGCACGAATCCGTTCCCGATCGAGCGGGCATACGCATCCGAGATCTGGTCGGGTTTGGATGAGTAGTCGATGGTCAACACGAGCTTCCCTGCTTCCACCCACGTCGCAAGAACTGCTTCGCGTTCATCGGTCCAGGCCGCCGGAGTCGGCTCATGGTCACGTATACCGCCGTAATAGAGGTCCTCGATCCCGACGCCGGTCATCTCCTCGAGGTACTCGGGAAAAATCAGCCCAAGTTCCTCGGCATTCTGAGGGAATACACCGAACCCGGGCCTCATCTGTCTTGCGTAGTCGGTGAACGCGAGAATGAATTCGACCATCTCCTGAGCAGCGGTCGTTCGCCCGTCGCGCTCCTCGTAGAACTGGTATGTGTCGACACGGTCGAGATAGACACCGTCGAATCCGAGCCCGATGATCTTATCGAGATAGCTTTCCGGTGTCCCGAAAATGATATGCTGCCAGCCGGGCTCCCAGTACCGCACCCAGTAGTCGCCACGCCAATTCTCGTCGCCTTCATCAAGCCACGATGGCGGATTCTGCTTCCACGCAGCGTCCCAGTAGAACCGGTAGTCCTCCGCCTGACCGATCGACATGTACGCGAGAACCGTCTTTTCCCCGCCGGGGCTTGTCTTGAGCGCAGGCACCGTTTCTGGGGAGCTTCCGGCTACATCGATCGTGGTGACGACGAGATCGAATTCAGTCTCACCGATTCGCACCGCGTTTGCTCGCTGGAGTTGGTAGAGGAAGTTTCCGACATCCCATGATTCTTCTGACACCGCATTACCTGTATTCGACGAACAACCGGCCAGGCCAAACAGCGCAAATGCCACAGCCCCTATGGCGACGGAACGGAACATCGTCACTTCAACCCTGTGAGCGTTAGACCCTTCACGATCCAACGTTGCGATATCGCAAAGATGATCAGCACAGGTATCACCATCAGCACGGAGGCGGCCATCACCAGCTGAAGCTGGCTGGAATTCTGCGTGGAATACCACGTCAGGATGATCGGCAGAGTGCGCTTCGACTGCTCGGTCAACACGATCAACGGCCACAGATACGCGTTCCAGTTGAACATGAATGTAAGCAACCCGAGCGTGGCGAGAGCTGGCTTTATCTGAGGGAGAACTATCTGCCAGTAGATGCGGAATTCAGAGGCACCGTCCACCCGAGCTGCCTGGATGAGGCTGTCGGGTACCGATATGATGAACTGTCTCATGAGGAAAATCGCGAACGCGTCAACAGCGGAAGGGACGATGAGACCCCAAAGGTTGTTGAGCAGCCCGAATTCGGCGAGCAACAGGAAGCCGGGGATCATCGTGAGCTGTGCCGGAATCATCATCGTGGCGAGTATGTACCAGAAGACGATGTCTCTTCCCTTGAAACGGAATTTGGCGAAGATGTAGCCGAGTAGGGAGCCGACGAACAGCACGGAAAATACGTTCATGATCGCAATGAACATCGAGTTGCGATAGAACAGGAGCAGAGGTAGATCCGGGTCGTTCAGAATCGTGCGAAAGTTGTCAAGCGTTGGATTCTCCGGCCAGAAGGTTGGCGGTATCTGCCGGATCTCGGCACCGGTCTTGAACGAGCCGAGGATCATCCACACGAACGGGATCATGGCCACGATACCGGCAAACGCGAGGATTATGTAGAGCGTGGCCCGGCTGACGGTCTGCTTGCGCTGCCCGGCGTATCGACGCTCGCGCTGTGCCCGCCTCTGGACCTTCGTGCGCTCTCCGTGACCGGTCATGTCAGTATTCCCAATTCGATTTGAGCATCCGCGTCTGAACGAGCGAGATAACGAGCACGATCGCGAACAGCACGACCGATACCGCTGCGGACCAACCCATACGTTGGAATCGGAACGCGGTCTCGTAGATGTCGAGAGACAAGGCCCTGGTTTGATCTTGGGGACCGCCCGCGGTCATGACCTGGAAGAGATCGAATACTTGGAACGCGGAGATCATCGTGAGTACGGACGCGAGCAAGATGGTCGGTTTGAGCAGCGGCAATGTGATGTATCTGAACGTCTGCCAGGCGGAAGCACCGTCGATGAGCGCAGCATCTTTGACCGAATCAGGGATCGCCTGGAGCGCAGCGATGAATATGACGAGGTTGTACCCGATGTCCTGCCACAGGTAGGCGACGATGATCGCGAACAGCGCCACGGGAATACCGATCACGACGAGGTTCGGGTCCGTAGTCCACGATATGACAACGAGGCGTCCTGTGATCTTCGAAAGAAGGGCGTTCAATAGTCCACGCTGCGGGTGCAGAACGAATCCCCAGATGATCGCGACGCCAACGGCTGACGTGAGCACAGGGATGAAGAAGATCGAACGGAAGAAGGGTTTCACCCGGTTATGCACCGATTCGATCATCGCGGCAAGCGGCAGCGTGATGGCCAGGTTGAGCGGGACGACGATAAAGGCGAACAACAGGGTCACCTTCACTGCGATATGGAACTGCCGAACGTTCAGCGATGCATCGGGTGAGAAATCAAGCATCGCCTTGTAGTGGTCCAGCCCGACAAACGGGTTGTCTCCACCGAGTCCGAGGAATGGACCTCCAGCGCGGCGGGCCGAGTACAAGAAGAACCCGAGAGCGAAGGCCCAAACGAGGGGGATCAAACCCCACAACAACATATATGCGATCACAGGGCTCATCACGCCAGCGACGAACTTCTTCTGTGCGCCCTCTCGGCCCCCGAAGAAGCGCTTCCCCTTCGGGGGCTGCAACTCGGGCAAGTCGTCCTGTTCTGGAGGGCTGATCGTGACAGACATTGCGTCCCTTTGCATCACGGGGGCCGGCTCAGAACCGGCCCCCGATCACTATCGCTGATCTATCCGAATGTTTCGTTCGCTTCCTTCTCCATACCCGCAAGGGCATCATCTATAGACTCGTTTCCTTGCAACACATTGAGAATGTGCGGATAGGTGATGTCATACCACACGAGATCGCGATCAGGCATGTGACCGACATACTGACCGTACTGGAGGAGATCGAAGAACGGTTCGAAGTGGGGGAAGTCCGCGACGAGTGCGTCCTTCGCTGCACCTTCGGCGTTCGACTTCAACGCGGGCAAGGTACCCGATGCGCTGTTCCACTCCGCAGCATTCTCAGCATTCAAGGTCACGTACGCGACAAATGCCCATGCAGCGTCCTGGACCTCAGAGCTCTTCGACACGGTGAGACCCCATCCCGAGTCGGCTACGAAGTCTGGCGAGCCCGCGAGCGTAGGCAACAGCCGGTACTCCGTCACGGCGGCGACATCCGGGAAGTCACTCTCGTATTCAGGAACTACCCACGGCCCAACAAGACCCATTGCACTGGATTCCTCGAAGAAGCTGTCTCCGACCCAGTTCGACTCATCGTTGAAGAGCACGGGATCAACGATACCTGCATCAACCCACGACACCATGAGCTCGAGTGCCTGCCTGCCTTCTGGTGTGTCGATCGTGAATCCGTCGTCACCTAGGAAGCTGCCACCAGCCTGAAGAATGTTCGAATAGAACGTGTAGGGGATGGCATCGGATGCAGTGAAGTTGTAACCGGCACGGAGCATGTTCCCATCCACCGTCTCCGTCATAGCCTGAGCTTGGGTCACAAACTCATCCCAGGAGTCCCACTCGCCCGACACACCGGCCTCTGCCGCTGTTGCATTGTTGAACAGCGTGGCGCCGTATTCGATATTGAACTCCTGAGGGAACCCATACAGGGCATCGTCACAAACGTAACCCTCGATCGGTGCTCCGAAGAACTTACTGCGTGCATCGTCGAGAGATGCAACACCGGACGGCACACTTGCCAGATTGCTCGCGTACGAGCAGGTCCACGTTCCGAACATCTGGAGCACATCGGCTTCCGTTCCGGCAGGCAGTGCCGTCTGGAGGGTCTGGATGTACGTGTCGTAGTCGAACGTCTCGAACTCGATGGTCACACCGGAATTCTCAGCCATGAAACCATCGGCGAGCGCTTTGAGCCCGTCGTTGAACGCACCGTTCTGATGGGTCCAAACACGGACCGTCCCAGACAGTCCGCCGGCATCACCGCCGCCTCCTGGAGCGGCTGTTGTGTCCGTGCTTCCGCTGCTCGAACATGCCGCGACAACCAGCATCATGGCAGCAACGAGGACGAGCCATCTGACTCTTCCGCTTCGGATCTTCATATTTTCTCCTTCGTCAGTCGCTCGTCGGCTAGGTGCCGAGACCGTCCAATTCGATGACCGCCACGAGATTTCTCGGGCGATCTGGGTCAAGCCCCTTCGAACGCGCTCGTTCGAGGGCAAGAATCTGAAGAGGTGGGAGGTGGAGCACCGGTCGTGCCCACCCAGGAAGATCACCGGCAATGACGAGATCAGCATTCTTTCCAATAGTGATCGTTCGCGCCCCGAGATCGGCAGCTTCGTGTACGACCGGTGCTTCGAGAGCTCCGCCGTGCTCGGAGAAGAGGCCGACTACGGCGGCCCTCGGGTCGACCATCGACATGGGCCCATGTCTGAACTCGAGGGTGTGGAAGGCCTCAGAGTCGGTGAGGGACATCTCCTTGAGCTTCAACATGCCTTCCGACGCAACGCCGAAGAGGGGGTCGGATCCGAGGAAGTAGAACCGCTCGAGATCAACGTCTGAAGCCAAGTCGGTCATGGGATTGTGGGCAGCCTCCAACAGATCAGCAGCGAGTCCTGGCAGGGCTCTGGCTGGGGCAATGTCGATCTCCGCGATGCCCGCAATCGCCATCTGGGCAATGAGGAGCATCGACGAGAAGGACCTCGTCTGTGCAACGCTCTGTTCCTGGCCTTCCGGTACTCCGAGGACTACATCCGAAGCCTGCGCCAGGGGCGAGTCCGGGTGGTTCGTCACGGTCACGACGCCTGCACCCCCGAACTCCTTGAAACGGTCAACCGCTGCAAGCGTTTCGCTCGTGGTCCCCGACCGCGAGATCGCGATGAGCACCGTCTTGTCGGTGGTTGGCAGAGTTGGTGCGAGTTGGAGGACGAGCTCAGACGCGGGGATTCCCCTTGCACTGATACCGACGACATTTCGTAGGAGGGATGCCACCGTGAGCGACAGGTAGAACGTTGAGCCGCATCCCGTTACAAGCACGTCGTGTGGTTGGATCGAATTCCAGACGGAAACCACTTCCGTGGGATCAAAGCGGTCGATCGTGCTCTGCCAGACGTCTGGCTGAGAGAGGATCTCATTCTCGGTGTGGCTCACCACATCTACTCCCGTCCCGCCAGAATGACCTGGACACCGGCTTCGATGATCGCCGCAGCAACCGTGTCGTCCAATCCCATGTCTGTGATGATCAGATCGGCGCAGTCGAGAGGTGCGAGGTAGACGGAGCTGACCGCTCCGAACTTCGTGTGATCCGCAAGGACAACCGACTGCCTTCCGATCTCAATGATGGCTCGGTCGGTCATCGCCTCGTCGATGGCATCTCCGGTGAATCCTTCTTCAACGTCGATAGCGCGCATACCCATGAAGACTTTGTCTGCTCGGAAACTCTTGATCGCGTCCACGGCGAAGAGTCCAACCATCGAGAGCTCGGATCGCCTGAACGCGCCACCGATAACGATCAGATCGACGTTGGGTACACCGCTCAGAATGTCGATCACCGGAAGCGAGTTTGAAATGACGGTCAAGTCCTCGAGATCGACAAGATGCCGAGCCATCAACTCAACGGTGGTTCCGCTTCCCATGAAAATCGTGTCACCTGGATTCGCGAGTCGTGCTGCTCGTAGTGCGATGTCGGCCTTCGCGGCAGGCATGATGTCGTGACGTTCATTCAGCGGGCGTTCCCTGCCGAGAGTCTCGGCTTTCATCGCACCGCCGTGGGTTCGCACGATGCTGCCGTCGAGCGCCAGTTCATCGAGATCTCTCCGAATGGTCGCTTCACTGACCTCGAGCATCCGCCCCAGATCCGTGACCGTCAGGGCCTCGCGTTCGTCAACCAGCCGGGTGATCTGGGCTTGTCGTACGGATTTCATTACCATAGATTTCACGCACTTTCATGCATATCGGGTGCAAGTTGCTGCACATTATTGCATGATTCTGCACGTATTTGCAAACGAAGACGCAAACTGCCGTTCTGGCGTCCCTCGGAGCGACATGCCGCGGAGTTCTCAAGTGGTGTGCGCCCGAACGATTCGGTGCAGGCTGGCGATGTTCAGTCCGAGTAGATGATGACCGTGGCCTCATCGATGAAATCGAGATCGCCGGGATTCGCTTCGATGGCAAACCGGAAGTCGAGACCGTCCTCAGGCGAGTATCTCCGACATGGATCCTCGGTGCACGGGACCATCGAGGCCCTGTCCTTGTACGTTCCGTCCTCGTTGAACCACACGATGTCAAGTGGGATGAGGGTGTCTTTCATCCAGAACGCATCCCCGTCGTGACGCCAGAAGAAGAGCATTCCGTCAAGATCTTCGAGATCGGCCACGCGCTGAAGACCCTGGCGACGCAGCCCAGGGTTATCCGCAATGGCGAGCAACAACATCCGATCGCCGACCTGCACGGACTGAACATCGCGGCCAGCGATCTGGGGCGGCACCTGGATCGAGGCGGTCGCATCACCGCCTCCGCCTTGAGCTGGCTCAGTTGTCGACGTGGCCGCGTCGGCACCTGTCGACGAGCACGCGGCGGCGAGAAGGGTGATCACGATCGTTGTTGTTATCCATCGCATTGCCGGAACGCTACCCGTCATCGCCGCATAGGAGGCCCGGTACGATGTCGACATGAGCAACCCACGCACCGGCATTTCGACCATCGACCCGAACGATCCGAGAGGCGCAGAAGTCATGGAACGTCTCAAGAGCGAACGTATCGGCTGGCTCACGACCGTAGCCACCGATGGCACGCCTCAGACATCACCGATCTGGTTTCTTTGGAACGAGGACAGCATCCTCATCTACAGCCTCGAGTCCGCGAGGGCGCGCAACGTAGCAAACCACCCTCGCGTTGCAATGAATCTTGACGGAAACGGCATGGGCGGCGACGTTGTCGTCATCGAAGGCACCGCATCCATCGATGATGACACACCCTCGTGTGTCGACAACCCGGAGTATCTGGCAAAGTACAAACCGGTGATGGACGGCAACGGCTGGACCCCTGAGTGGTTTGCAGAGCGGTACCGCGTGCCCGTACGCATCGCAGTCACCAAATACCGGTACTGGTAGACCCCGTGGCCTCGGACGTGGTCGCCTATCTGGCGATCTCTCTCGACGGCTTCATCGCATCGTCTGATGGTTCGGTCTCGTTTCTCGATGACTTCGCGTCGGACGAGCTCGGCTTCCACAACTTCATCGCTGGCATCGGGGCAGCAGTGATGGATCGACAACGTACGAGCAGATCCTTGGCTTCGGCTGGACGTATGGTGAAACACCGACGCTTGTTCTCACGACACGGGAGATGGATGCGCCCGACGGGGCGCATATCACATTCTCATCGGAACGCACGGGACACGCTATCAAGGGCTTCCGTGCGAGAACCGACCAGCGCGTCTGGGTCGTGGGCGGTGGCAAGGTTGTCACCGCGGCTCTCCAGTGACGGGGCTCTCGACACACTCGAGTTGTACGTGATTCCCGTCGTACTCGGGTCGGGTGTGCCGCTGTTCACCGAACCATGGGAGAGACCGCTGAAACTGCTCGAAGTCCAGACCTACGCCAACGGTGTCGTCAAGCTGCTGTACTCGACGTCCATCAAGCAGACCGACTAGCCGCTAACGATGACCGTTGCTGTCATCGAAGGGTGGATCGAACAGAAATAGGTGAACGTCCCCGCCTCGGTAAAGGTCTGCTCGAAGCTGTCACTGGGGTTGAGGAGGTCCGAGTCCCAGATTCCATCATCCGATGTGGTGGTGTGCGCAATTCCGGATTCATCATTGATCCAGGTGATCGTGTCGCCGATCGAGATGGTGATGGTGGAAGGACCGAACGTGAAGTTCTCGATCGATACCTCGGCAGCGTCGCCTCCCGGGGCTCCTGTGGTTGTTGCCGTCGTATCGACCGTGGCGGAAGTCGAACATGCGCTGAGCAGTACGGCTCCAGCGACGATCCCTGCAAGCAGCATCACTCGTCTGCCCATACGCTCTCCAGACATAGGAATACAAGTGAAAACAACCGCTTTGGTGCTCTTGTTTCACAAAGTTTCCGTCGCATCGGGATGACCGCGTCCGTGACGACCGGGCAGGTGACCGAGTCCTACCGATCTCGCTCTCGTGATACCGGCTGGGACTCAGCTCTCCATCGCCTCGTCTGCCATCAGGTGGTCCGAAGGGTGGGAGAGGTTGCGAAGGATCTCTTCGGACTCTGCGGGCATGTGATACGTCTCGGCTTCGGACGGAAACGCCCCCGATTCGACATCGGCGAAGAACTCTTCGAGCGCTGAAACGGCATCGTCTGCGAGATGTGCGTACTGCTTGACGAACTTCGGCAGATACTCCCCCGCACCGAGACCGGTGACGTCGTGGAACACCAGTACCTGTCCGTCGCAATTGACCCCCGCACCGATGCCGATCGTTGGCACCGGGATCTCGCTGGTGACGATTTCGGCTACAACGTTGGGAACACCTTCGAGCACGATCGAGAACACACCGGCATCGGCAAGAGCGTTAGCGTCGGAGATGAGTTCATAGGCCGCGTAGGCCTCCTTACCTTGGACTCTGTAGCCGCCCATCGCATGCACGGACTGGGGGGTCAATCCGAGATGGCCCATCACAGGAATCTCTGCCGAGAGCACGGCGTTGATCATTGGGAGACGTTTGCGACCGCCCTCCAGCTTGACAGCACCAGCGCCGCCATCCTGGATGAATCGACCAGCGTTGCGGACCGTCTCGGTGGTCGACGAGTGGTACGACAGCCACGGCATATCTCCGACGACGAGGGCACTTGGCTTCGTGCGCGTTACGGCTGCGGTGTGGTGGATCATCACATCGACCGTGACGGCGAGTGTGTCATCGTATCCGAGAACGGCGTTGGCAACAGAATCCCCGACAAGGATGATGTCTGCACCTGCACGGTCTGCAATGCGTGCGGTTGGGGCGTCATAAGCGGTGACCATCTTGAGTTTCGGTCCACCCTTGCGGGCTAAGACAGATGGCGCAGTGACCTTGGTGGCCATGGTTCGGTTCCCTTCTCCCCACCTAACGGTTGGGGGACTCTGTACCGTATCTCGCTGTCCGACATCGTGAACCTCGGCCGCCACAATGGGTCGCCCGTGTTCTGCCGGTTGTTACATGGTAGACCAGCGTTCGAGTTCGCAGTGCGGTTCAGCGCTCACGGCGGCCGCAGGCGAGAGTGGATCGTCAGAGACAAAGAAGCGGGTGTGAGTGAGTCAGGTGTCAGGATCCTGGTGTGAGTGGGAGAGTGATGACGATGCCTGCTCCACCCAACGACCGCGACTCGCCGATGGCCAGAGACCCTCCGGCATCTTCGACCGTCCGGCGCACGATGTCGAGACCGAGTCCCGTCGATCCGGCGTCTGATGTGCCCCGATCGAGCGCGGAACCGTCCTGGAAGCCCGAACCTGCATCCTCGACACAAAGCACGCCTGCCGTTTCGCCAACTTCGACAGAGATGCTGAACGCGACACCGTCAGGTGTATGAGCAAGCACGTTCTCTATGAGCGCATCGACGGCGGCCACGACGTCGCCGGTTGGCAAGGGGATGGGCACCGCATCTGCCGTGATGAGAACAGAAACGTCACGGGTCTGCTCGGAAGCCAGCGGGAGCCAGAACTCGGAGCGCTCAGCCGTCACGAGAGCAAGGTCGCACCACTCCTCCTCTGCACGACGAACGGGTCTTCTGGCTTCTCGAATGATGAAATCGGTTGTTCGTTGAAGCTCGTCGAGGTCTGCAATCAAACGTTCCTTCTGGGACCCTTCCTCGAGACCATCAACACTCAGCCGCGCGGCGGTGAGTGGAGTTCGCAAGCGATGAGCAAGATCGGCTGCAGTCTCACGCTCCTCTTGGAGCAGACGACCAATCTGTTCTGCCAACCGATTGAACTCGAGCCCAGCCTCCTCGATCTCGGGCGGACCACCTGGAACAACACGGGCGTTGAGATCGCCGTGTCCCAGTCGAATCGCGTTGTCCGACAACTCCTTTACCGGCTCAACCATCGATCTACCGAGCCGGTCGGCCATCCACGCGGCAATCACCACGAGTACGAGACCAAGAGCACCGAGGATCACGCGACTCCGCGCAACGCCCTCATTCAGGTCGGCGTCGGGAACAAACACTCGCACGACCACAGCGGGGCCTTCGCCGGTGAGGACCGGCACGTACACCCCGACGCCACCATCGACCGGCGCGGCGAACGAGCTGCCCTCCTGGGCAGGCAATACGTCCTCATCCTCCGGAACTGCAAGACCGACGACCGAACCATCAGGCGAGATGACAGACGCGTTCGCTGCAACGATGCGATCCTCTCCAACGACCTCGATGGCAGATGCGATTTCCTGATCGATGACGAGCACTGACAGCACCCTGGCCAAGCTCTCGGCGTCGCGTTCCGCTGCAGCGGTTGCATCGTCACGAGCGAGGTCTCCCACGAGAATGAACAGCGGAACAAGAAAGGCCAGAACAACGATTCCCGTGACCGCAGCAGTAAGAAGAATCAGCCAGCGTCTCACGAGCCTGGATCAACCAATCGCACACCAACACCGCGTTTCGTATGGAGGTATACCGGTTCAGCCGCCGTCTCTCCGAGGGCCTTTCTCAACCACGACACATGGACATCTACAGTCTTGTCCGCACCACCGTATGGCTGCCTCCACACCTCGGCCAGCAGCTCGCGTTTGCTCACCAGCTTCCCTGGTCGGCCTGCCAGATAGGCCAGCAGCTCGAAGGCGCGCGCTGTCAGTTCCAGAGGTTCACCGTCAAGGGTCGCTTCGTGGCTATCGAGGTTGACGTTCAGGTCGCCGACAACGAGAACCTGGCTGCCGTCCTCGGCGGTCGTCCTTCGCATTACGGCGCGAACCCTCGCAGCAAGATGGTCCGCGGAGAACGGCTTGATGACGTAGTCATCTGCGCCTGCGTCCAGTACCTCGATGATGTCTTTCTCCTCGTCACGGGCAGTGGCCACGACGATCGGCACATCGCTGACCGCGCGGATCATGCGGAGCGCCTCGACGCCGTCGAGATCGGGAAGACCCAGATCGAGGATCACAACATCGAAACCACCAGACACCGCTCGTTCGACGCCTTCCATCGCCCGACCGACGGTTTCGATATCGTAACCTCGCTCGGAGAGCCGAACCGCGAGCGTTTCACGGATTCGCTGGTCGTCTTCGATGATGAGGATGGTTGCCATGCACGCGCCACGATACCGATAGCCGCCTTCACAACCTACTCGTTAGCCCGCCAATGAGCCACATTTAGCGCAGCGTTAGGACAGTTTTGCGAGAGAACGGCACACTAAGGGTATGCGGAAGAGTATTGGACTGTTTGGTGCGTGGGCCGGTGCAACATTGCTTGCCGTCGCGATAGCTGCCGCTGCGGTCGGTTCGGTTCGAACACAGCTCATCGACGAGCCCACCTCGATCGGTGCCCCAGCCGTGACCCTCGCGGCTGATGACGCAGCTGATGACTTTGTCTTGCTCGAGAACGGCGAACCCGAGATCCCTTCGACGAGCACGACTACTTCTTCACCCATCGAAGAAACGACTACGACGAGTACAACCACTCTCCCGCCGGATGAGTCCACTACGACGATCAACCCGGTCGTTCAGTCATCGACCGCCGACACCAATAGCGATGTGCCGACGGACTATACGAAGACATACGACACCAAAGGTGGGACCGTACGTATTCGTGTCACCGGGGAATCCGTGACGCTGGTCGCGGCGTCACCGAAGCCTGGCTGGAAGGTCGACGTCGATGAGAACGGGCCTGAGACGGTCGAAATCCACTTCGAACAGAACGATGACGACGAGGAAAGCGAATTCGAGTTCGAGGCGACGCTCGATGACGGCGAGCTGAAGATCACGATCTCTGAGGATTAGGGCGGTCCTCACCTCCACTAGATTGCTGGAATGGCTCGAAAAGACATCACGATGACCGACGCCGAGATCACCGAATTCCTGTCCTCGGGCGCAAAAGTACTCCAGTTGGCAACCCTCGGGGGGGACGGCTCGCCTCACCTAGCACCAATGTGGTTCACGATGGATGACGGCAGGATCGTCTTCCGTTCTTTCACCAAGTCTCAGAAGATCGTCAACTTGATGCGCGACCCGCGCCTCTCGGTGCTGGTCGAAGCGGGGGACGCATACGCACAACTGCAGGGCGTCATGATCCAAGGAACCGCCAAGCTCGTCACCGACGCAAGGTACGTGCTTGGAATCTACGGAGCGCTCGCGGCCAGGTACGCGATGGTTGGCGACGAGCCGGTCCAAATGGACGAGCAGTCACTTGAGAACGCATTCGGTCGATTCGCTCCAAAGAACACCGCTGTCATCGTCGAACCAAGCAGGGTCACCAGCTGGGACCACAGAAAACTCGGCGGCGCCTACTAGCCCGTTCTTGCGTAACTGACGTCCTCTCGGAGGACTTGGTTTCACAAGAACGATGGGGTGGACATCGCAGGAAGCGTTACTGGTACCCTCGTTTCGCACGGAAGGAGGTGAGATGGGTACTCGATATGAGCGATTGACGACGCCGATGATCCGCGTGGACGGGGAACTTCAGGCAACGAACTGGGACACCGCGCTCGCAGCGGCAGCGGTTGGTTTCAAACGAAATCCGGGGAAGGCAACCGGCATGTTCTCTTGCTCCAAGGCAACCAACGAGATGAACTTCGTTGCACAGAAGTTTGCCAGGGCGGTCCTGGGCACGAACAACGTCGACAGCTGCAACCGAACCTGACACGCTCCCTCGGTCGCCGGTCTGGCGGCAGTGCTCGGAGCCGGAGGAGGTACCTCCTCCTACAAAGAGATCGAGACCACGGATCTCATCATCCTGTGGGGTTCAAACGCGCGCAACGCCCACCCCATCTTCTTCCACCACCTCGCCAAGGGTGTCCGCAATGGCGCCAAGATGTACACCATTGACCCCAGGCGCTCCGAGTCTGCCGAGTGGGCAGATACCTGGCTCGGTATCGACGTCGGCTCAGACATCGCTCTCTCCAACACCGTCGCCCGCGAGATCATCACCGCAGGTTTGGTAAACACCGAGTTCATCGAACACTCGACCTCCGGTTTCGCGACCTACGCAGAGTCAGTCGAATCGTGGACGCTCGAGCGAGGCGAGGAGATCACCGGTGTCCCTGCAGATGCGATCCGCTCGTTTGCCCATGACTACGCAAAGGCGCGCACCGCGCAGCTGTGTTGGACACTCGGGATCACCGAACACGCAAATGCCACAGACAACGTGCTCTCCCTCATCAACCTTTCGCTCCTCACCGGCCATGTCGGCCGATGGGGCTCAGGCCTCGTACCCATCCGTGGACAGAACAATGTGCAGGGTGGTGGAGACATGGGCGCACTCCCGAACAAGTTCCCTGGTTTCCAGGATGTGACGGATCCAGACGCAAGGGCGAAGTTCGAGGCAACGTGGGAAACAAGTGTCCCAGTCGAGCCCGGGTGGCACATTTCCCAGATGATCGACGCCATGGAGAGCGGGGACCTGACGGCGCTGTACGTCATCGGAGAGAACCCTGCACAATCCGAGGCAGACGTCGGACGCACCCGCAAGCTTCTCGAAGGCCTCGACCACCTTGTCGTCCAGGACATGTTCCTCACGAAAACCGCCAAGATGGCCGATGTTGTGTTTCCTGCGGCCGCCGGCTGGGCCGAAACCGATGGCACGGTCACCTCGTCGGAGCGCCGCGTGCAACGTGTTCGAAAGGCACTCGACCCACCAGGTGACTCAAAGGATGACATCGAGATCCTCACGATGCTCGCCGGCAAGCTCGGACACGATTGGGAGCTTCAATCTGCGGAAGCGATCTGGGACGAACTCCGCAGCCTGTCACCGATGCACGCCGGCATGTCATACGATCGACTCGAGGCGCTTGGTGGACTCCAGTGGCCATGTCCCGATGAGAATCATCCGGGAACTCCCTTCCTCCACGCATGGCTGTGGGAAGACCCGATGCCTCGTGAACCGGCGCCTTTCTCGGTCGTTCGATGGGTACCTCCGGTCGATCCCCTTGCCGACGATTTCCCGATCAGGCTCACGACGGGTCGCAGACTCGATTCGTACAACACGGGTGTGCAGTCCAGTGGTTACCGCTCCCCGATCCGAGCGGACGCGGTCCTGGACATGACCAAGGAGCAGGCCGCGGATCTCGACGTGGCCGAAGGTCAAACAGTCAAAGTCACTTCGCGCCGCGGTTCGATCGAGGTACGCGTGCGCATTGTCAAGGGCCTACGCAGAGGTCTCGTGTTCATGGCGTTCCACGCACCAGACGAAGTCGACGTCAATCGGCTGACGATCGACGCATGGGACCCGAAGTCGGGAACCGCCGAGTTCAAGGCAACCGCCGTTCGCATCGACAAGATTCCAGAAGGCTAGGAAAACCAACATCGACTACCGAACGACGACAGATTCTCCCACCGCAGCGGAACAGGCCGCGATCGATGAACTTCTCGGGATGCCTGAATCCAGCTGGTCGGGCGCCGAAGAGCGAGTCCCGACCGACGACCACGTTGCCTATGGAGGCTTCCACGGCGCGGCTAGTCGGCGTCACCTGCTACTCCCTGTACTTCACGCGGTACAGGACTCGATTGGTTGGGTGAGCCACGGCGCTCTGAACTACGTCTCAAAACGTATCCCAGTCGCCCCCGCGGAGGCGTACGGCGTCGCGACGTTCTACGACCTGATCACGACTGAGCACATGCCGGCACGCGTAGCCCGGGTGTGTGATGACGTCGTATGCAAGGCTGGCGACGGAAACAAGCTCATCTCGGATCTCGAGGCCGAATTGGGGCCTGAGAACACTGCAAACGGCGAGAGCATGTGGGTGAGGTCCGCATGCCTCGGGCACTGCGAGAAGGGCACAGTTGCATTCATCCAAAGAGCAGGAGAGCAGGCACTCACGATCGCTCCGGCCACCGCTGACGAGATCGCGGCCGTGCTCCGCGGGGATTCGGTCACGACGAACACGCCACCCGTTCCCGCGCCTTTCTTCACCGCCCTCACAAAGGCGCACACTATGGGAGCAGCGGCCGTGCGCAACGAAGTTGTCGCGTCGGGAATCAGAGGGCGGGGAGGCGCAGCTTTCCCTGTTGGAGTCAAGTGGAATGGCGTCGCCAATGCTCCGGGTGACACGAAGTACGTTGTCTGCAACGCCGACGAATCCGAGCCGGGAACCTTCAAGGACCGCTGGTTGATCGAGCAGAATCCCTTTGCCCTCATCGAGGGAATCGCCATTGCGGCATTCGCCGTCGGAGCTTCCAAGGCGTACATCTACATCCGTGGCGAGTACCGCGAGGCAGAGGATCTGCTCGCTTCAGCGTTGGAAGTTGCGGGGTCAGATCTCGATGTCGATATCGAGATCCGCAGAGGGGCTGGTGCCTACATCTGTGGAGAAGAGACAGCGCTCTTCAATTCGATCGAAGGATTCCGCGGGCAGCCACGGCAGAAACCACCTTTTCCAACCCAATCGGGCCTCTTCGGTTCGCCAACCCTGATCAACAACGTCGAGACGCTCGCTGCCATCCCCGGCATCGTCACAGATCGAGGCGCGGCATTTGCTCAGATAGGTACCGAGGAGTCCACAGGGCTCAAGCTGTTCTGTGTGAGTGGCAACGTCGGCAACCCTGGCGTATATCACGTTGAGTTCGGTGTTACCACGAGGGAACTCATCAACCTCGCTGGGGGAGCAAACGGCGAGATTCAGGCGGTTCTCACCGGCGGCGCCGCCGGCTCGTTCCTCACAGAAACACAGCTCGATGTTCCCCTGACCTTCGAGGACGGGCGCGACTCCGGTATCTCGCTTGGTTCCGGCGCGATCATCGTGTTCAACACCGATGTCGACATGATGGAGATCACACACCGGATCGCAGAGTTCTTCGCCCATGAGTCATGCGGCCTGTGTGTGCCGTGCAGGGTGGGAACCACCCGACAGCTCGACATCGTTGGACGGATGCGCGAGGGAAGCGATACCCAGACCGACCGCCGCGACCTCGACAACATCGGCTGGGTGATGCGAGACGCTTCGATCTGTGGCCTCGGTCACACCGCCTCAAATGCGGTCGAGTCTGCGATTCGAATCGGACTGATCGGAAGTGACGCGTGATCGAGTCGGTACTTCCGAATCCAGGGCTCGTCGAAGTAACGGTCAACGGGAAGACGGTGCTTGCCCGCCCGGACGCCACGATCCTCGAGGTCTGTAGGGCTGAAAACGTCGATATTCCAACGATGTGTTTCCTCGAGACGCTGAGTCCGTTCAACTCGTGTCGGCTCTGCGTTGTGGAAGTCACCGGATCTCGGACACTCGTGCCGTCATGCTCGCGGACCGTCGATCGCGGCATGGAGATCACAACCGAGTCAGAGCGCATCGCGAACACCAGGCAGACACTCTACGAGATGTATGCATCGACGGTCGATCTGTCACTCGCGGATGCCGACACTCAGCGGTGGATGGCGAAGTACGACGTGAGCCCGGACCGGTTCGGGCACTATGAAGCGCACCGTGAAGTCAAGGTTCAGGACGATCTCTACATCAGGGACTACGACAAGTGTGTGATGTGTTATCGGTGCGTTGCTGCCTGCGGGCCTGATGCACAGAACACCTTTGCGATCGATGTCGCCGGCAGGGGGCTGTTCGCCACGATCTCTACAGAGTTCGATGTCGTACTGCCGGACTCGGCCTGTGTGTACTGCGGGAACTGCATCGGCGTGTGCCCGACGGGCGCCCTCATGTTCAAGTCAGAGTTCGACATGCGCGAGGCCGGCACATGGGACGAGAACCGACAGACGATCACAACAACGATCTGTTCGTTCTGTGGTGTCGGATGCAACCTCGACCTCCACGTCCAGGACAACCGAGTGGTGAAGGTCACCTCACCGATCGATCACGAGGTGACCGACGGTCACCTGTGTATCAAGGGCCGGTTCGGGTACGCGTACCTCCAGAGCGAGGATCCGTGAGGCTCCCCTTCCCTGCGCGCCAACGGTGCGCGGTTCTCCCGCCAGGCGAGAGACGAAGACATGAAGCAGAGAGAGGTGCCTGGTGAGGCGCATCACTCGGTACACGACTTCGGGGTTCTTGGAGACCACCGACGAACTCGTCGAAGAAGCGCCTGTCGAGTTCCGACTGAACGGTGTACCCATTGCAGTGTTGATGCGAACGCCGGGGGACGACCAGAATCTCGGGCTCGGGTTCGCCCTCACGGAAGGGATCGTGCTCAACCCGGGAGAAGTCGCGGCGGTCCGCCAGGTCGATGCTTCCCACGAGGGAGACCGTTACGAGATCGTTCTGTCCGAAGGTGTCGAAATCGACCCAGAGCAGTTCAGACGCAACCTGTACACATCCTCATCGTGCGGAGTCTGTGGCAAGGCATCCATCGACGCCGTGCGCGTCACAGCGCGCACGATTCCCACTGGACCTCGCATCGGTGCGCAAATCCTCACATCGTTTCCTGATGCCATGCGATCCTCCCAGACGATGTTCGAACAGACCGGTAGCATCCACGCGGCGGCCGCGTTCGCGTACAGCGGAGAACTCGTCGGAATCGCGGAAGACATCGGGCGCCATAACGCCGTCGACAAGCTCGTTGGAGATCTCTCTCGCGACCACTGGCCACTCTCCGACTTCACACTGGTGGTGTCCGGTCGCCTCAGCTTCGAAATGGTGCAGAAAGCCGCAGTTGCGGGCATGCCCGTCATCGCTGGCGTATCGGGAGCGTCGTCACTCGCCGTTGAACTCGGAGAGGAACTCGGCATGACCGTCATTGGATTCCTCAGAGACGATGGTTTCAACCTGTACTGCGGCGGAACGAGGATCTCCTAGAGGCGGCGCTTTCCTGCGCGACGTTGTTTGTCCAGCTCGACGAGCACCTCAGGGTGTCCAGCGTCGCCCCCCCACGAGTGCGGTTCGAAATCCTCCGGTAGGTCCGGCAGGGCTGAGGATGGGATGGTGACATCTATTCCGTCGACCGTGAAAGTGACCTCGGACCGTTCATGGGCAGACGTCGTCATCCGTACCGAATAGGTACCGGGCATAACGACACAATCGATGGTGCCGCCGTCTAACAAAGTCACCACATCCTCCAGGATGAGTCTGATGCGGATCTCGTCGGCAGCGAGCCTGATCTTCATAGTCCGTGCCTCTCGATGAGTCGCTCGTAGTCGGCCTCTGTGTTGACGTTGAGCAACATCTCGGGGGCCAGGTCGATCCGAGTGACTTGCCCGACATCTTCGATCACGCCAAGGACTGAACGCTTCCCAGACTCGAACGCAACCCGAGCGACCGGTTCGACATCTGGTCCATATACGCCGAAAAGCGGTTGGTCCTCTCCGGCAACCGATGCGATCCTGATCATCCTTCCCGAAACGCGAGGTTGCACGACGGCACAAATCGCTTCGGAAGTCACGAGCGGCATGTCAACCGTCGTCACAAACACAGGCCGACCTCGTCCAATGCGCATCGCGGAGAGCAATCCTCCTACCGGACCCTCCCCCGGACGTTCATCTGGAATCAACACTCCGTCAAGGGGAACATCGAATCCGCCACAGACGATCACCTCAGTGAAGACGCCGGCCATCGTGTCGTGGACACGTTCAAGGAATGGTGTGCCTCCGATAATGAGTTTTGACTTGTCACGGCCCATGCGGCGGCTCGAGCCGCCGGCCAGAATCGCTCCGATCGTGTGCGCGATCATGTCCTCATTCTGGCTCAGGTGGGGCACGAGAAATTCAGAAACGAAACACGTGAGCGCGTGGGGCTATGTAGCGTGGCGCCTATGCGTACCGACCTAGAAATCGCGAGAGCAGCCAAACTTCGACCGATCACCGACATCGCAAGGGAGATGGGAATCCCAGAGCAATATGTCGAACAACGTGGCACCGGTCTTGCAAAGATCAAGCTCGATGCGCTCGATGACATGGCCGCCCCAAGAGCCAAGTACGTGCTGGTGACCGCCGTGAACCCCACTCCTTTCGGTGAAGGGAAGACAACGGTGTCAGTCGGTCTGGCGCAAGGCTTCAAACTGCTCGATGAAAAGGCTGTTCTGACGCTTCGCCAGCCCTCCCTCGGTCCAACGTTCGGCATAAAGGGTGGTGCCGCGGGTGGTGGTTACTCCCAGGTAGTACCCATGGAGGAGATGAACCTTCACCTCACGGGTGATTTCCACGCAGTCACCTCTGCGAACAACATGCTCGCCGCGCTCATCGACAACCACATCTACCAGGGCAACCAGCTCTCGATAAACGTCAAACGTGTCACGTGGCGACGGGTCATGGATGTCAACGACCGGGCATTGCGCAATATCGTCGTCGGCCTCGGTACGACGCTCGATGGCATTCCCCGCGAGGGCGGGTTCGATATCACGGCGGCGTCCGAACTCATGGCGGTTCTCGGTCTCGCAACAAGCCTTCAGGACCTCAGGGAGCGACTCGGGCGGATCGTCATCGGCTATGACAGACACAAGGAACCTGTCACCGCTGAACAGATCGGTGGTGCGGGAGCGATGGCGGTGCTCCTGAAGGATGCGCTCAACCCGAACCTCATGCAGACTCTCGAAGGCACACCTGCGCTGATCCACACGGGACCCTTTGCCAACATCGCACACGGCAACTCGTCGATCGTCGCAGACCAGGTGGGCATCCGCGGCGGAGACTATCTCATCACAGAGGCAGGATTCGGATCGGACGTTGGTGCGGAGAAGTTCTTCAACCTGAAGTGTGCGGCGTCCGGGATGTCACCAGATGTTGCTGTGATCGTCGCAACTGTTCGGGCCCTGAAGTTGAACTCAGGGAAGTTCCAGGTAAAGGCGGGGAAGCCACTTCCTGACGAAATGGTCGCGGAGAACCCAGACGATGTCATGGCCGGAGCAGACAACCTGAGAAGGCACATCGCAAACGTGCGCCAGCACGGCGTAACGCCTGTGGTTGCCGCCAACAGCTTCCCGACGGACCATCCTTCCGAACTGGCAGCTATCGGCAAGATCGCCGAGGGAGAGGGCGCGGTCTGGGCTATTGCAGATCCATACAGTGGGGGTGCCAAGGGCATGGTCGCCCTTGCTGAAGCAGTGGGAGATGCGGCCGCCGCGGGCTCGAGTTTTGTTCCGCTGTATACACCCGACATGAGTCTGACTGACAAGATCGAAACGATCGCGACGAAGGTCTACGGCGCAGATGGCGTCGAGTACGACATCAAAGCAAAGCGCCAGCTCGCTGACTACGAGGCCCACGGCTACGGCAACCTGCCCATCTGCATGGCAAAGACGCAGTACTCGTTCAGCCACAACCCATCTCTCCTCGGAGCGCCGACCGGCTGGACGCTTCCAGTTCGTGAGGCACAACTCGTCGCAGGGGCCGGTTTCGTCCTTCCTCTCACCGGATCGATCAACCGGATGCCAGGCCTGGGTGTCCACCCGGCTGCGCACTCGATCGACATCGACGCCGAAGGAAACGTTGTCGGGCTGAGCTGACAGGGCACCCGTTTCTGGCGTTCAGACGCGGTTGTATCGTGGACGTGAGGTTCAACGTCGGGACCGAGGGAGGACATGGGAAACCATCCGTTGATAGCGGCGTTTCTGTCTGCGCTAATCCCAGGGTCGGGTCAGTTGTACGCGCGGAGGCCTCTGCGAGCCCTCGCTTTCTTCCTTCCAATGGTTGTCCTTGCCTTTGGCGGTCATGTGTTCGCCTCGCGCGGCGCCGTGGAGATGGCAGTTCTCCTCGTACGGCCGGGCTTTCTCTCCGGCATGCTGATCCTGAACGTTCTGGTTCTCGGCTGGCGGATCGCCACAGTCATAGACGCCTATCGAGTCACAGAATCGACGCTCGACCGATCCTGGATGCCTGTCACCATGACTCTGGTTCTTCTCATTGTTGCGGTCCCACATCTCGTGGGTTGGTCATATGGGGCGAAGACTCTCAGTGTGCTCGAGGCAGTATTCGTAGCGGCACCGGCAGGCGATGGACCAGTTCATCTTGGCGTGCAACCGAACTCGTTCGTCGAAACGCTCCCCGATCCTGGCAGCCATATCGAGCCAACCGAACGAGATCCGCGGTCCGTCGGGAACTACATCTTCCGGCCCGGGATCGGTGATCCCGATGCAATCGCCGCGCGAGGAAACATCATCGCTCCGTCGACGCCCATCGCTCCCTTTCTTCCGGTCGCGGAACGGGCCAACGTCGAACGTTTGACGATCCTTCTCGTCGGCGCGGATGCCGGTCCGGGACGGGAGGGTCTTCGCACCGACACCATGATCGTCGCGACGTTCGAGTTGTCAACGGGCAGAACGGCTCTGTTCGGCTTGCCCCGCAACTTCAAACTTGTTCCCCTTCCGCGAAAGCTGAAGCATTCGTTCGTGAAACTCGAAGAACGCGTCATCGAAAAGGACCTCACCGATGCAGACGAGGACGGGTACCCCGACGCCTGGGTCGATACCGACGGTGACGGTATTCCCGAGGAACCACCTTTCGAATCCTGCGAATGTTTCCCGACAATGCTCAACAAGGTGCACAAATACGCACAGGATTGGACGGGGACCTATCCACATACGCCGGACCCGGGCCTAGCAGCTTTGAAGGATGTCATCGCGAACCTCATCGACCTCCCGATCGACCACTACGTGATGGTCAAAATGGAAGGCTTCGTCAAAGCAATCGATGCTCTTGGTGGTGTGGATCTGCTCGTGAAAGAGTCCTACCACGTCACCGTGTCGTCACCCGAAGAGGGTGTTCCCAAGGCGACCGTGAACGTTGCCCCAGGAATGAACCGGCTCGACGGCCTCGAGTCCCTCGCCTACGTGCGGTGGCGACAAGGATCCTCTGACTACAACCGGATGAGGCGACAACGATGCCTCCTCCGTGCTGTGACATCCCAGACAAACACCGTCAAGCTGATCACCGCATTCCCGACACTGCTCGGCCTCGTTGAGGAATCGGTTACAACGGATATACCCCTGACGTTCCTCCCCGATCTGATCAAGATTGCAGCGACCGCCGACTTCGACAACGTCGCTACGGTCGGGTTCGTCCCACCGACCTATAGCGCCGGCCGAACACCCGGCAAGTATCCGATCCCGAACGTCAGCAGGATCAGGTCGAAGGTCCGCCAGGTTCTCGAGGATGGCGTCGCAGGGCAGAGCCGTACAGGCGATAGCGAGTGCGCGGCATGACTTCGGGAGACCGGCTGGATCCAATCCGCTTTCGTGCAGCCCGTTGTTCGGCACGTTCCGGATAATCCGCCCGGCCACCGCCGGCGTCTGGCATCGGTAGTCAGAAAATTCGGCGATATATATCGAAACGATATATACTGGTGTATCGAAACGATATAGCTGGAAAGTAACATGCTCGATTTCGCCATTCTTGGTTTGCTGATTGAACGTCCCCGCCACGGGTACGAGCTGCGCCGCACCCTCGGCGAACTCGGGTTCTGGAAGGTGTCCTTTGGTTCCCTCTACCCCGCGCTCCGTCGCCTCGAAAAACGTGGGGCGATCGAGGAGACACGGGGGACGGGTAGACGCAAGGCATACGAGATCACTGGTGCTGGTAGGGCGATCTTCGACACTCTGCTCCAGTCGGATCCGGAGGCGAAAGAGACGGACAGGGGCTTCCAGGTCCGTCTGGCATTCCTCGGCCATCTTCCCTCCGACCGTCGCATTCAGGTGCTCGACCGACGTCGTAGAGAGCTATTGACACAGTTCAAGATCGCGCGGGAGATCCTCATCGAGGCTCGCTCCGCAACAAAGAACGAGGACCGCTATCGCATTGCCCTCATAGAGCACTCGATGCAGTCCACCGAAGCAGACATCACGTGGCTCGATGGCTTGGTAGCCGCCGAACGTGGTGTTGCTTCGGCGACCTAGAAGACACAGGAGGACACGATGTCCAAAGTGAAAGTCGCCATCGCAGGACTTGGAAACTGCGCCAACTCGCTCATCCAGGGTGTTGAGTATTATAGAGATGCGGACCCGGACCTCAACATCCCCGGGCTCATGCACGTGCAACTTGGCGACTATCACATCGGTGATGTCGAGTTCGTTGCCGCTTTCGATGTCGACGCATCGAAAGTTGGCCAGGACGTCGCAAAGGCGATGTGGGCCGGCGAGAACAATACGATCCAGTTTGCCGAGGTCGGAGACCTGGGTTTCGACGTCTTGCGGGGCCCAACCTTTGACGGTCTCGGCAAGTACTACGTCGGCATGATCGAGGAATCCGATACGGAGCCCGTTGATGTTGCACAAGTGCTCAAGGACTCGAGCGCAGACGTTCTCGTCTCCTACCTTCCTGTTGGTTCACAGGAAGCAACCGAGTTCTACGCCGATGCTGCTCTCGAGGCTGGCATCGGGTTCGTCAACGCGATCCCTGTGTTCATCGCCTCGAATCAGCAGTGGGCACAGAAGTTCGTCGACGCGGGTTTGCCGATCATCGGTGACGACATCAAGTCACAGGTCGGTGCGACGATCGTTCATCGTCAGCTCGCGCGCCTCTTTGAGGACCGTGGTGTCAAGATCGACAACACCTACCAGCTGAACTTTGGCGGCAACATGGACTTCATGAACATGTTGGAGCGTGAACGACTGATCTCGAAGAAGATCTCGAAAACGCAGTCTGTTACGAGCCAGATCGAGCGGAAGATCAACTCTGAGTCCGTCCACATCGGGCCATCGGATCATGTTCCGTGGCTCACGGACCGTAAGTGGGCCTATATCCGTCTCGAGGGAACTTCTTTCGGTGACGTTCCACTCAACGCTGAGCTCAAGCTCGAGGTGTGGGATTCGCCGAACTCAGCCGGTGTGATCATCGACGCTGTTCGGTGCGCCAAGATCGCCATGGATCGCGGTCTTGCGGGCCCGCTCCTTGCACCATCTTCATACTTCATGAAGTCACCTTCGGTGCAGTACCACGACAACGTTGCCCACGACAACGTCGAAGCGTTCATCGCAGGACGGGACAACACGGTCGAGGACCTTGCCCGGTTCCTCACCACGAAGTAGTCCAGTCCCCCGTTCTTGCGTAACTGACGTCCTCTCGGAGGACGTCAGTTACGCAAGAACGGGGCGGGCGGGCCGCCGGGGGCCCGGAGACGTTTCCGGAGCCAGGCGACATCGGCCTTCTGGCCTTCGACAAGGCCGGGGGTTTCAACGATCACATCGGTGTTCGCAGCCTTGACGGCACCGATCAGTAACTCCTCAGGGATGAATCCCTCTCCGAAGTTCGCATGGCGGTCACGATGTGAACCTGCTTCGTCTTTTGAGTCGTTCGCATGGACAAGAGCGATACCGCCCGTGATGTTCGAAATCACATCAACCGCGGTCTCCAGATCGGCACCGGAAGCCCAGGCGTGGCAGGTATCGAGACAGACACCGACATTGAGGTCGCCAACAGCTTCCCAAAGGGGCCCGTAGTTCTCGAGATCGTGCATGATCGAATTCCCCTTTCCCGCGGTGTTCTCCACAAGCACAGGCACCGCTACGTCGAACGAGTCGAGCGCCTTGCGCCACCGTTCGAATCCGATCGCTTCCGCCTCGTCCGGTCCGACACTACCGCCATGCACGATGACGCCTTTGGCCCCGATGGTCGAAGCGGCTTCCACCGCATGAGCGAGAGCCTTGCGTGAAGGGATCCGTACCCGGTTGTTCGGAGAAGCAAGGTTGAGTAGATACGGCGCATGGACATAGAACTCGATCCGCGAAGCTCTGAGCTCGTGTACGTCGTCGCGCTGGATCGGCGCTTTCCACTGTTGCGGATTCGACATGAAGATCTGCACCGCGTCCGCATCGCGGGCAGCGGCCTCGGCGAGGGGATCCTGCGGGCTCACGTGGGACCCGATGATCATTCGGGATCCTCCTCAGGGATCGGTTCGGACACGTCCGATTCCGTGTCGGACCCCTTGTCAGGCTGAAGAATCGTGGTTTCCCAGACGATCGACGGCGGCTCGTACAGACGGACGGCCTCCGTACGTTGGAAGTAGTCGTGGGTTCCCTGGGCGGCAAGGGCAACCTCAGTCACCCGGTTCGCCCAGTCATGGGCATCGACGTAGACAGTGTTCCCGTCCCGCGCGAAAGCTGACAGATCGATCGGGACAGGCGGGTCGTGGCGTGTTTCGATGACAAGCTGCTCCCTGATGCTGCCGTCGTAGGGATCTGAGATGACACGACTTGAAATGGCATCGACACTTCCCCACGGGATCACCGCACCGCCGCGCACGCCGGTATCAACGATGAAACCTTCAGCATCTATGACCACTGCCGGCTTGCGTCTGACCAACTCGGTAACCGACGCGCCGAACAGGAGGGTGCCGGCGGCGACCATGGCACCACCCCAGAGGAGGTCACCACGTTGTTGTGCCTGACCGCGAGTTGTGAGCACACCGTCGGTGTTGTCTGGGGGCGTCGATACCCAGTTACCGAACGTGATATCGGCCGCGGCCGCGATGAGAACGACACCGACAATGCCGAACACGAACAGCTTCAACGGTGAGCGATAGACACGCATCGATCAGATCTCCATTCCGAGGTCTTGCGGGGTGACAATCGCGACATAGGGGATACCGAGCGCCTCCACTCTCCGTGCGGTTGTACCGTCGGAGCGATCGACCAACGCCACCGCTTTGATCACCTCGACTCCGGCGTCTTGTAGCACTTCGATGGCTTCGACGAGAGTAGTGCCGGTGGTAGTGGTGTCTTCAAGGGCAACGACTCTCGAACCCGCGTCGACGGGCCCAACAAGTCGACCCCCTACACCGTGGTCTTTTGCGTTCTTTCGAACCGAGAACGACACAAGATCCGTGCCGGAATCGGCCGCGACCATGGCTGTAGCGACGGCGATCGGATCGGCGCCCATGGTCATCCCTCCAACCGCATCAACGCCGTCGGGAACCTCTTCAAGGACAGCAGCACCCACGAGTTTGGAGCCCTCCCCTGAAAATGTCGTTTGACGCGCATCTATGTACCAGCTCGATTCCTCGCCGGAGCGGAGAGTGAACGGTCCGTCCGTTCTCACTGCGTGTTCCCTGAGATGAGTCACCAGCGCTCTCTTTGGGCCTTGGAAAGAATTCAAGAAAACCTCTCAAGTCGTCTCTATAGCTGGTCGATACGGTAGTCAGACAGGATGCCTTCCTAACCTCCCGTCTAAGCCCGAACCGAGGCCGCCAATAGGCGGCCTTTGGTTCTTTCTGGGCACCTGGCTCGTTCGGACGTCGCACTAGCCTGCCCGGAATGGACATCATCTTCGTACGGCACGGGCAGCCACTGTGGGCAATCGACGGCCTATCTCAGGCTGACCCTCATCTCACCGAACTCGGCAGACGCCAGGCTGATCTCGCTGCTCAGAGAATCTCCTCTGAGGACAAGACAGCACGGGAACTGATCGTTTCTCCAGCCATCCGGGCACAGGAAACAGCCGCGCCGATCTCCACCGAAACCGGACTCGAAGTAGACACGATCGATGGTCTGCTCGAGATACAGATGCCGGACTGGCGCGGCGTGACCGAAGAAGCGGTCATAGAGATCTTCAGGACTACCCGCCACCGATCACCTGACCAGTGGTGGGATGGCTTGCCCGGAGGTGAGTCGTTCCGCGATTTCCACGACCGGGTAACGACATCACTTGATGACCTTCTGAAAGAACGAGGCATCACCCGAAATCTCGATGACCCGCGCCTTTGGGATGTCGCGGAGGATCCGGGACGGATCGTGATCGTCGCCCATGGCGGTACCAACTCTGTATGTCTCACTCACCTGATGGGGGCGCCGCCATCACCCTGGGAGTGGGAGAAGTTCGTGCTGTTCCACGCATCATTCGCTCGGGTGAAGTTCATTCCTCTTGCGGGAGCGCATGTGCCGAGCCTGCGCACCTTCAACGACCAGGACCACATTCCTGTGGAACTTCGTTCCAGGTAGTCCGACAAACGTCGGCAGACGAGCAGGCTATTTCCCGTAACGCCGTTCGCGTTTGGTGAAATCGCGCATCGCACGCAGGAAGTCGATGCGACGGAACGCCGGCCAATAAACATCAACGAATGAGTATTCGGCGTAGGCAGCTTGCCATAACAGGAAGCCGGACAACCTCGCCTCGCCGGAAGTGCGCAGTACAAGGTCCGGATCCGGAAGATCAGAGGCATACATGCATGCGGAGATGGCATCTCGATCGATCCTGTCGGCGATCTCGATTGCCGGTGCGCCGTCGGCTGCGAGTTTGCCGACAAGCTCTCGAACGGCATCAACGATCTCCTGTCGCCCTCCGTACGCAAGAGCGATCGTTACCCGCCGAGGACCTGATGAACAACGCTCTTGAAGCCGCTTCGTTGCCTCGACGAGGTCGGAAGGAAGAAGGTCGAGGCTTCCGATGAATCGCACCACCACATCCTCACCGGCGCGCGTGTGCGGTATACGGTCGAAGAGCTCGATGAGCACTTCATAGTATGGCTCGAGCTCCTCGTCCGGTCTCGCAAGGTTCTCCGTCGACAGCAACCAGCACGTGACGGCAGGGATCTCCAGTTCAGCAGTCCATCCGAGGAACTTGACGAACTTCGCCATCCCAACCCGATAGGAAGCTGCGTAGTCCGGCAGCCCTTCTTCCCTTGCATATCGTCTATGCCCATCGTGGATGACACCGATATGGTTTGGCAACGCGTCACGGTCAAGCGACGAAAGCAGCCGTCGCTCGTAGATCCTGTATAGCGGCTTTTTCAGGCTCCGGGGCACTGCCACGCGCACTCCTTTGCGGATCAGGCATACCGGAGCCTAGTGCCGTGACCACCAACGTTCGTGGTGTCGATGTCGATTCAGGGGCACCGGTCGCAAAGACACAGGACGAAGGCGCAGTCTGGACTGCGTCGAGGACGAGGACGCCGCTAGCGGTGTTCCTGGACGACAGAACAGCGCAGACGTTGGTGGTCGTGGCACCCGCGCCGTGACCACGAACGTTCGATAACGGTCACGGCATGTAGCCTCCCTCGAATGGACATGCACCGATGGACGCTTGGAAGAATGCAGAACCCAGTTCGTGGGTTTCTACACGGGAGTGCCGCGGTCGCAGCCATCTTCGGCACGGTATTCCTTGCATGGGCTGCCCCCAATTGGGAGGTCCGCATCGGTACGATCGTCTTCGGTCTCGCAATGGTTGCGCTCTATACGACGAGTTCTCTGTACCACGCAATTCCCTGGCGCGATGTGTGGAAGAGGCGTATGCAACGGCTTGACCATTTGATGATCCTCGTGCTCGTCGCAGGAACCTATACGCCGGTTGCCGTGGTCACCCTCGATGGTGCACTCCTCTGGATCGTGCTCGGTGTTGCCTGGGGTCTTGTCGGCCTCGGCGCTGCACAACACATCGCCTTTCCACAGGAGAAGCAGACCTTTTCCATGATCCTTGCAATCTCGATGGGCTGGCTCGGCACGGCGATTGCCTGGAAGTTCGTCCGCGAACTCGGGTGGCCGGGCGTCGGTCTCGCCATTGCCGGCGGAGCTGTCTATTCAATTGGAATGCTTCTGCTCATCACCAATAGGCCTCGGCTCTGGCCGAGGGTCTTCTCGTATCACGAGGTCTTCCACATCATGGTGATCATGGCGAGTGTCATCCACTTCGTAATGGTGTGGCGATACGTACTCCCACAAGCAACCTGATCGAAAAACACCGAACGGGATTATGGTTGCGCTGCCCCAGGGAGAGCAGGCCCCGGCACACGAATCAGAAGCAGGCGTCCCTCTTCGTATCCTCCATTGTGGAACCCGTAGGTCTCACCCTTGTCGATGTGAATAACATCGCCGGGAGAGATGTGCATTGTCTGATCATTGACTCTGAATTCGATATCGCCGACGAAACACAGGTAAATACGGTTGTCCTTCTCCGACACCCTTGGCGTACGGTCCGCACCAATCGGAACGATGATCTCAGCGAACGAAGCCGCGTCGAATGCGTCAGGTGTCAACTCCCTGAGCTCGAAATCCCCGAACACAAAGGGTGCGGCGTCTGCATAACGTTTCAGTTCCATACGTGCATCGTATCTCCTATCCGGGGTCTGACGTCTGGCATCCGGGCCCGTTCTTGTCATAGCCACGAATTAGCTTGTGGATATGGAAACAATCACACTTGCACACAGCGCAAGCCCGATCAACCTCATGGCTCTCAGCAACGCAGAGCTCGAAGCATGGTTCACAGCCAGCGATTTCCCCGTCGAGGTCGTGGCCAATTGTGGCGACGCGACGTGCCCCGACTGCATCACAGTGGAACCCGCCAGAGCTGCATGATCAGCAGTCTCCCCATGCCGTAACCACCAGGATCCGGGGTGTGATATCGATTCAGGGATCCTGGTCGCAAGGACACAGGACGGAGGTGCAGTCTGCACCGCGTCGATTACGAGCAGACCGCGAGCGGTCTTCCTGGACGACAGAACAACGCAAGGCTGGTGGTCATCGCACGCGTTACCGGAGCTCCTTGCGGATCACGAACTTGAAACCCGACCAGACATCGGAGATGGCAACGACTTTCACGTCGACGAGCCCGAGGGGAAACATGTAATCCATCACCGTATCCCGAAACTGGAGGTCGCTCGCGATGCCGGACGCCTTCTTGGGCCAACAGAGCCAGATCGCACCATCCTTCGGGATCACACGAATCGCTCTCCCCACTCCACTGCGCATCTCTTTCGGTGTCGTCGAGAACACAAACACGAGTTCAGCCTTCCGGTACCGAGAGCCGACACGCGTCCCCTCGGGAAGCGGGGCAAGCCACGAAAGAAACTCTCCGGGTCCATTGATGACGAGCGCAGTGGATCCGTGCTCGATTCCAAGTTTGTCCGCTAGGAGAGCACCGGAATATCCAGCCATCAATTTTCACCGAGAAAGGCTTCCAGCGCCTCGATCTGGGTAACCACGGAATCCATCGATCCGCCGCCATGGGTCATTCTCGATTGCACAGAGTCGACAGGATCGACCGAAGCTATGTCGCCTGGTTCGAACCTCGGATCGAAGTCGGTGAGCTGGTCCGCAGTCAAGTCAACGAATGACTCCCCCTTGTCCAGAAGATACGTGACGAGGGCACCGACCAGGTTGTGTGCCTCCCTGAAGGGGATACTGCGGCGCACGAGAATCTCGGCAAGATCGAGCGACGTCACCCAGTCGGAAGGAGCAGGCGTGTGAAATTCGATCGTCGAGAGCATACCTCCAAGTGCATCGAGGGAACCGGCCAGCGAGTCATCAGCGTGGAACACGACCCGCTTGTCCTCTTGCAGGTCCCGGTTGTATGTCATGGGGAGCCCCTTCTGAAGCGAAGCGATCGCAGCGAGATCGCCGACCACGGTGGCAGCCTTCCCACGCACGAGTTCAGCGATGTCTGCGTTCTTCTTCTGAGGCATCGCTGATGAACCTGTCGTAAACGCGTCGGAGAAAGTGACCCAACCGAATTCACGTGTCGACCAGAGCAGCAAGTCTTCTGACAGGCGCGACAGATGAAGCATGGTCTGGGTAATGCACCACACGTACTCGGCCGCAACGTCACGTGATCCAACAGCATCCATCGAGTTGTCGAAGACCGCAGCCATACCGAGGAGCGCAGCCGTTTGTTCGGCATCAAGGGGCAGAGACGATCCACCGGAGGCCCCCGCCCCGAGCGGCGACACGTCTATGCGCCTGCTCGCATCGTCAAAACGCTCGAGATCGCGTTTGAGCATCCAGGTATAGGCCAGGAGATGGTGCGCAAGCGGGACAGCCTGGGCCTGTTGAAGATGCGTGTAGCTCGGCACGACGGTGTCTCCGACCGACACTGCCAGATCGACAAGCAGACGGACGAACTGCTTGAGCTGACGGGTACGTTCGCCGACAGAACGCCTTAGGTAGAGGCGCAGGTCAAGTGCGATCTGGTCATTGCGCGACCGACCGGTGTGGAGCTTGCCTGCAACTCTGCCGATGACCTCACCCAGCCTGCGCTCGACGGCGGAATGAACATCCTCGTCCGTGTCGAGGAACAGAAACGACCCGGTTTCCGCCTCATCCTTGATGGCTTCGAGGCCGGCGAGCATCGCTGTGGCTTCCTCCGGTGTCAGAAGACCAACACTCCCGAGCATTGTTGCGTGAGCGATAGATCCTGTGACGTCGTCGATCAACAACCTACGGTCTGAGGTATCCACCGTGAATCGCCACAGAATCTCCGCCGGCTCCTCCTCGAAGCGACCACCAGACCAAAGTGTCATTGGCACCCTCCGTTTGCTCGTAGACGGTAAACGGTTGACAGTGGACGGTACCCCCAACTGGACTCCGCTCCGAGCTCCCGCCACGGCGCCGACTGCGGTCCGCTGAGCGGCCTTCTCTCGTGGTGATCGTGCACGTCTCTCCCCCTCTCTGACCCGCGCAGCGCATGGGCCATCTCTCCCGCGGAGGGGAGAGACACGGGGGAGGGAGATGTGTCACAGACAAGACGCGAAAGATCACAGAATGGGGAGCGGCCAACGTGAGCTCGCTCCACTCGCTGGTTGCCGGATACCTGATTGTCCATACCTGACGGCAGACTCTCACTCACCTTCGCCCAGCCTCTTCTCCGCGAAAGTTCGCAACCTCAATGATTGCAGGCGGATGAAACCCTCAGCGTCCGACTGGTCGTACACATCATCTGCCTCAAAGGTGACCGTAGCCTCGTCGTAGAGACCGTGGCTATCTGAACGTCGACCGTCGACGCTGGCTTGGCCCTTGTAGAGCTTCAACCTCGCCTCACCCGTAACCGGTCTCTGAACGTCATCCATGAACGACTGCAGAGCCTCGCGCTCAGGGGCGAACCAGAATCCGTTGTACACCATCTCTGCGTACCGATTCGAGAGTTCGTCGCGCAGATGAGCGACTTCGCGATCCAATGTCAGGGACTCAACCGCACGATGTGCGTGATAGAGGATCGTCCCTCCTGGCGTCTCGTACACGCCGCGACTCTTCATTCCGACGAATCGGTTCTCGACGATGTCGATGCGGCCTATGCCATGTCTTCCGCCGAGTTCATTCGCCTTGGTCAGTAGCTCGACGGGTTCCAGATACACGCCGTTGATGGAAACAGGGTCCCCCCGCTCATACCCGACCGTGATCAACTCTGGCTCGTCCGGCGCATCCTCGGGACTTACCGTCATGTTGAACATGTTGGCCGGCGGACCGATCCACGGATCCTCGAGCACACCACCCTCATAGGAGATGTGGAGCAGGTTTGCATCCATCGAGTACGGTTTGTCCGGCGTCACAGGAATCGGGATTCCGTGCTGTTCGGCATATGCGACGAGGTCCGCCCTTCCCTTGAAGTCCCATTCGCGCCATGGCGCTATCACCTTGATGTCTGGTTTCAACGCATACGCAGAGAGTTCGAATCTCACCTGATCGTTGCCTTTCCCCGTTGCACCGTGAGCGATCGCATCTGCACCCGTCTCGATGGCCGTACGAACAAGACCCTTCGAGATGACAGGTCGGGCAAGCGAAGTGCCCATGTGGTAGTAACCCTCATAGAGGGCAGAAGCCCGCAGCGCCGGAAAGACATACTCCGAGACGAACTCGGTAGTGAGGTCCTCACAGATCGCCTCTGAGGCACCAGTCTCCAACGCCTTCAGCCGAGCCTCTTCGACCTCTTCACCCTGCCCAACGTCCGCGGTATACGCAACGACCTCGGCGTCGTACTCCTCCTTGATCCACTTCAGGATGATGGACGTGTCAAGGCCACCGCTATAGGCGAGCACGACCTTCTTGATGTCCTTGACTGTTTTGCCGACCATCGTGTTACTCCGTTCCGCTGAGTGATCGTGCGATCTCTGTTGTATCGATCTGTTCATCAGCAACGACGAGAATCGTGTCATCACCAGCGATGGTTCCGAGCACGCCTTCCACCGGTGCCGCATCGATCCGGCTCGCAACGAACTGTGCGGCGCCGGGAGGCACCTTCATCACGATCAGATTGCCTGAAGAGACAAGGGTCTCTACGAATTCGTCGACGGCCTCATGCAGGGCGTCTGCTGCTGCTGTGTCCGCGTTCCGATTCCTCACAAGGCGATAGCGATAACCACCATTCTCCTTGACACGCCTGGCGCCGATCGCGGCGAGGTCGCGCGAGATCGTCGCTTGGGTAACATCGAAACCCATCTGCACGAGCTCGACCTGAAGGGCTCGCTGACTCCGGACCCTTCCCGTCGTGAGTAACGATCGGATCTCACGACGTCTTGCGTTCGTGTCGGCTCTCATGGCTGGCGCTCCTTCGTGATCATCGTGCCGATGCCCTCAGGGGTGAAGATCTCGAGTAGGACCGCATGCTGCATGCGGCCGTCCAGGATGTGGACCTGGTCGACCCCAGCCTCAACGGCTGAAATGGAGGAACGCAGTTTCGGGAGCATGCCTGAAGAAACGGAGCCGCCTTCGATGAGTTTGTTGAGCTCTCGTGTAGTGATCCTCGAGATCAGGCTGTCGTGGTCGCCGAGATCTCGATACAGGCCTTCTACGTCGGTCAGATACACGAGCTTCGAGGCATTCAACGCAGCTGCGAGTGCCGCCGCCGCAGTGTCCGCGTTGAGATTGTAAGGATGGCCGTCCTCCCCCCTTGCGATGGGTGCGACAACGGGAACGTACCCCTGGGTCTGGAGTCCATCGATGAGACCTGTGTTCACTTCCGTGACCCGACCAACGAATCCGAGGCGATCATCTTCTGGTTCAGCGACGAACAGGTTCGCGTCGAGTCCTGACACCCCTGTCGCAACGGAACCGTGGTTATTCACCAGCCTCACGATGTCAGGGTTGATCTCACCAACAAGCGTTGCCTGGACCACACGCATTGTCTGCTCATCGGTGACTCTCAGGCCCTCGATCCATTGAGGTTCAATACCCATTTTGCCCATCGCACTGGAGATGTGCGGTCCACCGCCGTGGATGATGATCGGGTTGATGCCAACGAAATGGAGCATTGCTACGTCGTCCGCGAAAGTGCCACGTAACACGTCGTCAACCATTGCAGAACCGCCGTACTTGATGACAACGGTTGTCCCTCTGAACTTGCGGATGAACGGAAGAGCCTCCGAGAAGATGCCGGCCTTCCCCATCGTCGATGCGATTCTTGATTTCGCAGCATGTGGCGAGGTGTGACCCGTCATGAGCGCTCTCCGTTGAAGACGACGTACTCGGGAGTCAGATCCGTGGTGACGATGTGGGCCACACCTGGTCCGTTGCCAATCCGGATGGAGACCGCCAGGTCGCCCTCTTCCATGCCGGCCAGCAGGACCGACTCGTCGAAGTCCGGCTGAATGCCCCCGGCAAACACGTCGACTCCCTGGTACGCGACCGTGACGGCATCGGGATCGATCTCCATCGTTGCGGTTCCCAGGGCTCCAACGAGTCTGCCCCAGTTCGGGTCTCCTCCGTAGAACGAAGACCGCACCAGCGCAGAATCTGTGACGAGCCTTCCGAGGTATCGAGCCGAGTCGTCGTCTCTGGCGCCTGTGACGTCGATCGTCACCACACGGGTGGCGCCCTCGGCATCGCT
Organism: Acidimicrobiia bacterium; assembly: GCA_036985855.1. Taxonomy (GTDB): domain Bacteria; phylum Actinomycetota; class Acidimicrobiia; order Spongiisociales; family UBA5794; genus B3-G11. The sequence continues at coordinate 1,092 of BTQL01000014.1, read as the reverse complement.
GGCCATCTGAAGTGCAAGGTCTCGACACACATCTTCCATGGCGGCTACGAGCTCTGCCGGGGCAGGAGCGATGCCGGACGCACCTGAAGCCATCGCGATCACGGTGTCGTTCGTCGACTCGCATCCATCGATGTTGAGCGAGTTGAAGGTTGCATCAGCAGCGCCACTCAACACACCTTGGAAGAGATCGGCTTCCACGATCGCGTCCGTTGTGATGAACGCAAGCATCGTCGCCATGTTTGGACGAACCATGCCTGAACCCTTCGCCATCCCACCGATGACCCAGCCGTCGCATTCGACAATGGCCTGTTTCGGGCGCGAATCGGTTGTCATGATTGCGGTCGCGGCATCGGTTCCACCGGAAGCTTCGGAGAGCACCTGACTCACCGCAGCAACGATGCCAGCCCCAACACAGTCCATCGGAAGCTGAGGGCCGATCGTACCCGTCGAACACACGAGGATCTCCCTTGGCTCACACCCTATCTCGGTTGCCAATGCCGCTGCCATCCCAAGACCGTTTGCATGCCCTCTCTCGCCGGTTGCGGCGTTCGCGCAACCTGAGTTGACAACCACGCCTCGCTTCAATCGGCCGGCGCGCAAGCTCTCCCGATCGATCTGCACAGGTGCTGCCGCGAACTGGTTCCGGGTGAATACTGCCGCGGTGACAGCCGGCTGATCTGCCAGGACGACAGCGAGGTCGAGACCTTCCGGCTTGATCCCACACGCGACACCCGACGCAAGGAATCCCCTGGCTGCGGTCACGCTCACGGCATCCACCCTTCCAACGGAAGACCAGTCGTTTCCTCGAACCCGAACATCAGGTTCGCGTTCTGAACGGCCTGCCCCGCAGCGCCCTTCACGAGATTGTCCAACGCCGAGACGATAACCACGGTGGACGTTCGATGATCTACATGGAGCGACGCCAAGAGATTGTTCGAAGAGACGACCCAACGGGTCTCCGGTGATTCATCGACTCGCCGGACGAAGGGAGAATCCTCATACGCGGCGTCAAAGGCGGCCGTCACCTTCCCGAGATCAGTGCCCGAACTTGCCGTGGCATAGATGGTCGACAGTATCCCCCTCTGCATCGGG
>BTQL01000013.1:0-44270 GCA_036985855.1 Acidimicrobiia bacterium | reverse complement strand
TGCCGTCGATGTCGTTTCGGGCCATGGGGTAGTGTGCTTCGATCTGATCGTTTCCTCCCCATCCGACCATCGCCGCAGCGGCGCGTTTCGTGTAGTCGCCGCCGTAGAAGTCGCGATCGCCGAACGGATCCATCACTCTCCACCCGTTCACTTCTTCACCGAGTGACTCGGCGGTCTTTGCCATTTCGGCCCGGGCCAACGAGACGCCGTCGGCGAGAGCTTCCCGAGTCTCAGCGCTCAACTCATCTGCATCGAAAGCGAAACCGTGTCCTATACCGATTCTGGCAAAGCGACCGAACGTCTCTGCTTCATCGGGATGGGGTGGCTCGTAGAAGGACAGGAGTGTGTTCATGTATCCGATGAACCGCTCGTCCCTGGATGCTTCATCGTCCCAGACCGGCCAATCGAACGGTTCCAGAACCGGAGCCTCGCCTCCCTGACACACCTCAAGAGGCTCAAGTCGATACTGCTCCATCACCCCTGCAAGCGCAGGCTGATCATCAGGACCCAATAACTGGCTGCGCCCGATAAGGAAGACCAGGTCAGTCTCGAAACGGAAGTACGAGACGAACCCGTCAGGGATTTCGCCGTCCGATTGGGGACCGACAAGGAGATAGGAACCCGGAGCTGAGCCGGTAGCCCTGCTCCCGACAAACAACTCGTTGTAGCCAAGTAGATCTTCGAACTGCATCACGTAGTAACGGTCGACAACTTCTGGCACGGTCAACACGAGGGGTCCTGCTCGTAGGTCCAACAACGCGACCGAATACGGCGTGTCGGCGTTCGGCGTGATGACATCTTTGAATGTGTGGTCCAAAGTGATTGAAGCGCCGTACGGGCCGGAATTCGGTCGACCCCTGTAGGCAGGCGAAGCAGGTTGAAGGAACGTCGTATAGGCATACCGGTACCCCATGAGCATCGGGAACGCGTAGATGTAGGCCTCTTTCACGATCGCCGAGATCTCGTCAGCAGTGATTTCCCTATCAATCATTGGTGTTTTCCTTCCCAAAACAGGCATCCGATGTTTGAGGTGAGTCCATGTCTCGCGAACCATCGTCCGGTCTCATCACCCTCGCGAACGACGATCCCTTCTTGTCAGGCTTCAACCGTCGTGCCGCGCTGGCCGAGCTCACGGTCCAGCATCAGCACCGTGTGGCCCTCTCCGCCCCGCTCGAGGTCATCGATGATCTGTTGAACGGTTGACTCTTCTTCGACTTGTTCCGCCACAAACCAGTCCAGCAATGGAATCGAGGAGAAGTCCTTGGATTCGATAACCAGAGAGTACAAGCGGTTGATCGACGCGGTTACATCCTTCTCCTGTGCGAGGGAGGCACGGAACACATCGACCGGTGTTTCAAGGGTGACCGATGGCGCATCGATCCGACCAAGTTCGACATTCCCGCCACGGTCGAGTACGAACTGGAAGAGCCTGAGCCCGTGTGTTGCCTCTTCGTCGGATTGCATCCGCATCCAGCTCGCCATACCCGGCAGGCCTTGTCTTTCGAGCCACGCACTCATACCAAGATACGAATACGCCGCTGCGTATTCCATAGTGATCTGGGCGTTGAATGCCTTTTCCAGCTCCGGAGTCAGGCTCATGTCGATCCCCTCGTTCGTCGCTGAACATCCTAGGCCAGCAACGAAAGCGGCAGTTCGTGTGGCCTATGGGTCGAGACATTGGCACATATGATGCGTCGTCCAAGGACCTCGCTGACGATTCCGGGTGACCCGGAACGCTGCACCAGCACTTCGCCTCAGTGGGGTAACTCGCTGTGACCCATCAGGTATCGGTCAACGGCGCGTGCACATTGTCGACCCTCACGTATGGCCCACACGACGAGTGACTGGCCTCGCCGCATGTCACCGGCGGCGAAGACGCCCGGCACGCTTGTGTCGTAGGTGTCGGTGTCTGCTGCGACGTTGCCTCGCTGATCGAGGTCGACACCGAGCTGGTCGAGCAGACCTTCGTGGACGGGGCTGACGAACCCCATTGCAAGGAGAACCAGATCTGTTTTCAGCTCGAACTCGGTTCCGGGCACCTCGGACATCTCCCAACGACCGTCGATCTGGATCCAGTCGACCTGGGATCCTCGCAACGCTTGCACGTGCCCATCGGATCCTTCGAACGAAGTGGTTGACACCGACCACATCCGCTCGCCTCCTTCGTCGTGGGATGTCGACGTTCGCAGCTTTGTCGGCCAGTCCGGCCATACGAGCAACTTGTCAGGATGCTCCGGTGGCCGTGGAAGGAGCTCGAGCTGGGTGATCGAGGCAGCGCCCTGCCGGGTCGATGTGCCCACGCAGTCTGATCCGGTATCGCCACCGCCGATGACTACGACGTGTTTGCCCTCGGCGGTGATCGGTTCTACATCTCCGAGCGTTTCTCGTCCGATTCTTCGATTCTGTTGCGAGAGAAATGGCATGGCGAAATGGACCCCGTCGAGGTCACGTCCCGGCACGGTGAGGTCCCTCGGTTTCTCACATCCGGCAGCGAGCACGACTGCGTCGTACTTCTTGAGGATGCGGTCCACAGGCACGTTGACTCCCACATGGCGGTTGACGCGGAACTCGACACCTTCTGCTTGCATCTGTGCGAGACGGCGGTCGATTGCGGACTTGGCGAGCTTGAAGTCGGGAATCCCATAGCGCAGGAGCCCCCCGATCTTGGCGCTCTTCTCGAACACGTCCACCCGATGTCCGACCCTTGCGAGCTGTTGTGCGGCGGCCAACCCGGATGGGCCTGAGCCGATGACCGCTATCCGCTTGTCGGTGCGTATGTGTGGAATCCTTGGTTCGATCCATCGGTTCTGCCATGCCTTCTCGATGATCGAGTACTCGATGGTCTTGATCGTCACAGGAGCATCGAGGAGATTGAGCGTGCAGGCTTCCTCACACGGCGCGGGACACACCCTGCCGGTGAACTCCGGAAAGTTGTTTGTCGCGTGCAGCACATCGATTGCTTCTCGCCAGTTGCCGCGGTATACGAGGTCATTCCAATCGGGAACGATGTTGTTGATCGGACACCCTGTATGGCAGTAGGGGACACCACAGTCGATACATCTGGCTCCCTGGCGAGCCGCTGACTCGTCTGTCAGTGGTATCGAGAACTCGCGATAGTTCTTGGTGCGTTCCTCGACCGCTTCGTAGCCTCGATCCTGACGCTCGATCTCCTGGAAGCCTGTGGGGGAGCCCATCACACGCTCCCGACCGCGAGTTTTCGCTGCGCTTCCAACACGCGTCTGTACTCGACCGGCACGACCTTGTAGAACCGCGGCAAATAGTCATCGAAATCCTCGAGGATCTCAACGGCTCTCGAACTGTTCGTGAGCTTGGCATGACGTGTGATGAGAGTCTTGAGTCGCCACACGTCGTTGTTCAGTGGATCAGCGAGGAGCTCCTTCGGGGTGGGGTCATCAGGCCCATCCGGACTGGTTTCGTCGTATGCGATTCGTTCGATCTCAACCATCTCGTGGTTGACCCGCCGTTCGAAGTCGCCGGCGTCGTCGATAACATAGGCGATTCCGCCGCTCATTCCTGCTCCAAAGTTCCTTCCGGCTTTACCGATCACGACTACACATCCGCCTGTCATGTATTCACAACCATGGTCACCAATGCGTTCGACGACCGCTATGGCCCCGGAGTTGCGCACGGCGAATCGCTCGCCGGCTCCGCCATTGAAGTAACAATCACCCGAGATCGCGCCATAGAGCACAGTGTTTCCGATGATGACATTCTCCCGTGGGACGGTCGGGCCGGCCGGTTCCGCCTCGATGATGATGCGCCCGCCAGAGAGTCCCTTCCCGACGTAGTCGTTGGCGTCACCTTCGAGATGGAGCGTGACGCCGTGGGCTAGCCACGCCCCGAAGCTCTGTCCTGCGGTTCCGTTCAACTTGATGTGGACAGTGTCGTGAGGGAGACCTGCGTGGCCGTAGCGGCGAGCCACTTCGCCCGACAGCATCGCACCGACGGCAAGATTCGTGTTGTTGACGGCCGTGTCGATCGACACAGGCTGTTGGTGTTCGAGGGCAGGTGCTGCCTTCTCGATGAGGCCGTTGTCGAGGGCTCTGTGCAGCGTGTGTTGTTGCGCCTCGGTGTTGCTGATGGCGACCCCTGGCGACGGTTGCGGCTTGAATAGGACTCTGGAGAAGTCGAGGCCTTGAGCCTTCCAGTGTTCGATCGCGCTTCTCGCGCTCATGCGGTCGCTTTGACCGATCATCTCTGCATAGGTTCGGAATCCCAGGGCGGCCATGATCTCTCTGGTCTCTTGTGCAATGAACGTGAAGAAGTTGACGATGTGCTCCGGTGTGCCGGGGAAGAGCTTGCGGAGTTCGGGGTCCTGTGTGGCAACACCGACCGGGCAGGTGTTGAGGTGACACTTGCGTGTCATGATGCACCCCTGGGCGATGAGAGCCCCTGTGCCGAATCCGACTTCGTCGGCTCCCAACAATGCTGCGATCACGACATCGCGACCTGTGCGGATACCGCCGTCGGTTTGCACGGCTATACGTCCTCGCAGCCCATTGTTGACCAATGTTTGGTGCGTTTCTGCGAGACCGATCTCCCAGTGTGAACCTGCCTGCATCACTGAGGTGAGGGGGCTGGCTCCCGTGCCCCCGTCACTTCCCGATATGAGGACATGGTCTGCGTGCGCCTTGGCGACCCCGGCCGCGATCGTGCCCACGCCGACCTCGGACACCAGTTTCACGCTGATACGGGCCTTCGGGTTTACGTTCTTCAGGTCCAAGATGAGCTGTTTGAGGTCTTCGATCGAGTAGATGTCGTGATGCGGCGGGGGTGATATCAGGCCGACACCCGGTGTCGAGTGGCGAACCTCGGCGATCCATTCGTTCACCTTGTGCCCGGGGAGCTGGCCACCTTCTCCTGGTTTGGCGCCCTGAGCCATCTTGATCTGGATATCGTCGGCGTTGACGAGGTACTCCGTCGTCACCCCGAAGCGGCCGGACGCCACCTGCTTGACTGCCGAGCGCATCGAGTCACCGTTCTCGAGCGGAACATATCGCTTCGGTTCCTCACCTCCCTCACCGGTATTCGACTTTGCGCCTATCCGGTTCATCGCGATCGCCAGATTCGTATGGGCCTCCCACGAGATCGATCCGAATGACATCGCACCCGTTGCGAAACGTCGCACGATCTCAGAGGCAGGCTCAACCTCGTCGAGAGGGATCGGTTCTTCGAGGAAGTCGAGCTCGAACAGGCCACGCAGGTTCTTCAGCTTGCTGGTCTGGTCGTTGACCATCCCTGTGTACTTGCGGAACAGTTCGTAATCCCCGGATCGGACCGAGTGTTGAAGCGTGGATATCGTTTCGGGGGTCCATACGTGTAGCTCGCCGTGCTGTCGGAACGCATGGTCGCCACCAACGTCGAGACCCGTCGTCCTGTAGATCTTGGTACTGAACGCGTCCTCGTGCCGTTGCACCGTTTCGGCGGCGATCTCGTCGAGACCGATCCCACCGATCACGGATGGTGTGCCCGTGAAGTAACGCTCCACGAATTCGCTGTTGAGGCCGATCGCATCGAAGATCTGGGCACCGCAGTATGACTGGAACGTCGAGATGCCCATCTTCGACATCACCTTGAGCATGCCCTTGTTGACGGCGTGTATGTAGCGCCGCTCCGCATCCTCCGGCGAGGGGTCGCCCGGCAGTTCGCTGACAAAGGAATGGATGCTGTCGAACGCCAAGTAGGGGTTGACAGCTTCGGCGCCGTACCCACCGAGCAGGCAGAAATCGTGTACCTGGCGGGCCTCGCCGGTCTCGACGACCAACCCGACCTCGGTTCGGAGCCCAGCCTTGATCAAGTGGTGATGGACGGCAGCGGTGGCGAGCAAGGCCGGAATCGCGATCTGGTCGACCTCGAGGTGACGGTCCGACAGGATGACGATGTTGTACCCCTCCATCACCGTTTCGGTGGCGCGCTCACACAGTCTTTCCAAGGCGCCCCTCATTCCCCCTGCACCCTCACCGGCGGAGTAACACATGCTCAATTTCCGGGTCCGGAATGCATCGTCGACGTGGTTCTCGATCCGTCGGACGCGTTCGAGATCCACATTGGTGAGGATCGGTTGCGTGACTTCGAGACGTTTGTGTGTACCGCCGGTGTCGAGGTCGAGCAGGTTCGGGCGCGGGCCTATCAGAGACACCAGCGACATCACCGTCTCCTCCCTGATCGGATCGATGGGAGGATTCGTGACCTGGGCGAACCTCTCCTTGAAGTAGTCGTAGAGCATCTTCGGGCGGTCAGACAACACCGCAGGCGGCGTATCGCGGCCCATCGAACCGATCGGATCCTTGCCTTCGGCTGCCATGGGTTTCAAGAAGAACTCGATGTCTTCGCGCGTGTAACCGAAAGCCTTCTGTGCGTCGACGAGCGTGTCGTGGTCGGGTCCCATTGCCGCAACCTCAGGTGGCAGCTCTGCGATGTGGATCTGCGTTTCATCGAGCCACCGCTGGTATGGCTTCTCGCCCGAAAGAGAGTCCTTGAGTTCGGCATCGTCGATTATCCGACCCTGCTCGAGATCGATGAGCAGCATCTTTCCAGGCTGAAGACGCCACTTCTTGACGATCTTTTCTTCAGGAATATCGAGCACACCCATCTCCGACGCCATCACAACGAGGTCATCATCGGTGATGAGATATCGGGCGGGCCGGAGCCCGTTGCGGTCGAGCGTGGCGCCGATCTGCCGGCCATCGGTGAATGCCACGGCCGCCGGCCCATCCCACGGCTCCATCAGGGCGGCGTGGTACTCGTAGAACGCCTTCCGTCCTGGATCCATGAGTGGATTGTCGGCCCACGCCTCCGGGATCATCAGCATCATGGCGTGACCGAGCGAATATCCTCCAGCCAGCAACAGTTCGAGCGCATTGTCGAAGGTTGCCGAGTCGGACGATCCGTCCCCGATGAGAGGCCAGAGTTTCTCGAGATCGTCACCGATGATCTCTGACGACATGTTCTGGCGGCGCGCCATCATCCAGTTCACGTTTCCCTGCACAGTGTTGATCTCGCCGTTGTGGCACAGATGTCGGAAGGGCTGCGCAAGACGCCATGAAGGTGATGTGTTCGTGGAGAAGCGCTGGTGGATCATCGCGAGTGCTGACTCGACCCGCTCGTCATCCAGATCCTCGTAATACACGGCTAGATTCGCCGCCAGCATCATGCCTTTGTATGTGATCGTTCGCGCAGACATCGAGGTCACATAGAACCTGCCGCGATCCATCAGATCCGGGGAGAGCTCACCCAACCGGATATGGGCCTGCTTGCGGATCACAAACAGTTTCCGCTCGAAGTCGTCGGCATCGACGATGTCGTCACCGCGCCCAACGAATAGTTGTCGGATCACCGGTTCAATGGGCTTGACGGTGGGTCCGAGACATGACGAATCGACAGGAACGTCGCGCCATCCGAGCATCTTCTGTCCCTCACGGGCCACCAACTCAACGAGCAGATCCTCACATACGATTCGGTCGGCGGGATCCTGGGGAAGAAAGATCATCCCCACCGCGTAGTCGCCGGGATCCGGCAGCACGATTCCTTGATCTGCCATCTCCGGCCGAAAGAACCCGTCGGGTATCTGAAGCAGCATCCCTGCCCCATCGCCCGCGAGCGGATCTGCCCCAACTGCGCCACGGTGCGTGAGGTTGGCAAGAACCGTCAACCCCTGCTCGATGATCTGGTGACTCCTGTGACCCTTGATATCCGCGACGAAACCGATCCCACATGCATCGTGATCGAAGGCCGCGTTGCAGAGACCTCCGCTCTCTTGGACCTGATTCTGCTGATCTACCATGACCCCACGCTCACCGAACTGTTCGGGCAATCGGGAAGCAGGGTACGGGAAAGGCGGCTATTCAGCGAAATCGACCCGATGATTGGTGTGCGGCTGTTGGATTCGATAGTACAGTGCATTCGATCCGGTCGACCGGTCGTCCTCTTGAGGAGCTGGGCCGCCCAAGAGATGACCGAACGATTGGAGAATCGGAATGACAGTGATCCAGGCGCAGAAACCATCCGATACGTTCTCCTTGTCAACGGCGTGGTTCGGCTTTCGAAACATGACGCCGGCGAACTACTTCTCCACGGCCGCAGCGTTGGGCATCCGCTATGTGGAGGTTCCGTTGTACAGCCACCAACTCGACAAGTGGTTCGGGCGAGTACCCGTGAACCATGTGGTGGAGCTCGCTTCGGAATGCGGCGTGGAGATGGTCGCCGGGGTCGCCAATCTCTATCTGGCAGCTCCGTTCGACACACAGGGCAGGCCCTTGTCGATCGAAGCCGCCGACACCAACAGCATCATCGCGCTGCGCGTCATCGACATTGCGAGCGATCTCGGCCTCAGCGTCATCCGTATCGCAGAACCGGCGGTCGACTCCGACAATCAGGATGCGGCAGAGCAATACATGATCGACTACGGCACAGCGCTCGGTCCGATCGGTGACTATGCGCAAGAGCGTGGCATCCAGATCGCTCTCGAGAACTATGGCACCACCATCGATCAAATGGACCTGATGCTCCGCGTTGCCGACCACGCGAACGTCGGCACCCTGTTTGATCCCTGCAACTATGCCCGAATGGGACTGGACCCTCTCGAGGCAGTGAGACGGTTCAAGGGCCGAATCTCGTACTGTCACCTCAAAGACACGTCGAGTGAAGAGTCGCGTGACCCGGATCAGTTATTTGTCGGTTCACGTTATCGCCCCTCACTGGCCGTCGGTGACGGCGACATCGACTGGTCATCGTTGTTACCGGAACTTGCACGCGACTACCGGGGGTTTGCGAGCATCGAATACGAGAACGACGCCGACGTCGTCCTCGGTACGCGCCGCAGTATCGAGTTCTTGACCGAAGCCGGCTACCACACGCCGGCGGCATCACTGGGTTAGGGACGCGTGGGCTGAAGCCACGCCATTTCGTGATCGCCTTCGCGATAAGGATTCGGATGGAGACGTGACGACGTCACGACTGCCCGAACGAACAGCTCGTCGCCTCTGTATGTGTACGAGGCGGGGTTGGAGGTGGTTTCGAGAAGCGTCTCGGCAACGGGATCCCGCTTGGCGTCCGTGATTGTGGTGCCGACGAACCGTGTCATGTAGTCCACCCCTGGTTCGGTGACGATATCGATCTCGTAGTGGTCGGAATCGATGCGAAACTCGCGAATCGTCACACCGCTGGAGGCATAAAAATCCCCTCGCCGCATGGCGTTGACGATCTCATCTGCGTCGCGGTTGTCTCCCCGAACCATCACCCAACCACGACCAGGATTCGTCTGCCCGGCGCCCCACGTGAAGTACTCGTGCGAGTCGTCGGTTGCGAGGCCGTAGAGCAGCGGAAGGCCAAGATCAAGAACACGGAGGGTGTTTGCGAGGTCCCACATCTCCTCGCAGCTGGGATGCGTGGAGTCCCCTTCGTTGGATACCGCGGAGTGGCCGTTGTATACCTCGAAGAACCGATCGTCTGTTACGTGGGCGACGTCTTCCCACGACAATGACCAGTACCAGTTGGGGTGGTTCACGTGAGCAAGCATCGGGCGGTCGAGCCGAGATGCCTGTGCAAGGACGGCAGCGACGTTGTTGTTGAGCGTTTCGCGGAGTGTCAATCCGCCTTGGGGCGGAATGACCTCTTCCAGGTTGACTGCGCCCACGTGGATGTGGTGGTCGTCGAACTTGTCCGTGATCTCCTCGCCCTCGATGAACAAGAGGTCGAAACGGGCGCGGAGTTCCTCGAGCGTTTGCAGACGCATTTCTCGTCCGTGTTCGCCACGGCGGATATCGACCCTGTCGGTCCCAAAACGTTCTAGCAGTTCGTCCACTCGGTGTTCCGACAGATCTCTCTCACCGATGCGAACCCACGTTTCGCCGCGTGACAGCACGTTGTGGTCGCTGAGGACGAGGAAGTCATATCCGTGATGCTGGTACCAGTCGGCTACCCACTCCGGTGCGGCGTCTCCGTCACTCCACAAGGTGTGCGTATGCGTGTTCCCCTTGAGCCACGAATCCGCTCTGTGGTTGCCTCGCATCAGTTCCTTCCGGCACAGTCGATTGCCGACTCTATCACGCACCGGAGGTGCCCAGGGGGCCGGTTCGTGCCGGTCGCTACACTGCCTCTAGTGGTCCCGATTCTGAGCAACGTCATACATCGCCGGGTGCATCCCTGTAGTACCAAGGTCTGATGGCAGTGTTATGAGAAAACGCACCCATGGGCCGACCGCCGGCAACCCCACCGACCACAAGCATGTGACGATCGCCGCCGGCGGGCGCGTCGTAACACCCGGAGGCATCATCCGCGCGGACCTGACCATCGAAGATGGCAAGATCACCGAGATCGGAGAACCACGCAGCCATCACTCGGGTACCGTTGTCGATGTTGCGGATCTTCTCGTCGCTCCTGGTTTCATCGACCTGCAGGTGAACGGCGGTTTCGGTCACGATTTCACGAGGGCTCCGGAGACAATCTGGGAAGTGGGTGCCCGCTTACCGGCATCGGGGGTTACAGCATTTCTTCCGACGATCATCACGTCCCCGCTGGCTACGATCGTCAGGGGCCGAGAAGTCGTGGCGAACGGACCTCCACCGGGATATCTGGGTGCGGTGCCTCTGGGGCTTCACCTGGAAGGGCCCATGATCTCCCCACAGAAGCCCGGTGCCCACGACCCCGCCGGTCTGCAAGCCCCTGGGTCTGAACTCGTCGATGGATGGAGTCCCGATGGGCACGTCCGGATGGTCACGCTCGCTCCCGAACTCCGCGGCGCCAATGCTCTCATCGAGATTCTCAGCGAACGTGGTGTAGTTGTTTCCCTTGGCCATTCCGATGCGTCCTATGACCAGGCCATCGAGGCTATCTCGCGGGGCGCTGGTTTCGGTACGCATCTCTACAACGCGATGCCCCCTTTCCACCACCGCACTCCGGGACTAGTCGGTGCGCTCCTCTCCGATCCGAACATGACGGTTGGGATCATCGTCGACGGTGTCCACCTCCACCCAGGCGCGGTGCAGATGGCCTGGCAAGCAAAGAAACCCGACCGCCTCGTTCTTGTCAGCGATGCGATGGCAGCGATGGGCATGGGCTACGGAACGTTTGACCTCGGCGCCGTCGAAGTCGTTGTCGATGAGACGGGACCGCGAAACCTGGCAGGGGATCTTGCCGGCAGCACTCTTTCGTACGACCAGGCGTTCCGCAATCTCATCGCCACCATCGGTTGTTCGGTCGTCGAGGCCATCGCCGTGTCGAGCACGAATCCTGCCGGGGTCCTCAGGGATCCCGGGCGCGGAAAACTGGAAGTCGGCGCGCGAGGAGACGTCGTAGCCATGGACTCGGATTGCAACGTGAAGGCGACACTGGTCGCTGGCCGCATTGCTTTCGCCGCTGCCGATGTCGCCGTCAAGCCGATTTAGGCGCGCCGAACGGTACCCACGATGGTTTTCCCGGAAACGGAGCAGACGCCGCCGATACGGTGATGACTCTTCACGTATGTTAACGTTACCGTGATGCGTCCTCCGCGATGATAGACAACCGGTACAACGCTACGCCCACGTACGACGTCGTGGGACCGGTGCGGTCTGGATGGGAAGCACTCGCGGCTGACGTCTCGGCTCGAGACCGAGTCCTCGCGATAGATGGTCCCGCAGCCCTCCCATGGCATGACGTCGTCGCCTTCGTCGCCGAGGCGCTGGTGAAACGCGGGTTGGCGACGACACACACCGACATCCGCGGGTTCTATCGGCCATGGACCGAGATCGAACGGATGACCGCGACCGAGGCCCTTCAAGACGACCCCGACTTCGAGCGGTTGGCCACAGCAGACCTTCGCGACTTCTTCGGCGAACTCCCGGTCCTACACCGAGATCGCGACGTGATCAACATCGTATTCGGTCCGGGGGCTGCCCTAGTCGACCATGACACACTTTGGTACATGGACCAGCCGAAGAGGCTTGCGGAGGCGACCATGTCTGACGGCTCCGGTGTGAATCTTGGACAACCGGACGACATGGCGGGATCATCGCGGAGCCTCTTCTATATCGACTGGCCGATTCTCGATCGACACCGCGATCGGCTGACCGGATCGATCGACACATGGGTCGATTGCCAGAACCCTGCGGGCCCGTCTTTCGTGGCGTTCGCTGATCTTGTCGAAGGTCTTGCACAGCTCGCACACAGACCTTTCCGTACCCGCTCCTACTTCAACAGCACACCCTGGGGGGGACATTGGGCGCAGCGGCAGCTTGGCATCAATCCCGACGCCCGCAACACCGCTGTCGGTTACGAGCTGATCGCACCAGAGAGTGGAATCCTGCTCGGACAACAGGCCACCCATGTTGAGGTACCTCTTCAGATGATGGCAGCGCTCACTCCCGATGCGTTACTCGGAAGTCACGTGACACCGCTGTTCGGCACGTCGTTCCCTATTCGATTCGACTATCTCGATACCGTGGATGGAGGGCCGCTCTCGATCCACTGTCATCCCCAGGGCGAATACATGCGGAAGGTATTCGGCTGGAGCTATACCCAGCACGAGACGTACTACATCATGGTCGGCGATGAGAGCAATACCATCTTCCTCGGACTCAGCGAGGAGAGCGATCCCGGTCGATTTCGAGCGGACGTAGAAACCGCCAAAAGAACAGGGGGTTCTCTCGATGTTGCCCGGCACGTTCAAGCCCACCCGGCCACGGAGCACCAGCTCTTCGTGATCCCTGCCGGCACCCCGCACGCGAGCGGCAAGGGCAATGTCGTGCTCGAGATCAGTGCCACCCCATACCTGTACTCACTGCGCTTCTACGATTGGCAACGCGGAGCGGACACCCCAAGCGGCCGGCCGATCCACATCTCGCATGCTTTCGACAATCTGGATGTGCTGCGGAGTGGAGACGATGTCAGAGCGGTTCTCGTTCCGAAACCTCGGCTTATCGGCTCGGGCGAGGGATGGCTCGAGTACTCCTTGGGAACCCACACCGATCTGTTCTACGAGGTGTACCGGGTGCACATCGAGGGGGAAGCCTCCGCCCCTGCAACAACGGACGGCCGATTTCATGTCATCAATGTCGTCGCGGGATCAGATGTGGTCGTGACAACCGGAGAAGGTCACCATCACCGCCTCACCTATGCCGAAACCATGGTGATTCCGGCCGCCGTGATGGACTACACCATCACTGCGAGCAGGGACTCCATGGTGGTCAAGGCGCTGGTACGGTGATGGACAATTGAGTTCCAACCTTCCGATACCCGCGTTCGACATAGGTGGCACCCACGTGGCGGCGGCACTTGTCGAACCTGAGCACATGACCGTCATCAGCACCTCGAGGATGAGGCACGACCTCGATCCTCATGGTACGGCCAAGGATTTCCTCGACACGCTTTGCCGGGCTCTCGTCCAGCTACCCGAGCCGCGGGATGAACGGGTTGGCATCGCGATTCCGGGTCCCTTCGACTACGAGCACGGCATTGGTCTCTTCAGGGACGTGGCCAAGTTCGAAGCTCTTCATAAGGTGGACGTGCGTTCGGGATTGAGGGCGTGCATCGGAAGAGGGGCCGATCACATCCGCTTCCTCAACGACGCCGATGCGTTCGGACTTGGCGAGTGGGTGAGTGGTGTCGGCGTTGACCACGATCGAATCGTGGGTTTGACACTCGGAACCGGTGTCGGCTCCGTGTTCTTGAACGGAGGTACCTGGGTGATAGAAGGCCCGACCGTGCCTCCCGAGGGCCGGGTGGACCTGCTCGAGATCGAAGGTCATCGACTGGAGGAGAGCTTCTCGCGACGGGCCATTCGCCGGAGCTACCGACAGACCACCGGTCGCGACCTCGACGTCAAGGAGATCGCAGCGATCGCTCGCACCGGCGATGAGGCAGCCCTGGAAATCTTGCATGGGGCCGCCAGGTTGCTCGGAGCGGCCGTGGCTCCATTCGTCGAGACATTCGCGCCAACATTGATCGTCGTAGGTGGTTCGATCACAGGTGCATGGGACCTCCTCTCAGCGTCCTTTCGGATCGGCTTGGGTTCGAAGTCAACGAGCTCCTGGGAGATCCGGGTGGGTGCTCTTGGCAACGACGCCCCCCTCGTCGGTGCCGCGTATCATGCCCTCAATTGAACAGAATCCCCGGCAGAGCCGCGTGTCTCGGACCGCAGCGGCGACGGCTGTGGCTTCGAATGACACTGTCATGGAGAAACCGACCATGCGAGATGTCGGTCGCAGGGCAGGGGTCAGCGCCATGACCGTCTCGCGGGTTCTGAGCGGGAAATCCGTGGCAGATGAGACACGTGAACGGGTACGAGCAGCTGTTGCCGAAATGGGATATCGGCGTAACGAGGTGGCCCGGAGTCTGCGCAAAGGGCTGGGAACCGGGTTGGTCGGCCTCATCGTGACCGACCTCGGCAACCCCTTTTACGCGCACCTCGCCAGAGGTGTCGAGGAACTCGTTGCCATGGAGGGCATCCGGGTCGTGATCGCCTCCAGTCGACAGGACCCGGCTTTGGAGCAGAGCTTGGTCGAAGAGTTCATCGCCAGGCAAGTTGCAGGGCTCATCGTCGTTCCGCTTGGCGCCGATCAATCGCATCTTGCTTCCGCCGTCCTCGGTCCGGTCCCGGTAGTTCTAGCGGTTAGGCCGTCGTTTGGCATAGAGGCCGATTGCGTCCTCCTCGACGACTTCGGTGGAGCTCGCGAGGCCACGGACCTCCTGATCCGGGGTGGCCACACCAGAATCGGTTACCTTGGACTCAACCCGGTTTGGACGTCAACCGAGCGTTACCGGGGACATTGCTCGGCGATGAACGACGCCGGCATCGATGTCGCTGACGATCTTGCCGCGCGCCACCACGCCAGTGTGGAAGTCGCCGAGCAGGCCACCCGCGAGTTGCTCGCCATGCCCGACCCTCCAACAGCCCTCTTCTGCGACAACAACAGGAACACGCTCGGCGCATGTCGCGCGCTGGCAAGCACAGGGCAGTCGATACCGATAGCCGGATTCGACGAGCTGGAAGCGAGCGATCTCCTGGGGTTCCAGCTTGCACTGGTCACTTACCGGCCCGAAGAATTGGGTCGGAACGCTGCTCGAGCACTCGTTGCTCGTCTTGGCGGGGATACAAGCCCCGCGCAGCGGACTGTGTTGACCACCAATCTGGTCATGACGGGCGGCTGGGCCCGAACAGCCGTTGCCCGTTCGGACGACGTTCATCGGCCCTCCTAGAATCTTCAGAAGCGACCCATGAAATGGACGGATCAAACGTGACGACATCCGACGAGGAAACACGTGGTATCGACTTTGCGAGCTCGTCAGATCAAGCCCAGATCGCCCGCCTGTGGAATTCCTCTGCCGGTTCGGAGTTCGCCATGAGCCAACGGCTGGTGGGTTCAGCTGGCTCGCAGGCAGAAGGTGTCTGGCAGTCGGGACGGTTTGCGCTGAGCGACGGACGTCTGATCGGGATGGTTTGGGTCACTGCGGCCCACGGACTCAATAGGGACGGTGGTCTTTCAGGTTTCGTCGAGATCCTGTGCGTCGTCCCGGAGTTCCAGGGACAGGGAGTCGGCGGTCGTCTGCTCGCCTGGGCGGAGGCTGCACTGGCGGCCGAGGGATGTGAGCGGGTGGTGTTGGGGGGCGGGTTTCGATGGCCGCTCAACTGTGTGCCGCGCGAGTTGGGTTCGGTCGACTTCTTTCGGAGCAGCGGTTATGTCGAAGGAAAGGCTGTCTGGGACGTCGTGCGAGATCTCGCTGAATTGGATGATGAGAGACGAGTCGGCGACGATCTTGGTTCGATAGTCGAGGCATCGGAGTCTGACGAGGCGGAGCTGTTCGAGTTCCTCCGAACGACTTTTCCGCGCTGGGCTCTCGAGTTGGCCGATCACCGCCGAGCTCAGGAACGTATGTCCGATTACCTGGTCGTCCGGGTAGACGGAACATTGCAGGGATTCTGCAAGCTGACATTCGAAGACTCCGGAAGACCGCTCGAGAGGTTTCTCGGCTCCCCTCTTCCGCGACCCTGGGGAGAGTTGGGTCCGATCGGTCTTACGGAATCTGTTCGCGGACGTGGTCTCGGCGGAGCGCTTCTTCGCGAGAGCATCTTTGCTCTTCGGGCAAAGGGGGTTCGCGGTTGCCGGATCTGCTGGACCCCTCTGCCGGGATTCTACGAAACCGCCGGATTCCAGCGCGAGCGCGAATTCGTGATGATGATGAAGAATCTCGACGGTTCATGACGGATGTCGGAGAGCTCCATCTGCTCCCACCCGTCAAGGAGCTCGTAAGGGGAGAAGGGTCCTTCTCGTTCAAGAACGAAACCGTCGTTGCCGTCGATGCGGATCCGATCGGCGGCGCGTGGTCGATCGCGATGCGTCTCCGCGAGACTCTGTCTGGTGCACTCGGTGTCCGTGTCACGGTCCTCGCCGGGCCGGGTGTTGTTTCACCAGACATCATCCTGACGATCGGGTCGGATCTTCCCGACGTTTCAGGTGAGCAGGGCTACACACTGCGAATCGAGCACGACCGCATCGCGGTGCATGCCGTGTCCAACCAAGGTCTTCACCACGGAGTAGCAACACTGGCCCAGATCGTGGACGTCGGCAGCCGCGAGGTGCCCTGTCTGGAGATCCTGGATTGGCCGGATTTCGATGTTCGCGGCATCCTGCTTGACATCAGCCGCGACCGGGTCCCGACGATGGACACCCTATTTCGGCTGGTCGATGAGTTCGCGTCCTGGAAGGTCAACCAGCTGCAGCTCTATACGGAGCATACGTTTGCGTATCGACGCCACCCCGAGGTTTGGGCGAATGCTTCGCCGATTACGGCTGAAGAAATGGTGATGCTCGATGCGTACTGCCGCGATCGATACATCGAGCTGGTGCCATGCCAGAGCACGTTCGGCCACATGCACCGATGGCTCCGCCATCCTCGTTACGCGCACCTGGCCGAAACAGATGTAATCGAACCGACGGCGGTATGGGGACCGTATCCGTTCTCGCTTGCGGCAGTCGATCCCGAGTCTGTCGAACTCGTTCGATCGATGTACGACGAACTGCTCCCGTGTTTCACGAGTTCTTTGGTGAACGCGTGCCTCGACGAGTCCGATGACGGCGGTACCGGTCGCAGCACGACGGCTCGTAACGAGCGCGGAGCCGGAACCGTGTACCTCGAGTTCGTGACGAAGCTGCACGAAGACCTCGCTTCCCGCGACCGTCGGATGCTGATGTGGGCGGACAGGCTCGCCGCGTACCCGGACTTGATCCCGGAGCTACCCCGTGGTGTGACACCCTTGGTGTGGGGATACATAGGCTCAGACGAACCGTTCGCCACCCAGGGTGCACTATTCGCAGACGCAGGTCTGCCGTTTTACGTATGCCCGGGAACCTGGTCCTTTGGCACCCTCGCAGGAGCGACCGACCGGGCATTGGCCAACATGGCAGGGGCGGCGCGACACGGTACACGGCTCGGCGCCACCGGATATCTGACGACCGATTGGGGCTGGTTCCAACACGGCACGATCCAAACCCTGCCGATCAGCCGCTTCTGGCTGGGTGTCGGTGCGGCGCATGCGTGGGCGGGCACAGATGCTTCTAGCGCGAACGTTCCGCGGGTCATGGGGTTGCGCGTCCTGGGCGATCGCACGGGCACGGCAGGGTCCGTCGTTTCCGAGATCGGTAACCTGTACCAACGGTTTCCGATCGGCGCCTTGAACATGTCGTTCCTCTTCGTGGCCCTGAGGGAACCCATCGAATCATTGGTGGCCCTGGGCGACGTGCCCGAAGCTGTTCTGTGTGAAACCCTCGAGGATCTCGAAGGCCTTGCAGAGCGACTGGCGCTCGTCGAGTTTGGGTCCAACGACTCGGATCTGGTCAAGAGGGAACTTCAGCTGACCATGCACCTTCTGGCGCACGCGTGTCATCGTTCTCTCCTCGCCCATGCGCATCGATCAGCACCCGACCCGCAATGGTTGCACGCGGACCTTGCCAACCTCACGAGCGAGTTCGTCGGGGTATGGCTTGCGAGGTTCAGGTCGGGGGGACTCGCAGGGACCATCGCACGGTTCGGTCGCCTCGACGAGGACTATCGCGAGCGCACTGTCTAAGGAGGACGTCGATGTCGTTGATCGTGAATGAGATTGCGGATACGCCGGAGGCCATAGCGGCGACGGTTGAAGGATCGACTGCACAGGCGCGAGATGCTTCAGCACCGCTCGTGATTCCCATGTCGGCGGGAGAGTTTACCCTCAGCGCCACCCTTCGCTCCTTCGAATAGGAATCACCCGAGGACTACGCATATGCACGACGATCACGAACTTGTCGAAAAACGGATCACGCGTGAACTGAGCGAGCGTGTCCTGCCGCTTGTGCACACTGATCGCAGACCGTTCACCATTCAGTCGGGTCCGTCCCTCGATGAGCTCCAACCGTTCGCAGTTGGCTCGGTGTGGGGTGCGCCGTGGGCAACCACCTGGTTCCGGTTCGATGGTGAAATTCCTGACTCGTGGAGCAGCCATCGGGTCGAGGCAGTTATCGATCTCGGGTTTGATCCCAACCGTGCGGGTTTCCAGTGTGAGGGGTTGATCGTTGACGGGTCGGGACGTCCCGTGCAGGGCATTCATCCGAGGCGAACCAACTATCGGGTTGAGGCTCTACCCGGTCCGGTGACGATCACCTTGGAGGCGGCGTCCAATCCGTCGTTTGCCCTGTATACGCCGTCACTGCTGGGCTCGATCGACACGGCAGGCGATGAGCCGCTCTATGACCTTCGACGAGCCGAGCTCGTGGTGGTCGACTCCGAGGCCGAGGCCTTGTCGCACGACCTCGATGTTCTGAACGGAGTGATGTTGACGCTGCCCCTTGGCGACCCGCGCCGTGGGAGGCTTTTGCGGACGATCGAGCGTTCGTTGAACGTCATGCCCGACGTCGAGTCGGCACGCCGTGTGCTCAGATCCGCACTCGAAATGTCGGCTCGGTCTTCCGCACATCGGATCATCGCGACGGGCCACGCTCACATCGATACAGCGTGGCTGTGGCCTATGAGCGAAACCGTTCGCAAGTGCACACGCACATTTGCATCTGCCGTTGGGCTGATGGATGAGTATCCCGAGTTCCGATTCGCATGCTCGCAGGCACAGCAGTACGCATGGATCGAGGAACGTCATCCCGAACTGTTTGAGCGGATGAGGGCAAAGATTCGAGCCGGTCAGTGGTTGCCGGTGGGCGGAATGTGGGTGGAGGCCGACATGAACATGCCGTCGGGCGAGAGCATTGTTCGCCAGATCGTATTCGGACAGCGATATTTCGAGTCCCGGTTCGGGCAGCGCTGCCGGGAGGTCTGGATCCCCGACGTGTTCGGTTACCCGGCGGGTATGCCGCAGGTGTTTGCCGCAGGGGGAATGGATCGGTTCGTCACACAGAAGCTCTCGTGGAATCAGACCAACCGCTTTCCCCACCACACGTTCTGGTGGGAGGGCCTTGATGGCACACGGGTGCTGACGCATTTCCCACCCGTCGATCTGTACAACGCCCAGATCACGCCTGAAGAGTGTCATCGCGCGAGTGAGCAGTTCTCTGATGATGGTTGGAGTGATTGGTCGCTGATGCCTTTCGGGCACGGCGACGGCGGTGGTGGCCCAACCCGTGAGATGCTCGAGCGTGCTCGCCGGCTCGAGGATCTGGACGGTGCGCCACGGGTGTCGATCGGCTCGCCGTCGGAGTTCTTCGAACATGTGGAGGGCGAAGCGCTCGCGGGCGCGCGAGTACCCGTCTGGAGAGGCGAACTGTACCTGGAGATGCATCGTGGCACGTTGACCAGCCAGCTCCGCACGAAACTAGGCAATCGTCGATGCGAGCGCTTGCTGCGCGAGGTGGAGCTCTGGTCGGCGACCGCTGGTCGACGAGCCGACGTCGATGATATTTGGCGCGAAGTGCTCACCCAGCAGTTCCATGACATCCTGCCGGGCTCTTCCATTGCCTGGGTGCATGCCGACGCCGAGGTGGTGTTCGAGCGCGCACAACGCGAACTTTGCGATCGAATCGCATCACTGATCGACGATCTCGCTCCCCGCGAACCCACAGCGATCAACGTAGCAGGAGTCGAGCGCGACGAAGTCGTTGTCGTGGCATCGCAAGTCGACTGCAACGGCGAATCTCAGCGGCTTGCCGATGGAAGCTCAGCGGTACGGCTCGCTGTGCCGGGGAGTGGCATGTCGGCGGTCAAGCCTCTGCCCGCGGACGATCGGGTCGTGGTGACCGGAACGTCTCTGAGCAACGAACATGTCGCAGTCCGGTTCGATACACACGGCAACATCGTCTCTTTCATCGATCGTGTCCGCGATCGCGAGGTCGTTCCGGCTGGTCGGGTCGCGGCCCGATTGACTCTCGGATCCGATCAGCCTGTGCGGTACGACGCATGGGATCTCGAGTCATGGACGCTCGAAAACGCAGCAGCGGTTGGAGGCGATGTGTCCTGTGAAGTTGTCGAATCCGGTCCGCTGCTCGGACGGTTGAGCATGTCTCGCGAATTCGGTCCATCCCGGGCAACGATCACCTACACACTGCGAGCCGGAAGTCCCCGGCTCGACATCGATATCGAGCTTGATTGGCATCACAGTGAGCACTTGTTGTCAATGGAGTTTCCGATCGACGTCCGAGCAGACTCAGCCGCGTGTGACGTGCAGTTCGGGCATGTGCACCGACCCATGCACCCATCGTCATCGTGGGATGCGGCCAAGTTCGAGGTCTGCGCGCATCGGTACGTGGATGTGAGTGAGCCAAGCTTTGGAGTGGCCGTTCTGAACAATGGACGATATGGGCACGGCCTGTTCGACGGCGGTGTCCGTGTGAGTCTGGCGCGCGCTGCGCGGTTCCCCGATCCCGCAGCCGATCAAGGTGTGCATTCGGTCACCTTGGCGCTGTTTCCGCACGGCCCGGAACTGGCAGATGTGGTCGCCGAGGCGGAGCGACTCAACTATCCGATCCGCGTGGTGTCGGGAAGCGCAGACGTCGCGGCGCCTCCAGTGATCGAGTTGGTCGGGGATGGGGTCGAGTTGGATGCGATCAAGGTGGCCGACGATGATCCACGCGATCTGATCATCCGGATCCACGAAGCCTGCGGTGATCGGACGGCCGTGACGGTCCGGTGTCCTACTGCGCTGGTGGCGGGAAGTCGGTGCAATCTGCTCGAAGAACCACTGGCCGAGCTGGAGGTCGTTGACGGGATGGCATCCCTGACGCTTCGCCCGTTCGAGATCGTCACCCTGCGGCTGACGTCGAATCAGGAGTCGCCAACGTGAAGGTTCAGCTTTTTGTGACGTGTCTCGTGGATGCGTTCGCTCCCGATGCGGGACGGGCGGTTGTTCATCTGCTCGAGGATCACGGTTTGACCGTCGAGTTCCCCTTCGACCAGACGTGTTGTGGCCAGCCGGCGTTCAACGTTGGTCATCGGGATGAGGCGCGGGCCATGGCGGCACATACCGTCAAGGTGCTTGACGAAACAGAAGGATCGATCATCATCCCCTCGGGGTCGTGCGCCGTCATGATGATCGAGCACTATGGAGATCTGTTGTCGGATCAACCCGAGCTCGTTGCTGCGGGTGAGCGAGTGGCAGGTCGGGTTCGCGAATTCACCCAGTTCCTTGTTGACGATCTCGGTTTGGATGGACTCGACCGCGTTTCCTCGGAGTCCGTCGTGTTCCATCCGTCGTGTCATGGTCTGCGTGGTCTTGGTCTGGACGGGTACGGCGAGCGAGTGCTTGATGCCTCCGGCATCGAGCGATGCGAATTGGGCGGCGCGGATGAATGTTGTGGGTTCGGAGGCCTGTTTTCTGTGGAGATGCCTGAGGTTTCAACTGCGATCATGAACACGAAGCTCGACAACATCGAAGCCTCGGGGGCCCGAACTCTTGCCGGGTACGATCTGTCCTGCCTCATGCATCTCGCCGGAGGTCTACGGCGACGCGGGTCACCGATGCAGGTGAGCCACATTGCGGAGCTGATCGTTGCCGATCGTGATGGGGACAGGGTGCCATGAGATCACCACTCGAAACGTTCGTCGAGCGTGCGGCTGGGGAGGTCAACACCCCCAAAACGAGGGCCGTCGACGCCGGGGCGAGACTGTTGACCGTCAAGCGGCTCCAGAGCATGACGGAATACCCGGAAATGGACTCCATGAGAGACCGCGCTCGAGAGATTCGACTCCACACCCTCGCGCATTTGGATACCTACCTCGAGCAATTCGCGGACTCGGTCGGTGCGGTCGGAGGTCGCGTGTTCTTCGCTGGGGACGCGGCTGAGGCGAATCAGTACATCCGCCAAGTTGCCGAGGATGTTTCCGCTCAGCTGATCGTCAAGTCGAAGTCGATGGTCACCGAGGAGATCGAACTCAACTCCTCGATCGAGGCTGACGGCAGGAGCGTCGTCGAGACCGACCTGGGTGAATTCATCATCCAACTGTCGGAGGATCGTCCGTCACACATCGTTGCGCCTGTCCTCCACAAGACGCGACAGGAGATCGGTGCCTTGTTCGAGCGTGAGCTCGGTGTGGCGTATACGGAGGACCCTGTAGAGCTGAACCAGATTGCGCGGGGTCACCTGAGGTCTCTGTTTCTTCGTGCCGACATGGGGATATCCGGCGTCAATTTCGGTGTGGCTTCGACCGGGTCGATCTGTCTCGTGACGAACGAGGGAAACGGCAGGCTCGTGACGACCGCTCCGCGGGTTCACGTTGCGGTCATGGGGATGGAGCGAGTCGTCCCAACGCCTGGCGATCTTGGTGTCATGCTCGAGGTGCTCGCGAGGTCCGCTACGGGCCAGCGTCTCACTGCCTATACGAATATCGTCACGGGACCACGGAGGAAGGACGACCCTGATGGTCCAGAGGAGCTCCATGTCGTGATCCTGGACAACGGTCGCCCGGACGTGCTGGGGAGCTCGACCGCAGAGATCCTCGCGTGCATCAGGTGTGGGGCCTGCTTGAACGTTTGTCCGGTGTATCGCGAGGTCGGGGGCCATGCGTACGGCGATGTGTACTCCGGGCCCATAGGTGCAGTGCTCTCGCCATCGCTGTTCGGTCTCGCCGGGCGTGAGCAGCTTCCGTACGCCTCAACGCTCTGTGGTGCCTGCGTGGACGTATGCCCGGTTCGCATCGAGATACCGGATCTGCTCGTCGCCCTGCGCGAGCGTGCCGCCAACGAAAGTGAAGCTTTTGGTTGGCTGGGTCCAGCAATGTCCGCGTACGAGTTTGCAGCGACTCGACCAAGGGCATGGCGTGCCGGCCTATCCACGGGATCCCTGTTGGGCAGAGCGGTTCGCGGCGGCTGGGTTGGACGACTCCCCGGCCCTGGGAGTGCTTGGACGAGTTCGCGCGACTTCCCTGCACCGGCCGACCAGTCGTTCCACGCGTGGTGGAGGAGGAACCATGGAACGTGACGCATTCCTGGAAAGGGTCCGGGCGGCTATGACCCGCGGTCGGGTTCCGAGCGCGCGAGACGGCGATCCGGGACCCCTCGTACCGGACCTTCCCCCGACTGATCTGGTTGCACTCTTCTCTGAATCCCTGACGAGGGTCGATGGCCATGTCCATATGGGTGATCCGCTTCAGGTTCTCGGCGAGATCGTGGAACTGCACGGCCACGGACCTTTCATCAGCTGGGACGTCGACCAGCTCCCTGAACGTCAGGCCATCGGATATCTCGAACGTTCCGGATGTACGAGGATCGATGGGACCGTGTCGCGCGATCCCGACTCCCGACACATCCAGCAGATCGGGTACATGGACATCCATATCGGATTGACAGGGGCCGAGGCTGCCTTTGCCGAAACGGGATCCATTGTGCTGCGCTCGGGTGCCGGCAGGCCGAGGATGGCGTCTCTCGTTCCACTCATCCACATCGCGCTGGTTTCCATCGATCGACTTTTTCGTTCACCCATGCACTGGCTCACCGATCCAACGGCAGACATCACAAAGGCAGCCAATGTCGTTTATATCACTGGACCGAGCCGTACGGCCGACATCGAACAGCACCTGAACCTCGGCGTTCACGGCCCCAGGGAGCTTCATGTGATCCTGATGTGAATGACAGAGGCTTTCATCAACTGCTTACCCATACAGCGTCGAACCCCACCCCCGGTGGGGTCAGAACCTGTGATATCCTCCGTCGTCACGCCGCAAATGAGCGGTGAGTAATCTGGCTCGAGTCAAGGAGACGATATGGCTGCCAAGGATCCAGTGTGTGCAATGGTCATCGAGGAGGCGGATGCCGTCGGTACCAGCGAGTACCAGGGAAAGACGTACTATTTCTGCTCGATGGACTGCAAGGAAGAGTTCGACGAGAATCCCGAGGACTACGCCGACTGACGCGGGGGGCATGAAGAGTGGGAGGCATCGGGGCTGCGCTGTTGGTGTTCGTCGGGTCGCTGATAGCGATTGGTGTGACCCAATGGGCGCGCTCAGCTACTAGTGAACCCGACCTGACCGTCCCAGAGCGCGTACCTTTTGCGGGTGGGTCGGAACCTGAGTTCCATGCCTGGAACAGGTTTCACATTCGTTATTACGCGATGGCCCTTTTGTTCCTCGCCTTCGATATGGAGATGGTGTTCATGTACCCGTGGGCTGTCGTCTTCGTCCGTGAGGGCCTCTTGGCGCTGATCGAGATGCTCATGTTCATCCTCATCCTCGTGGTGGGAATCGTGTACGCCTGGCGCGAGAAAAGCTTCGAGTGGGCTTGAGAGCTCGGATCGCCCATCTGGCGAAGACCGGTGAAGTGCCGGTCTTTGCTGTCGTTGGTGGTGGTTATCGGTCGGCGATTCATCGGCTACGACTCGCCGAGGGGATTCACATCGTGGCGACGCCGCGACACGCGGCCGTGTTGTTGATCGCCGGAACTCTCACAGAGGCCGCTGCGGAGTCCGTTGCTCGCGTTCACGATCAGATGGCGGGACCGCGAGTAACGGTCGGCTGGGGTCATCCAGAGCCGACGGTGGTGCCGATAGGGGCGCGCGCGACCGGCGATGTCTCCGATATCGCAACCGTGGTCCGAAGGCAGTTTCACGACGTTGTGATAGGAACGATCCCGTCTGAGCCCCCGCTGCTCCCCGACGTCGATCCCGTGGAGTGGCGCGGCGTTGGGCCATACGGGCATGGAGGTGCCGGGATGACGGGTGGCACGCCATACGGCAGACCGCTACCGCTACGGGCACCCGACCGTGACAACCTCGAATTGGACCAGCTGCCGGTCACGGTCGGGCCCTGGTTCGCTGGATTTCCCCCGGGTCTCGCAATGCGGGTATCGCTGCAAGGAGATGTGGCCCAGGCGGTCGAGGTGGTCACGAACGACATCGTATCGGCCGGCCCTGCCGGAGTATTCGCTCGTGCCCTACGCGAGCCGATGCCGATTCGCGACCTCGAGATGGCTCGCGCCAGGCACCATCTCGAATGGATGGCAGATGCGCTCCTGATCGCCGGTGTCGACCGGTTGGCGGTCAGAGCGGACCGCCTCGCTGAGGCGCTTGGCCCGGGTGATGTCGAACCGGTCGAACGGCTCATGAAGGCTGTGGGGAGGTCGCTGCTGCATCCGATGACACTCCGGAATGTTGGGGTGTTTCCGCCGGATGTCGAGATTGCGGGCCTTGGCCCGGTAGCCCGCTCCTCGGGGATACCCGACGATCGACGTACGTCGGAACAGGGGTACCGGGACATCGACTTTCAACCAGTGACACACCGAACCGGCGATGCTTGGGCACGGTTCTCCCAGCGGGCGGCTGAGGCGAGCCAGGCCGTCGATCTCGCGAGACGAGCAGGCAACCGCAGTGCGTTTGGAAACGGCGAAGTCGAAGCGCCGGACGGCCTGCACCGCTTGGGCGAGCCCAGCCCCGCAGACATGTCGATATCTATGCTCGACAGGGTTCTGTCCGGAACGGAGTGGGGCGACCTGGTCACCATCGTCCAATCACTCGACATCGACATGGAATCTGTGTCCGTTGGGAACCCGGCGGTATGACGGCCCTCGGCATCCTTGCCCAGGTGGCCGTGACGCTGGTCGGTGGTGCCTATGTCTTCACCGTAGCCGACCGTCTCATGTCTGCCTCCGGAACAGGCGTGCGCTCCGCACTTGTTTACCCGGTCAGACGGTTGTCCTTCCTGCTGTTGCAGCCGGTCACGACAACCGAGCGACCGGATTTCTCGGCGTGGATACTTGCCACCGCTCTGCTGCCGGCGCTTGCAGCGGTGGGTGCGGTGGCGATTCCCATTGCAGGCCCATCGGCGGGGGGAGACATCTCCGCGGGGCTCGTGCTGTTCGGTGCCGCCATGCTCGTCGTGCTGGTTGCGGTGTTCATATTCGGATGGGCGCCGAATTCGGTGTTCCCAATGATCGGCGGGTATCGGTTCGCCGCCGTGGTCCTGTCGATCGGCATACCCTTTTCGTTGGTCGTTCTCACAACAGCGATTCCTGCGGAGTCACTGTCCGTGGGTGTGATCGTCGAATCGCAGTCGAACCTGTGGTATCTCGTTGTCCAACCTCTTGGGTTCGTCATCTACCTGATCACGGCGGCTGCGATCGCTTTCTGGGGCCCGTTCGATCTGCCGGAGGGTGCTGATCTCGCGGGCGGGATCGTTGTCGAGGCGTCGGGGGTGAGGTTGGCGATGTGGCGGTTTGGACGCGCCGCGTTGATGGTGACATTGTCGCTGATGGGTCAGGCCGTGTTTCTCGGCGGCTACCTCGGGCCGGTGCTCCCTGGTTGGCTCTGGACCGTGATAAAGACCGCAATTCTGCTCGTCCTATTGGCATTGACCGGGCGAACGTTGGCGCGGATGCGTGTCCAACGCTTCGTATGGTTCGGGTGGGTGGTGCTGCTCCCGTTGGCGTTGGTCGACGTGTTCGTCTCAGGGTGGTTGGCGCTGTGAACCCCGGGCCGCTGTCGTACGTCCTCGTCTCGGCCTTTGGCATCGGAGCGGTGGTGTCCGGATGGCTTGTGTTCCGTACCGATTCCATGTTGAGGGCCGCGTATTGGCTCATGGTCTCGTTCGTATCGGTAGGCGCGATGCTGGTCGTACTCGATGCCCAGTTTCTCGGATTGATCCTCATCCTGATGATGTCCGGCGAGATGACGATCATGGCGATCTTCATGATCATGTTCATGATGAACCCCGCCGGGCTGAACCCGATGACCATGGTCCATCAGCACCGGACGTCGATCATTGCCGGTGTCGGGTCCTTCCTGGTTCTCGCCTGGGTAGGGGTGATGGCAGAATTCCCCAACCTTCCGGCCACCACAGCCGATCCAACGGTTGACCTCGGGGAAGAGCTGTTGGGACGCTCGATGCTCATCTTCGAGTCCGCGGGCGTCGCTCTCCTGGCTGTGATGATCGGGGCGATTGCCCTCGTTGCCAAGCAGGGCCGTTTCGGAGACGCCTACGACGGATCTCAGGAGCCGGACATCGAAGTCGGCACAGGGAGCCGGACATGATCGACATTCTCCTGGTCGTCGCAGCGGGCATCTTCGGGGTGGGTGTGTACGGCGCCCTCAGCCAGCAGTCATTCGTGATGATCATGATGGGTCTCGAGTTGATGCTCAACAGCGCAGTGCTCGTCGTGGTCACGTTCTGGTGGGGGACAACGGGGGGCAGCCCCTCAGGGCAACTCATGGTGGTCGTGGTCCTCGCGGTGATGGCCATCGAGGCGGCGATCGGGTTCGCTCTCGTGACGGCGGTGTACCGGTCCAGGAAGGCCGACATCACCGAAAAGCTCAAGAGGTTACGCAGCTGATGGTGTGGTTACCCGTGCTCACGCCGCTGATCGGAGGTGTCGTCATCGCGGCGCTGCGGCGGCAACAGACCGCCGCCAGGATGGCATCGGTGTTGGCAATGGTGGCCACGGTGGTGGCGGCAGCGACAGTAGCCGCTTCACAAGCAGCAGGTGAGTGGACGTGGGGCGGGGGCCTCGACCTCGCCGTGTCGGTGACAGGATTCGGTCGAATCATGGTGATTCTGGTTCCGTTGATCGCCGCCCTAGTGCTCATCTTCGCGGCGGCCAACTCTGAGGAGGATCGGGCGATCGTCAAGCTGCTGGTCGTTCTCACCTGGTTCGTGGCAGCGATGGAACTACTCGTGATCGCCGCGGACTTTCTGACGCTGCTGATCGGATGGGAGCTGGTGGGTGCGGCGTCGTGGGTTCTGATCGGACACGAATGGCGCGACCCCGACCGTCCCCGGTCGGCTCGAGAGGCCTTCGTCACCACCCGGTTCGGCGACCTCGGCATCTATGTGGCAGCCGGCGCTGTCTTCGCCGCCACCGGGAGCCTTCAATACACCGATCTGGCGGCAGCGTCACCCGGATGGTTGGCGATCGTGGCTGGAGGGCTGGTACTGGCGGCTGCCGCGAAGTCCGCCCAAGTTCCGTTCTCGCCGTGGTTGTTCTCTGCCATGGCAGGACCGACTCCGGTTTCGGCTCTCTTGCACTCCGCGACGATGGTCGCCGCGGGTGCCTACATCCTGATCCGCCTGCAGCCAACCCTGTCCATGGTGAACTGGTTCGCCCCGGTCGTGGTAGGAATCGGCCTCATCACCGCCCTCGCCGGAGGCATGGTCGCCCTGGCGCAGCAAGACCTCAAGAAGGCCCTCGCCGGATCGACGTCTGCACAGTACGGGCTGATGTTGATAGCAGTCGGTGCCGGATTCACGGCAGCCGCCGCGGGACAGCTCACGGCCCACGCCCTCTTCAAGTCACTGCTGTTCCTGGCTGCGGGGGTCGCTCTCCATGCCAGAGGCACCCTCGATCTGAGCAAGTTGCGACTCGGATCTGCTCTCCCGAGAATTGCGGTTCTCTTCGGCATCGGGGCACTGGCCCTGGGTGCGGTACCACCGCTCGGAGCTGCCTTCACGAAAGAGGCGGTGCTGGCGGGAGCGTTCCATTCGGGGATCTGGGTGGGTTTGGGGACCGCCGTAGCCGGCCTGCTCAGCACCGTGTATGCGGGGAGGCTCCACATGCTGGGGTACGGACCCGGACCGATCGGCGAGATTCACGGCTCGCCACGACGAGGCGAGGTCACGGCGCTCGGGATACTCGCGGCCCTGTCACTGGCGCTTGGGATACTGTGGCTCCCGGGTGGAGACGCCATCTTGGAGTGGGCCGCCGACGGGGCGATCCTGGCGACGACTCGAGCCGAGATCGTGCTGTCGTGGGCGCTCGTTGCACTCGGAATCGCCGTGGTGGCCGTTGCGTGGCGGCGGGGCCGACTGGTGACACTCGGACTGCCGTCTCGCACGCGAGAGTTCATCGCGGGGTGGTGGGGGCTTCCGAGCGCGGCGCGTGTGCTGATCGTCGACCCCGTATCCCGCCTGGGACAAGGACTGTTCGTTGCCGACCGCAAGGTGGTGGCGCGACTCGCCGACGCGGTCGCAGGTTTCGGCGAGCTCATGTCACGGATCCTGAAGCGGGTGGTAGACCGATCGATCGATGCCATCGTTTGGGGAATCGGGGCGGGCACCATTCAGGGAGCGGAGATATCCCGCCTGGCGGATGATCGAGGTGTGGATGGAGCCGTGGAGGGTCTGGCGTCGGGGATCGGCGTGGCGGGAACACAGAGCCGTCGTACACAGACCGGGATGTCGTATCACTACTACACGATGATGATGATCGGGCTCGTGGTGGCTATTGCCGTCGCTGCCTTCTGGAGGTAAGACAGATGTTGACATTGGCCATTTTCGTTCCGCTGGCGGTGGCTGCGATCACGCTGGCGATCCCGAAACGACATGAACGTCTCGCGCGCCCGTTGGCGATCTGGACGAGCTTCATTCCGCTCATCGTTGTGGCGGTTTCCTGGGCACGCTTCGAGATCGGAACAGGCTTCCAGCTCGTGGAATCACTGCCGTGGATCCCATCGCTCGGGATCTCCTACACCGTGGGTGTCGATGGGTTGTCGCTTCCACTGGTCGCTCTCACCGCGGTGCTGTTCACGGTATCGATTGTGTTCCCCGTCGACGATCGCGGCAAAGCTCGCGCGTACTACGCCACGTTTCTCTTCTTGGAAGCGATCTCGCTTGGCGTGTTCCTGTCGCTCGATCTCATCCTCTTCTTCGTGTTCTGGGACCTCAGCCTGGTCGGGATGTACTTCCTGATCGGTGTCTGGGGGCACGGAGATGCCCAGCGCTCAGCGCTGAAATTTTTCCTGTACACCCTGCTCGGCTCACTCGCTTTGCTCCTTGGCATCCTCGGGATCTATCTCTACACGAATCCCAGAACCTTCGACATGGTCGAGATCATCGCAACTCTTCCCGTACCGGCCGGCGGGTTGGCCGCCACGCTCATCTTCGTCGCCGTCGGCATCGGATTCGCGGTCAAGACACCGCTGGTGCCGTTCCACACCTGGCTCCCCCCTGCCCATGTTGACGCACCTGCCCCCGCGTCAACGATCCTCGCTGGGGTCCTGCTGAAGATGGGGACATACGGCTTCATCCGAATCTCACTACAGATGCTTCCGGAAACGTTTCAGCGATATGCCCTCCCCCTGGGCATTATCGCCGTCGTGAGCATCCTGTACGGAGCGCTCGTCGCCATGGCTCAAACCAACCTGAAGCGTCTCATTGCCTACACGAGCGTCAATCACATGGGTTATGTGATCCTCGGGATTGCTGCGGCTGGAGCACTCGGCATCGGCAGTGAGGCATCCCGTTCGATCGCGATGACGGGCGCTGTCGTCGAGATGGTGGCACACGGTTTGATCACAGGAGCCTTGTTCTTGGTCTCCGGGTCGATCCTCGCCAGAGGCAAGACATACGAACTGGATCAATACGGCGGTCTTGCTGGGAAGGCGCCGCGCCTGGCAGGAATCACGATTCTTGCAGCGTTCGCCAGCCTCGGCTTACCGGGGCTGGCAGGGTTCGTGGCCGAGTTCCAGATATTCGCCGGAACGTTGGGGGTGTTCCCATGGCTCGCAGCCATCGGTTTGCTTGGCATCGTGATAACGGCAGCGCTCTTCCTCCGCATGATCCAGCAGGTATTCCTCGGAGACCTTCCCGTCCGCTGGGAAGGCTGGAAGGATCTGCGGAGAGTCGAGATGTGGGCCCTGGTGCCGTTGGGGGCACTCGTGGTGATAATCGGCGTTGCGCCCGCGTGGTTGATCCGGGTCATCGACACCTTGTCCCAGGTTGTGGCACGAGGGTGATATGAATTCGTTCTCGACCCGAGATTTACGCCCATGACCGCACAGATGGGCCGAGCCGCTGTCGACGTACTCCCCGTCCTGATTTTCGCGGGCGGGGCCATCATGTTGATCTTCTACGTGATGTTCGTGCCAAGGGCGCTGCAAGTGTGGTCGGCATTGGGCGCCACCGTGGTACTGGCCGTTGCCGGGTTTGCCAGCGGTTGGTACCTGGGCCGTGCGCCGACCATCACGTTCTTCGGGACCTTTGCCGCCGATCGGACGTGGCTCTGGGGGACTCTCATCATCGTGATCGTGACTGTGCTCACCGTTGCATTGTCGGTGGAGTGGTTCCGGTCGGATTCACGCCAGGGGGAGTACTACGTGTTGCTCCTGTTCTCGGCGCTCGGGGCGGTGTTGCTGGCAGGGGCGGTGGACCTGATGGAACTCATCTTGGCGATGCTGCTGTCGTCGGTGACCGGCTACACGCTGACCGCCTATCACCGCAAGTCGCGAGCGGCTACTGAGGCCGGCATCAAGTACTACCTACTCGGAGCTCTCGCAAACGGCGCAATGGTGTACGGAGCGGCGCTGCTGTTCGGGCTGTCCGGGGGTACTTCGTTCGCGGACCTCCGTTCGGGGCTTGTCAACGCCGACCCGACTGCACTCATCGTCGGCTTTGGCATGGTCGCCATCGGTATCGCGTTCAAACTCGGAGCGATTCCTGCTCATCAATGGATGCCGGACGTAGCTCAGGGTGCGCCGGCGCCGGCCGCCGCCTTCCTACTTGTCGCGGGAAAGGTGGGGGCGCTCATCGTATTGATGAGATTCGCTGCGGTGCTCCCCGATGCGGCGGTGGGATGGCGACCCTTGGTGGCGGTGATCGCTGCGCTGACGATGACGCTCGGCAACCTGGCGGCCTTGTGGCAGGACGATGTGCGGCGCATGCTCGGCTGGTCATCCGTGTCACAAACCGGATACGGTCTGCTGGCTGTTGTCGCCCTCGGCCGGAGCGATCTCGCGATTCCGTCGATGCTCTTTTTCCTGGCCGCCTACGCGATGGGCAACATGGCGGCCTTCGCGGTGATCGTCAAGTTGCGCGGACTCACAGATAGAGAGTCCTATCGCGGCCTGGCGTCGGTTCATCCATGGCTGATGGGAGCACTGGTCGTGAGCTTCTTGTCGTTCATAGGGGTTCCCCCACTCGGGGGTTTCACAGCCAAGCTGCTGTTGATGGGAGCCGTCATCGAGGCGGGTTATACCTGGCTGGCGGCACTGGCTGTGGTCAATTCGGTCATTTCGCTGTTCTACTACGCCAGAGTGATGGGTCCGGCGTACTTCGGTCCGGCCGCTCGGCCGCGACCGCTCATGGGCAGTCTCGCTGCCTGGGCGGTGGGTGTTGCCACCGTTGCCGTTGTGGCCATCGGCGTCATCGGCCAACCGTTGGCAGCTGCGTGGCAGGAACTTGTCTTACTCATCGGTTAGCGGGGGATACCACAACATATCGTTGCCTATGGAGCCGACCCGGCTTGTTAGACAGCCCGTTTGCGGCGTTCCAGTTCGCGAACGTCAGTGCAAGCTAAGATGCAGTACGTGTCTCATGCCGCGGCCCAAGCCGACCGCAATGTGTGAGCTCCAACACGACGTGATGGAGCGAAATGAAGGGATGGTGATGTGAGACGACTTGGGATCTTCGCGGTGCTCGCAGCGGGGGCGATTCTCGCAGCGCGAAAGATGGCTCAGATGGATGGCTCCGCCGCGCGAGCAAGATGCTCGGAGATGTGCGATCGATTCCTCGACCAGATGCCCGAATCCTTTCCGCCCAACCGGATGATGGCCGATCTGGAATCGTTGAGGGAGCAGACGTCCCGTATCCTCGAGGTGCTCGAGTCTCAAACGGAGCGCTAACCGCGTCGAGACCGAACCGTCTGCCGGTGTTGGTCGGCGTAGGATCCGAGGATGCGTCCGCCGTACCGTCCAACTGC
The DNA here is from genome assembly GCA_036985855.1 of Acidimicrobiia bacterium. Lineage (GTDB taxonomy): Bacteria > Actinomycetota > Acidimicrobiia > Spongiisociales > UBA5794 > B3-G11. Next base: position 11,185 of record BTQL01000013.1, on the reverse strand, counting down.
ATATGCCATGGGTGCCCTCGCAGGATTCGCCGTCTTGTTCCTCGTTGGTGGATTGACAGGATGGTGGACTCCCGCTGACAACGAGCAAGCGATCGGTGAGGTATCGCGCTGGTGCGAGCGAGTAGGCGGAGGCATTGCCCGCGAGCCGATCAACACCCTCGGCAATCTCGGATTCGTTGTTGCAGGACTGGCGATGTTCCTCGTGCTCGCACGCGACACGCTCAGGGGCAGGCGTCGGACGAACAAGTTCATAGGGAACCAGCCGATCGCCCTTCTCTATGCGTCAGCCTCGCTGTTCCTCGGGCCGGGTTCGATGGTCATGCATGGATCTCACACCTTCTTCGGAGCGTGGATCGACAACGTTTCGATGGTGACGTATGTCCTTGTTCCGCTGGTTTACAATCTCATGGTCCTCGGGCGATGGAAGGACCGTACGTTCTTCGTCGTGTACGGCTCCGTGCTTGGGGCTTTCGCGGTCACATACTGGTTGTTCGGCCCCGGACTCGGAATCGGACTCGACCTCTTCGGTGTCTCGATCGCCCTCTGGATCATCTCAGAGGTCCTGTACCGATACTGGTCCCAAGCTGCGCGTCTGCTGTCGGGTCTTGTCGGGTTCGCCGTGGCGTTCGTGTTCGGAATCACGCCTTCGGTGATACTCAACGACCTCGGCGAGTATTGGTGGGTTGTTGTGTTCTGGCTCCCTGCACTGATCGCCGGACGACGCTCAGAGAGCCGCAGAACGTATATGCCTTGGTACTGGACGGGTTTCGCCTCTTTTCTCATCGCATATGCGATATGGACTACGGGCACGAACGATCATGAGCTCTGCGATCCGGACTCGGTACTCCAGGCGCACGCGCTCTGGCACGTGCTCACCGCGTTCGCGACATGGTGCTTCTTCATGTTCCTGCGAACCGAACGTCCGAAACGCACTAATGCCCCGGCGCAGGCCGCGCAGGCCGACTCCTGACGATCGCACCGGTCCTGGTGTTGACGTGTCAGTCAAGACCCAGGATCTGGCGCTTCTTCGCATCGAATTCCTCATCCGTGAGAATCCCGGAATCACGCAGAGATGCAAGCTTCTCGAGCTCGGCCATGTAGTCCGACGAGGTTCCTGCCGGTGCAGCAGGCGCCGCCGAAGGCTCCGGCGTTTGAGGAGCAGCCGGGGCCGTCCCTTGTGCGAGGTCGGCTTCGGTGACTGTCTGCTGCTCGATGTTCAGCTCGCGCATCGCCTGTTCGAGCTCGGCATCCTCGAGCTCCTCGGGGTTCACGCCGGTGTGCTCTTCGATCCTCTGTGCGTCCTTCTGTGTCATCTTGTGCACCCCGAAAGCCACGAGTCCGCCGACGAGCATGACTCTGCGCCTTCTCCTCCGGCGCCGGGTTCGTCGTGCTCGTCCCACTGCTCGTCCGGGTGCCGCTCCTCGTCTGCGTGGCATCAGATCTCTCCCTATCAGTTGATTGACGTGGTGTCCGCTAACGCGCGCATACTACTTGAGTTGCCAACTCGCCAGATACGGGCGGACCGGTGACAGAACGACGAGCCGGTGGGACTGAGTTTTGGTTCTCGTGCGTTCCTCGGCGCTGTAGGCTGCCGCCGAATCGGTAACGGGGAGTCCATTGCAGAAACTTCGCTCGCTCGTGAGGCGCGACACTCTTCGTTCTGACGCGATCGCTGGTCTCGTTCTCGGTGTTGAGAGCGTCCCGGACGGTCTCGCAGGAGGTCTGCTTGCGGGTGTCAACCCTGTCTATGGCCTGTATGCGTACATGGTTGGCACGTTCACGGGTGGATTGTTCACGAGCTCATCGTTCATGGCCGTCCAGGCAACCGGCGCAATGGCGATAGTTGTTGCGGACGTAGGAATTGTCCACACCGCTGACGATCCTGGTCGGATGCTCTTCACGCTGTCGATCGTCACAGGTGTCGTCATGCTCCTCGCCGGGCTTTTCAAACTTGGATCAATTCTGCGCTTCGTGTCGAACGCGGTCATGGTTGGATTCATCAACGCTGTCGCAGTGAACATCATCCTTGGCCAACTCGACAATTTCACCGGCTACGGGGCTGAGGGGGGCAACCGGGTAGCGCGCGCATTCGACCTTCTGCGGAACCTTGGACAGGTGCACCTCCCAACGATCGTTGTCGGCGCAGGAACGATCGTTTTGATCATTGTTCTCGAACGAACGAAGCTCGGTCCTCTCGGCATGGTCGTCGGCATCATCGTCGGATCGGCTTTGGTTCCGATTTTCGGTTGGCAAGTCGCGGTGTTGAACGACATTGCCGACGTCCCTCGCTCACTGCCTCTGCCGGTGTGGCCGATTCTTGGCGCCGTTCCGGCCCTCATCATTCCTGCGGTTTCGCTTGCGTTCATCGGCCTCGTCCAGGGGGCAGGTATATCGGCGAACTTTCCTGAGGAGAACGGTGACTACCCGGACGCCTCCCGCGATTTCATCGGTCAGGGCGCCGCGAACATCGCGGTAGGGATATTCCAGGGGATGCCCGTCGGTGGCTCGATGTCTGCCTCTTCGCTCGTCAAGGACGCGGGGGCGAGAACCCGTGTTGCGTTGCTCGTCGCAGGTGCGGTGATGGCAGTGGTCGTCCTTGCCTTCGGTGGCGCCGTCGGGTATATCGCCATGCCTTCCCTGGCAGGGCTCCTCATAACCGTCGGGTATCGAACCATCAAGCCGGCGGACATCGTCGCTGAATGGAAGACCGGAACCATGGGGGCCACGGTGATGGCCGTCACCTTCGTGCTCACCATGCTCATCCCGCTACAGAACGCCGTTCTCGTCGGGGTGGGAATCTCGATGATCCTCTACATCATCAGACAATCGAACGCCATCACCATCAAGCGGTGGCTCGTCGAGGGATCCGGAAACCTCAGGGAGGTGGATCCACCCAAGGCCGTTGGTGTCGACGAGATCGTGGTGCTTCAGCCCTACGGGAGCCTCTTCTTTGCTGCTGCTCCGGTCTTCGAGGATCTCCTGCCAGATGTGACCGATGAAACCCGGAACTCAGCGGTGATCCTCCGCCTCCGCGGAAGAACGGATCTCGGGTCGACCTTCATGGATGTTCTCCGTCGTTACGCCGAGGCACTATCTGCTGCGGACAGCAAGCTCGTCATCATCTCTGCAGACAGGCGGATTCACGAACAGCTCGCAGTAGCGAGGGTGACGGCGGCGGTGGGAACGGAGAACATCTACACCTCCGACGAGTGGGTCAGTGCGACCTTGAAGCGTGCCCACGCAGATGCTGTTGAGTGGATCGGCCTTGCCGAACCGCCATCTTGACGAGAATGTCCTGTTACGATGCAGGTATGACGATCCTCCTTGTGAGCGCTGCGATGTGTTGTTGCTGTTGTCCAAGCGCCGCGCGCGGAGGTTCATAGCAGTCATACCGAACTCGCTCCAACGATGTACCACCCGCCCGGCATACCCGCCGAGCGGGTTTCTCTTTGTCAGCGATCTCATCCCAATCAGAAGGAACCATCCATGGTCACTCGATCACGATCCATCCCACCTCTGCTCTCGGACCCCGCATTGCGGAGGTTTGAGGACATCCGGGACCTGCTGCCCGACATCGACAACCCAACGCCTCTCGTTCGGGTCCACAATGCCGTGTCCGCGGACAACGTGTATCTCAAACTCGAGTGGCTGAACCCGTTCGGTTCGATCAAGGATCGGGCCGTGTCGTATCTCATTCGTGGCCTCGAAAGAGACGGTGTTCTCGAAGATCACCAGATCGTCGAAGCTTCGTCGGGAAACACGGCCATTGCCCTCGCTGCGATAAGCGCCATCGATGGAACGACGGTCACGATCACGATCCCTGACGGAGTTCCCGAGGAGACGAAGACGATCCTGAGAATGTTGGGTGCCGAAGTCTGGGAGACGCCGGACGAACTCTGCCCCGTCGATCATCCAAAGGATGGCGCCATCGCTCTGGCTCGCTCACTTGCAGCCTCGGAAGGTGGGTCGCGTTACGTCATGCTTGATCAGTACGAAAATCCCGAGAACGTTCGCGCCCACTATGAGACAACGGGTCCGGAGATCTGGAAGCAGACCGAGGGAGAGGTCACAGCATTCTTCGCGGGGTTCGGGACCTGTGGGACGATCACCGGCGTGGGACGGTACCTGAAGGAACAGAACCCCGATGTGCGGATCATCGCAATCGAGCCGCAGAAGGGTCACCGACTACCGGGTTTGAAGAGCTTTGCCGAAGCAAACGAACCGGGGAACCTCGATCGGAGCGTGATCGACGACGCCGTCACCGTGCCGGACGATGCGGCATATGCGATGACGCTGAAACTGCACCGCGAGGATGGCCTGCTCGTTGGGCCATCGACGGGGGCGATCGTCCACGCGATCGACACATACCGCGATTTCACCGAGGGTGTTGTTGTCGGAGTTTCACCCGACAGCGGTGCGAAGTACACAACCTATTTCAAAGAGCTGCTCGGCGCTGAAGGGCTCCCGACCATCTAACAAGGCAACATGATCCAAGGAGAACCACTCATGACAACCAAGGAAACGCATGGCGTGACCCCGACAGCAACCCTCGATACGTCCGGATTGATATGCCCTCTTCCGGTGTACAAGGCTGCACTCGCTCTGAAGGGTATGGAACCCGGTGAGATCCTTGAACTGATCTGCACCGATCCGGGTTCACTGGCCGACATCCCTGCACTCACTCGTCGGCGAGGGGACCGGCTCGTCGAGACGGATGATCGGGGTGCCGTTCAGGTGTTCTGGATCGAGAGAGGACCGGTCACCTGAAACGTGCTGTGCAGCGACGGAACTCAGGCACTAGTACAGGAACATGCCGGCGATCACGGACAATGTCAGCAGTGGTATGGCCACCCAGATCGTCAGACGAACCCAGCCGGGCGTCGACCGGGAGTGTTGGGCTTCGTTGCGCTCGATAGGGCTGTTCATATGCCCTCAGCTTACCGGATGCCGGAATAGGCAATAGGGACGAGCCGGCTATTTTGTGCGCCTTCGCGGTTGAGAGAACCTACCGCGGAGGGTAAGCCTCGAAACCCTCGGTGCGTTGGGCTTCTCTGATGAAAGCGATGATCCGAACCATGTCATCTTGGGTCACGCCTGCTGTCGGTGGCATATCGCCGAGTCTCCAGTGGTGGGCGCCTACACCGGCGATCGCCGCAGCAGTGAATGCGCCGTCACCGTGGTGATAGGGGTTGTAGATCACCGACAGATGGGACGGGCCGATCGCTGTGCCACGGAGATCGGATCCATGGCATGATGCGCAGCTTGCCTGGTACAAGGCGTCGCCCTCGGCCACCAGCACGGGATCTTGCACGGGAATGTCGAACTCGGTCCGTCCTGTCATCGGATCCCTGGGAAGCGGTGATGATCCGTCGCCGTTCAACATCAGAAGAAGAACGCCGATGACCGCGGCCACAAGGAGCAGAGGCGCTGCGAATCGCTTCACGCGAACGGCCAGATCGAACTCAAGGGCCGTCGTTTTCGCGAGGGCATGCTGAACGTTCCAATCTTTGGTGCTGCCGACCTGAGGTAATCATCCCCGCGCGGGGGTGTGGGCAGTGTATCGTACCGCTCCGTCAACGCCTCTTCGATGGGAGCACAATGTCCGCCGATACGATCGTCCGACAGAGCGCGCACAACGGAAGCTGTTCGTGTTGCAGAGTGTGCCTCCTCACCGGAGAAGGAGACAAAACGCACGAACACGGCGCCGACCATGATGGTCTCGCCGTAGTCGCTGCACCTGTGCCAGACCATGCACTCCATGAGCCCGAGACCGGAACCGCCGGTGCCGCCCATGCCGAACATGGGCCTGATCACACCGGACATGAGGACATGTTCCGGAAGAGGTTCTTCGTTTCGACCGCGCTGAGCGTTCCCGTGTTGTTCTGGAGCGACACGATCCAGGGGTGGTTCAACTACACCGCGCCGGTGTTCACCGGATCGTTCCTCATCGTTCCGGTCCTCGCTACTTTCATCTTCGCGTACGGCGGTTTTCCGTTCCTATCGATGGCCACCTACGAACTGAAGAAGCGACTACCGGCGATGATGACGCTCATCTCGTTGGCCATCACGGTCGCCTATGGGTTCTCGATGCTCACGCTCTTCTGGAACATCGGAGACGACTTCTTCTGGGAGCTCGTGACGCTGATCGACATCATGCTGTTCGGCCATTGGATGGAGATGAAGAGCGTCCGGCAGGCCTCTGGCGCCCTTGGAGCCCTGGCCAAGCTCATGCCAGACACCGCAGACGTCGAGGACCCGGACGGCACGGTCACCGTCATTCCGGCTAGCGAGCTTTCGCGAGGGCAAACCATCCTCATCCGTCCCGGTGCCAGCGTGCCGGCCGATGGCGTGATCACCGACGGTGAATCGGACTTCGACGAGGCGCTCATCACCGGAGAGTCACGTCCAGTGAAGAAGAGTGTTGACGCCACGGTCATCGCCGGCACGGTGAACAGTGGTTCGGGTGCCGTACGGGCGCGTGTCACGGCTACCGGTGACGACACTGCCTTGTCCGGGATCATGAAGCTCGTCGCAGCCGCCGAAGCCAGCAAGTCGCCGACGCAACTCCTGGCGGATAGGGCGGCCAGTTTCCTCTTTTACGCCGCGGTAGTCGCTGCCGCGTTGACCGCTCTCGTCTGGACCTTGATCTACGGCGGATTCGACGGACGGACGATTGCGCGTGTCGTGACGGTGCTCGTGATTGCCTGCCCACACGCGTTGGGCCTAGCCATCCCTCTCGTCGTCTCCAACACGACGGCCATCGCTGCTGAGAACGGCATCCTCATTTCCAAGCGCGAGGCGATCGACACCGCGAGGAATCTGAATGTGGTCATCTTCGACAAGACGGGGACGCTCACGACGGGCCAGATGGGGGTGGCGGAGATGGTGACCGTCGACGGTGTCGCACCGGAGCGGGCGCTCGCTCTTGCGGCTGCCGTGGAAGGCGATTCGGAGCACCCCATGGCCCGCGCGATCCTTTCATCGGCGGAGGACCGCGAACTCGACGTACCTACGCCGGAGTCGTTTGAGGCGTTGAAGGGGCGCGGTGTACGGGCCAGGATCGACGGATCGGACGTGTTCGTCGGTGGTCCAAGGCTTCTCGAGAGCCTCGAGCTGCAGTTGCCGCAAGCTCTCGCCGACTTCTCCAGCACAGCCGGCTCCAGGGGTGAGTCGGTTGTGTTCGTCATCGAAGGCGCGACCGCGATCGCAGCGATCGCCATCTCGGACATCGTCCGACCCGAGAGCTTCACGGCTCTCAATGCCCTGAAGGAGCGTGGCGTCGACGTCGGGATGATCACAGGCGATAGCGATGAGGTCGCCCAGGCGGTAGCTGAGACACTTGAGATGGACATCGTTTTCTCCCAGGTACTCCCCGCCGACAAAGATGCTTACGTGTCCAAGCTCCAGGAGAAAGGTGACAAGGTGGGTATGGTCGGTGACGGCGTGAACGACGCGCCGGCCTTGACGAGAGCGGACATCGGCATCGCCATCGGCAGCGGCACCGACGTAGCCGTCCAGGCGGCCGACCTCGTGCTCGTCAAGAGCGACCCGCGAGACGTCGTCAAGATCATCAGGCTTTCTGCTGCCAGCATGAGAAAGCAACTCCAGAACATCTGGTGGGGTGCCGGTTACAACATCGTGATGGTTCCCCTCGCTGCCGGGGTGCTCGTACCGTGGGGCTTTGACGTGCCGCCTGCCCTCGGAGCGGTGTTCATGTCATTGAGCACGATCATCGTCGCGATCAATGCCCAGTTGCTTCGACGCCTCAACCTCGATTCGGATTGACGCAACCGCAAACACTCGGGGAATAGGGTCAACAGCGCGATCGTTGTTCTACCGGATTACCGTGAGGCGTCGAGACAGGTGAGGGGATCAGGCGTGGCCAAAAAGAGGCAACCAGCGAAGAAACCCGTTGACCAACAGAAGCAGGCTGCGAAACGAGCTCGGCGCGAAGAGCGCAAGCTTGCTGAGGCAAGAGCCAAGAAGCAGGCTATTCGAAAGCGTCGAACGAGGATCGGGCTTTCTGTTCTCGCGGGTGTCGCCGTCATCGGCGCCGCCGGGTTCCTCATCGTTCAGAAAGCCACGCTTTCCGAGCTTCCCGGCGTCTCCAAGCCGGCCTTCGAGGGTCGCAATCACTCCGTATCCGGACAGGCGGTCGCTTACAGTACGCCGACCCCGACGAGCGGTACACATTCCGGAAGTTCGCCCCAGTGCGGCGTCTACACACAGGCGATGCCTGCTGAGTTCGCGGTTCACTCCCTCGAGCATGGAGGTGTTGTCATCTGGTACCAGGCTTCATTGACGACCGAAGAAGTATCGGGTCTTGCAGCGATCGTGAATGGCTTCGACGACCGCGTGATCCTCTCGCCCAACGCTCAGCTGACCGACCCTGTCGTTGCTACTTCTTGGACGCGTCTCAAGGCGTATGACGTCGCCGACCCAGAAATAGCGGCGTTCATCGAAACGTATCGAGGGCGCGGACCGGAGAACTTCCGCTGTTCATACTGAGACAGAACCGTACCCCTCCCCGTGAGGGGTGGGGTATACTGAGGGTTGGTGGACGATCCCCGAACAAAGGAACTCCGAATTGACGAAACTACTCGACCCTGTTTGCGGCATGGCCGTGGACGAAGACGCAGTTCGTGCACCCGGCTACGACGACGTTGCATTCTGTGCACCCGGCTGTCGCACAGCCTTCCTGAAGGACCCGGATGCGTATCCGGCGCGCCTCGAAGCTGAACCGACAGAACAGGCGACCGGTGATTCCGGCTGCTGCGGCGGACACGGCCACTGAACACTGTGCCTTCGAAAGCTCGGAAGAGAGCTCTCGAACAGGCTGAGGTCACAAGGCGCTACAACCGCATGGCGCGCATCTATGACATCTATGACGCCCCGATGGAGTTGATGGGGACCAAGAAGCGGCGCAGACGACTCCTGCGAGGTGCGAATGGCTCAGTGCTCGAAGTGGGAGTCGGTACGGGGAAGAACCTCTCGTACTATCCGGATGATGCCCAGATCGTTGGCATCGACGTGTCTTCCCAGATGCTCGCTCGAGCGACCGATCGTGTGGAATCTCTTTCACTGGATATCGAACTCGCTGAGGCGGACGTGCAGGACCTTCCGTACGAAGATGACACCTTTGACATGGCGGTTGGCACATGCGTGTTCTGCTCGGTCGCGGACCCCGTCGCGGGTCTGCGAGAGCTCGGACGAGTTGTACGACCCGGTGGTCGGATCTTGCTTCTTGAACATGTCCGTCCTACGAACCGGTTCTTTGGTCGCCTGTTCGACATCCTGACCGTGATCACCAGAAGGGTCTTCGGATTCAGAGCGAACCGTCGCACCGAGGAGAATGTTGCTTCCGCCGGGTTAGAGATCGTTGGCGTGACCCGTAGCGGCGTATGGCGCGAGATCGTTGCACGACCGTCGGGATCGTCGTGAGTCACGGGCTTCGGATTTCGGGCTATCGCTACTCAGCGAGAGGTCCTATCGTCTGACGGTGGACGGATCACCTGCGAGCGAGTGGGACACTTTCGCGCCGAAGGATCCCGAGCAGAAGAGCAACCGGTTCGGCCTGCCCGAGTACTTGGCTGCGTTGATCGGGGTTCTCATCGTCATTGGTCTCGTTGTTCTCTGGCCCTCAGGTTCGGCCAAGAATCAGGCCTCGTCGGAGTTCGCAGTGCTTGGTGTCCCGAACGAGTTTCACGAGGCCCTGGTCACCGACGTGAACGACGCACCGTGTGCCGGTGCACCCGACCTTGCCTGCGTCGGGGTATCGTTCGAACTGGTTGGGGGACCCGATGCAGGGCTCCCGTACCGACAGGAGTTCTTGGCAGGTGGGACAACGCCGCAGTTCGCCGTCGGCGATACCGTCGTGCTTTCGCGGGTACCTCCCTCTGGCAAGATCACTGCATCGCGCGAAATCTCTTGCGAGTTCGAAACCGAGGTGAACTGTGTCGAGATCGACGTTCGCCTCTTCATCGGGCCCGACGCATCATCGGTCGAAACCGTGCTCCTCTTCCCCGGCCAAGAATCGGGTTTGTTCGTGGGCCAGGATGTGATGATCACATTCGACATCGATGGCGAGATCGTCGGCGTTGCTCCAGGGACGATGAGTGCTATGTACCGATTCGCCGACTTTCAGCGACGTGGATTCCTGGTTGCGCTGTTCGTGGTCTTTGCGCTAGCAGTAATTGCACTCGGCCGGTGGCGAGGTGTTGCCGCCCTAGCAGGACTCGGCCTCTCGGTGTTCATTGTGACGTTGTGGCTCATACCTTCGCTGCTCGATGGGAATTCATCGGTAGCGGTTGCTCTGGTCGGTGGAGCTACCGTCGCGTACCTGGCGTTGTACGTATCCCACGGCATCAACCGTATGGCAACGGTCGCATTGCTCGGAACGCTCGCAGCCCTTGTGCTGATCACCGGACTGTCCTGGCTCACAACCGCGCTCGCCAGTTTTTCCGGTCTGGCGACAGAAGAGGCGACACTTCTGCTCGCTCTGGACACGTTCGACATTCGCGGTCTGCTTCTGGCCGGATTCGTGATTGGTGCGGCTGGTGCGCTCGACGATGTCACAGTCACGCAAGCTTCTGTGGTTTCTGAGATACGCTCAACAGATCCCACGATCGGACATTTGCAGCTGTATCGGCGTGGTATGGCGATCGGCCGTGCCCATGTTGGATCAATCGTGAACACGCTGGTGCTCGCATATCTCGGCGCTGCGATGCCCCTGACGATCCTGTTCGTGCTTTCACAGCAATCACTTGGAGCTGTAGCGAATGGTGAGGTTGTTGCGGTAGAGATCGTTCGCTCGCTTGTCGGCACGATCGGGATCGTTGCCGCTGTGCCGCTGACGACGTGGATGGCAACCATTTGGCCTGCACCCCAGAAGCATCACGTCTGACGGACGTCGAAAGCATCATCCAACAGGATTTCCCACGCCGCCCCGACACGGTGCACCCGGTTCTGGCGCATTTCGGCCGCGTTCGAACTCGTTCACGAACTGCTCGAGTCGTTGGTCGTCGGCGTCCGGAAGTTCGAGCTGGTACGCCCAGGCTGTCGCGATGATCGGAGCATCCTGACCGGGTACCGGGCTGACGAGGACCTTGTCGACACCGCCCGGGAAGCGCCGGAGTCGGGCTGTCTGTTCGGAGGGAAGGTCGGGTAAGTAGGTGATCCAGACGGC
>BTQL01000012.1:0-47666 GCA_036985855.1 Acidimicrobiia bacterium | reverse complement strand
GATGATCTACGTGGAACGACGCCAAGAGATTGTTCGAAGAGACGACCCAACGGGTCTCCGGTGATTCATCGACTCGCCGGACGAAGGGAGAATCCTCATACGCAGCGTCAAAGGCGGCCGTTACCTTCCCGAGATCAGTGCCCGAACTTGCCGTGGCATAGATGGTCGACAGTATCCCCCTCTGCATCGGGGCGAGGTGCGGGGTGAAGAGCAACGATATTCCGCCGGGTGCAAAAACTTCAAGGGCGCGTTCCATCTCAGGTCGATGTCTGTGGGAGAGAACAGCGTATGCCTTGACCGACTCGTCGATAGATCCGAAGCGCAACATGTCCGATGCTCCCCTTCCGCCACCTGAAACACCCGAAATCGAGTCCACGACGATACCTGTCGGCTCGATAAGGCACTCTGCGAGAAGAGGGGCGAGAGGGATGACGGTCGAAGTCGGGTAACAACCGGGTGTCGCGACCCGATCAGCCGTCACGATGGAATCTCTGAAGAGCTCGGGTATGCCGTATGTCCAGCTGCCCAGCTGATCCGGGTACGGGTGTGACTGAGCATATGCCTCGAAGTAGCGCTCCGGAGTATCGAGCCGGAAATCGCTGCCAAGGTCGACGATCTTCGCACCGGAGCCGGCAAGCTCCATAGCCGGGGAAGCTGATGCGCCGTGAGGGAGGGCCATGAACACGAGATCAAGCTCTGCGACCTTGGCGACGTCAAATGGTTCGAGAACGCGTTTCCCGCCAGAGAGGTGCGGGTGGACGGTACTCAGGGAATCCCCAGCACGACGGTTGGCACCGAGGAACGCCACCTCGAAATGCGGGTGGTTGTCGATGAACCGTATGAGCTCGCCTCCGGCATAACCAGACGCACCGAGAATGGCTACTTTGTGCATTCCAAGAGTATACGCATATACAGTGCGAAACGCATACGCAGCGTGAGCTGCGGTACCCGAAACCCGTGCTCCCACCGACCAATCGGGCGTTAGCACCCGCTCTAAGGTCTGCTCGCCTTCCACTCGTCCAACACCGCGTATGCCTCTTCTTCCGTGTAGGGACCTTCCTCGATCCGCTTCTCCAGAAGGAGGTTCATGATCTCTCCAACCCCACGCGACGGTTGCATCCCGAGGTGCCTCATCACGTCGTTTCCATCGATCGGGGGACGCATCTTGTCGAGTTCTTCTTCTTCGGCCAGCTCAGAGATCCGCTTCTCCAGTTCGTCGATCCGGTTCGAGATCGTCCGTGCACGACGCTGGTTACGCGTCGTCACATCACAACGAACGAGTTCGTTCAAGTCCTCGAGGAGCGGGCCGGCATCCCGGACGTACCTACGAACCGCGGAGTCCGTCCATCCCATCTTGTAGGTATGAGGCCGCATATGAAGGAACACAAGTTGAGACGTGTCCTTCACGATGTCCTTTGGATACCTGAGTTCGATCATCCGCTTTCGTGCCATCCGGGCACCGACGACTTCGTGGTGATGAAAGGACACTCCGCCCTTGCCGTACTCTCGTGTCTCGGGTTTCCCGACGTCATGAAAAAGCGCGGCGAGGCGCAAACGTAGATGTGGACTCGTCTTGCCAACAACAGCAATCGTGTGAGCAAGCACATCCTTGTGTCTGTGATGTGGATCCTGTTCCACAGCCAGGGCAGGGATCTCGGGTATGAATTCGTTCGCCAATCCACTATCGACAAGCGATCCAAGAGCTGCGACAACATTGGATCCCACCATCAGCTTGTCGAACTCGGTTCTGATTCGTTCTGCTGAGATGATCTGGAGACGTTCTCTCAACCTGACAACCGCATGGAACAGGTCCTCTTCGGCCATGAACCCGAGCGTCGAGACGAACCGGAAGAGACGAAGCATCCTGAGTGGATCATCGCCAAACGACACTTCGGGATCCATCGGTGTCCTCAGTATCTCAGCGGACAGATCGCCAAGGCCGCCGAACGGATCCATCATCTCTGGAACACCGTCGACGGTGGCGGGAACCTTGATAGCCATCGCGTTGACGGTGAAGTCGCGTCTGGAGAGGTCCTCGACTATGTCATCGCTGAACGTGACAACGGGTTTGCGTGAATCGTCCCTGTATATCTCGGATCGGAATGTCGTGATCTCATAGACGTCGTGATCCTTGACGAGACCGATTGTTCCGAACACCTTCCCTGCCAGATAGGACGAGTCGGCCCAATCGGTACCAATGCGTTCGATCTCGTCTGGCCTGGCATTGGTCGTGAAGTCGAGGTCGTCGCTGTCACGCCCGAGCATCGCGTCGCGCACAGAACCACCAACAAGGTAGAGGTCGTGACCTTCGCCGGCGAATAGCCCGGAGAGCCCGCATACTTCTTCGGTCATGATCGATCGAATGCGCTCGGGGATCATCCGTGTCCTTCAACCCTTCCGCGGTTGGCTAACTCATCGGCGTACTCGTTCCACCTGAAACCTACGTGAGCCTTGATCCACATGAGCTCGAGTTCGGGTCGCTTGGTGAAAGCCGCATAAGCCTGTTTGACGAGATCGAGGTTCTCGACGGGACCGGTCTTGCGTTTCCACCCTCGTTTCTCCCATTCGGCAGCCCATTCAGTGATGGTCCGCACGGCGAGATTCGAGTCCGAGTACACCGTTGCATCGGTGCCCTCTGGAACGAGATCGACGGCTTTGATGAGTGCAAGCAATTCCATGCGATTGTTCGTCGTGTCGCCACCGTGCCCACACGCCTCTTCGACGATCTTGTCATCTACGACATACACTGCCCCCCAACCGCCCGGTCCAGGATTCGGGGACGAGCTCCCATCGGTGAAAACTCCCGTGGTCGGATCTTTTGCAAGTGAATCGTTCGCGACGTGGTTTCCCGATGAGGAAGACCTAGATCCACCACCAGGCACATCCCTGCAATCGCGGCATTGTTTCGGTGTCCACCCCGGATAACGGTCGAGCACGGACTGAGGGAGCGAAAAGGTCGTGCCGCAGTCACGGCATACGAAGTCAGACATGTCCGACAGGGTAGGAAAGTCTCGGCGACGACAGTGTGTTCGATCCCTGGCAGGACCCGCTGACCGTCGTCCGCTCAGCTGGCTGCTACCTGCCCCATCCCAGCCGCGATCTTGAATTCGCGAGGTGAGGCAACATGCGCAAGCGCATCCGCGAATGTGATCTCCCCAGCTTCGTATTTCTTTGCAATAGCCTGATCCATGGTCTGCATTCCATAGAAGGCTCCTTCAAGAATGACCTCGAATACCTCTTCTATGCGATCGTGCTCAACGAGCCGCTCCTGGACCGCTTCGGTGTTCACGAGGATTTCGGTGGCAACACTACGTCCCTTTCCGTCTGCCCTCGAAATGAGCCTCTGTGACACGATCGAACGCAACGTCGTCGCCAACATCTGACGGATGCGACGCTCGAGATACGGCGGAAAAGAATCGAGGATGCGACGCACTGTCTCCATCGCGTCAAGGGTGTACATCGTTGAGATGACGAGGTGCCCTGTCTCCGCGGCGATGAGGGCAGCCTCGATGGTCTCTTGGTCCCTGAGCTCGCCAACGTAGATCACATCAGGATCCTGTCGAAGGACAGACGCCATGCCCTCTTTGAACGAAGGCGTATCCACACCAACCTCGCGTTGGCTGATGATCGACATCTTGTCGCGATGGAGAACCTCGATTGGATCCTCGATCGTGATGATGCTCGCACGTCGCGATGTGTTTATCTGATCGATCATCGCTGCACAGGTCGTTGTCTTCCCCGATCCCGTCGGCCCCGTCACGATGATGAGCCCATCGGGTTCTTCACAGACACTGTTGATAGCTAGTGGCAAACCAAGTTCGCTGAGCGTCCTGGTTGTCGGCGCAACCGACCGGACGACGATGTTGACCGAGCCGCGCTGCCGGTATGCGTTTACGCGGAACCGACCCAGGCCGGATCTCCCAAATGCGAAATCGATGTCGGGCACATCTTCAAAGCCATCCTTGAGGCGTCGGGGTAGCAAGTCTCGCAGATACTCTTGTGTATGATCGGCGCTGAGAGGTGTCAGCTCGGCCGGATGCAGCACGCCATCGATGCGGTACGCGGGTGGTGATCCAACTTTGAGGTGCAAATCTGACCCGCCGGTGGACACGAGTTTCTCGAGAAGCTCGTCGAGGCCTGGGCTCTGATCGGTCACTTGGGACTCCCGGTGGTCGATTGTTCTCAACCGATATCGGACGGTCGGTCGGTTGCCTTAACGAAGTTCCCAATACGGGCTCAGAGCTTCGACTACTAGATCTGTGACCCGACCGCCGGACGCCGCCATCTCAGTCGGCCACGACGGGTCACCGACCAATCCGACAAGACCCTCGATCGTCGCAGCAGAGGACTCCCTGATCGCTGCAAAGTCATATCCCCCTTCGAGAATCGCAATCACCCTTGCGTTCGGAACCTGACTCGCTGCCCAGCCCGCCATCAAGCCATAGTGCTCTGACTCGAGCATGAGTCCACCCAAGGGGTCGAGTCTGTGTGCGTCGTAGCCGTTGCTCACCAGAATCCAATCCGGATCGAACTGCTCAACGACGGGGACCACAATCCGACCGAAGGCTGCAAGGTACGACACAGCACTTGTGGCTCCGGGCAGTGGAATATTGATCGTTGTCCCTATTCCGGGACCATCACCGAGCTCCTCGATCCAACCCGTTCCCGGGTAAAAGGGAAATTCATGGACTGATACATACAGAACATCCGGATCGCGGAAGAACGTGCTCTGGGTGCCATTACCGTGGTGTACATCCCAGTCAATGATCGCGACGCGTTCTCCCTTGTTGCGCAGATAGGCCGCCGTCACCGCAACGTTGTTGAAGAGGCAGAACCCCATTGCCCCGCTTCGTTCGGCATGATGTCCTGGCGGCCTCACGACGACAAATGCGGAATCGGCATCTCCCCTGCCGAGAACATCGACCGCGGCCGGTCCCGCTCCAGCAGCGTGTAATGCGGCATTGAACGACGCAGGTACGACGAAAGTGTCCTCGTCGATCGCACCACCGCCACTGGCACAGAACTGCTCTATCTGATCGATATAGCTTCGCGCGTGCACGAGCTCGAGAAGCGCATGATCCACGGCGGGTGCGTCGAGATCGATCACATCCACTGAACTAGAACGGACTCCATCGAGAACGGCGCCTAATCGATCCACCCTTTCAGGATGGCTGGGAGGCGTCACGTGTTCCCAGCTTGAATCATGGGTCACGAGCAGTACGGACATCGGTGAGATTGTCCCACGCACTCGACCCGGACGAATCGCGGTTACCCTGTTAGTGCGTGGTGCGACCCTTGGAGAGGTCTTGGCACTTGTAGATTCACCGCATCGAGTATTCCAGCGAGGTACCTGGCCAGGTTCCGTGTCTCTTCGCCGCGGCTGGGCGAGGGCAGAAGCCCGTCCATGGAACACCGCTGTTCACGATGCGTCGCTGCGCGTCCTTCGTGGTGGCAGCAGCTTCATCGGCGCCTGCGTCGACAAACTCTTCATCGCAGGTGCTCCGGCCGTACTGTCCTCACCCCTGTCGAGATCCTCCCGAAAACCATGGGAGAACGCTGGTTTCGTTGATTACATCGATCTTGCCCTCATGCGTCTCAGCCTCGACGAACCTATACCGGCGCCTCAACATCTCGTTGCACGGGCGGACCGACCGGATCTCCAAGCCATGCTCGCTATCGACCAAGCGGCGTTCCCAGAGTTCTGGAGATTTGACCACCTTGCTCTCGTCGAATCCACGCAAGCCACATCCAAATCCAATGTCTTCGTGATCAACGACGGAGACCTGGGAATCACCGGGTTCGCTGTTGTCGGTTACGGCCATGCAATCTCCTATCTCCAGCGTGTTGCGGTTGATCCGGAATGGCAGGGCCAGGGCATGGGACGAAGCCTCGTGCGCGCCGCTGCTCGGAGTGCTCAACGCCACGGTTCGCGAGCCATTCTGCTGAACACACAATTCAACAACTCGGCGGCGATCGGCCTTTACGAGGCGGAGGGATATGTACAGCTCCCAGAATCGCTGGCGGTTCTGAAGTCCGGATAGCAAAAGTGCCTCCCAGGCTTCCGGACCGCTATCGACTGAATATCCGACTCGGGAGCGACGGTGATATCGAGGAGTGGTTTGCTCAGGACGACACACTCGATCGGCCTGTTCTCATCCGGTATCTCGCACCAGAGTCTTCGAGCGCGCGCCACAGCTCGTTCTTGGAGAACGTGCGATCTGCGGCCGCGCTGAACGACATCCATCTCCAAAAGGTTTTCGCGGCCGGCGAAACCTCAGCATCGGCTTACTCGATATCTGAATGGGACGGCGGAGTGACCATCGCCGACCGACTACGGGCAGACGAAGCCATCCCCGTCGTGGAGTTTCTACCCAATGCTTCGGGGTTGTGCCTCGCCTTGTCCCGCTATCACGAGCTTGGAGGAGTTCACGGAGCAATAGACACGTCCTCGGTCCACTACTCCGCCGCCCATCCCGTGAAGCTTGGCGCGTTCGGCAGAGAGAGCCGATGGTCAGACTCTGCGGAGGACACGATGGCACTAGCCGAGGTTCTCCGTGCGGCGATCACAGGCACAAACGACACCAGCGTCTTCCCATCCGATGTCATCGACGGCGTTCACCCGGCCGTCGACCATGCACTCCGCGCGGGAATCGAGGGACAACTCGACGCGGCAGCGCTGGCGAGATCTCTTCAAGCTGCACCAAATGTGACACAAATGGAAGAGAGTCCGACCAAACCGTGGCGCACCCTGACATTGTTCGGATTGATCGTTCTTCTCATCGCCTTCATAGCAGCCGTGGGTCTGGCTTCGGACTTCGATCCGGATTCCCCCGTCCTATATCCGGTCACAGCGGAACCTGCCACTCCAACGTCGACGACCCCAACCCAGGTAGTGAATCCGGTCGACAAGCCTGAACGCGTGGCAGCAGAGGTGACCGTATACGACCCCCTGGGTGACGGAACGGAAAGCGACGACACGGTGGATGGTACGACCGATGGCAACCGGTCCACCGCCTGGTCCACCGAGGCATACTCACGTCCGCTGAGCGAGGTGAAAGATGGCGTAGGGCTTGTGTTCGACTTGGACGGAACACCGGAGACCGTCTTCATCACGGGATCACCCGGGACCGTATTCAGCCTCGGCTGGTTTGCATCGATGCCAGAGAGTCCCCTCGACTGGGAAAGGCTTGCAAGAGGAACGCTCCAACGAGCCGAGTCCCGCATCCAGGTTCCCATCCGTGGTGGCGGTCTTTGGCTGCTCTGGCTCACCGATCTGCCTGAACGAGCAGACGGATCGTTTCAGGCGAGGATCTCGGACGTCCGTTTTGCGCCGTAGGCAGCTTCGGCGACTCGCAGATCACATGTGCCCTTCCGAGGCCCGCTTGGTACGGCAACCCTAGTCAGAGGTATCGCTCCCGTCTCGGGATGAAAGGAAGCAGACGCCCATCCATGTCGTACTGTCATCTGTCCTCTGTCTACTGTCTACCCCGGAATGACCGACCGAGCCGACCGCGACATCGAACTGATCGACCAGTACCTCGCAGGAAATATCGATGCGTTCAACGAGCTGGTGTCTGCCCACGAAGATCGTGTGTTCGCCATATGCCTCCGCATGCTCCGCAACCGCGAAGCAGCACTCGACGCCACCCAGGACACGTTCCTCACCGTCTTCCGCAAGGCAGATCGGTACAAGGCCCAAGCGGCCTTTTCGACATGGCTCTACCGAGTCACGGTCAATACCTGTTACGACCATCTGCGTCGGGAAAAGCGGAAGAGGGCAGAGCGGATTCCCGAGTCATATGACCCTGTGGATCCTCAGGCGAGGGACGCGTTCGACGCTGTTGAGGTACGGCCCGACATCGAGGACGCACTTGGACAACTGAGTCCAGAGTTCAGGGCTGCCGTGGTGCTTGTTGACCTTCAGGGCATGTCGCTAGATCAGGCAAGCGATACGCTTGAGGTGCCTACGGGAACGATAAAGAGCAGGCTCTTCCGTGCCCGGAAACAACTTGCTCAAAGTCTCGGGAACCTCAGGCCGCCCTCTGAGCATCCAAATGGAGACATCGGAGAATGATGAACGATCAGGACCGCGACCTCATCGCTGCGCTTGCAGTAGGGCGCCTCAGCACCGCTGCTGCTGAGGATGCCGCCGCGCGCATCGAGGCGAATCCTGAACTCGCATCCGAATACGCAGACCAGGTCGCGGCGCTCGAATTCCTTCGGTCCAGCGCCGTTCCACAGATGACCCACGAGGAGCGTTCCGCGCTCCACATCAATCTCACCGAAAAACTTGGTCTCACAGGTGAGGGAAAACCAGCGGTTCCGCTCAAACGAAGAACTCGTTGGTGGCAGCCGGTATTTGGCCTCGCGACCGCCGCGGCGGTCGTTGCGGCCATCGTGATCCTTCCTGGAACTCTGACGGGGGGTTCGTCTGACGAATCCTTCAGTCCCGCCAGTGCCGAACTCGACAGTCAAAGCGAAGCCCTGACCGCAACGACGATCGCTGCTGCAGGAACACGAGAAACGCCAGCCAACGATGGCCAAACTCTCGCTGATGAGACCGAGATCGCAGTCTACGAAACGGGCTCCGTTGAACTCAGCGATCTACTCGATCGGGCTCAGGGCGCATCCAGTCCGGACGATCTGGACTCGAGACTTGCGCCGCTTGAGCTCACCAAGACGACAATCCTCCGTACCGGGTCGCTAACGGAGTGTCTCATCGAGATCGAACCCGACCTTCCTCGGGGGATCCAGAGAATCCTCCCCCTGGGCGCGGAAGATATCGACGGTTCCACGATCGCCTACTTCGGACTCGACTACGGTTCGGGGGTCGAGGCAGGCGTGAGCGTCAATCTCTCAACCTGTGAAATCGTCGACTCCGATCTGTAGACACGAACCGCCACGATCCGACGACTACTAGTGTCCTGAGTCGTAAGTTCGTGCTGATCTTCCCGAGGCATCGGCGTTTCTGGCAAGGACGCACAACGAAGGCACAGTCCGGACTGTGTCGAGGCGGAGGACGCAGCCAGGGACGGTGAGGCCCGGCGAGATTCTGTACATGACTTGCGACTCAGGACACTAGGCTCCTGCTCACTATGTCTGAGCACAATCCACCCATTTCGGCACGCCTCGCAGACGGCCTTGAACAGGTCGCAACCAAGATCCGTGAGCTCTCGGTCGATCGTGCCGCTATGGCTATAACTTGGACTGCCGTCGGACTCATTCTGCTCGTGGCCGCAATTACCGCAGTCATCTGGCTCCTGGTGGGAATATTCCGCGCACTCGGAACGCTGATCGGAACGGAAACCGCATACGCCGTCGTGGGCCTGCTTCTCATTCTGGTTGGAGCGTTCGTCTGGTCACGGCGGTATCCCCAAGACAGACCCTCGCGACAGGAGTAGTCCATGACCGAAAAGGTCCTCATCATTGGCTCCGGCCCCGCGGGCCTCACCGCAGCCATTTATGCCGCACGCGCAGATCTCGATCCGTTGATGATCGAGGGTGTGGAGCGCGGAGGGCAGCTCATGATCACGACAGATGTGGAGAACTATCCCGGTTTCGCCGACGGAATCATGGGTCCTGACCTCATGGAACAGATGCGCAAGCAAGCTGAGCGATTCGGAACTCGGATCGTCAGCTCTGATGTCACAGAGGTCGACTTCTCCGAACGCCCTTTCAAGGTCGCCGTCGGCCAGGACACCTACACAACAGACAGTGTCATCATCTCGACCGGAGCATCGGCACGCTGGCTCGGAGTCGAAGGCGAGGACCGACTCCGAGGCTTCGGCGTATCTGCATGCGCTACATGTGACGGCTTCTTCTTCAAGGAGAAGGAACTTCTCGTCGTTGGCGGGGGCGACACCGCAATGGAAGAGGCAATCTTCCTCACCAAGTTCGCCTCCAAGGTGACCGTCGTCCACAGAAGGGACGAGTTCAGAGCGTCACCGATCATGGTTGATCGTGTCCTCGACCATCCGAAGATCGATGTGCTCTGGGACTCGGTCGTTGAGGAGGTCGTCGGGGAGACGCTCGTCACCGAAGCAAAGATCCGAAACGTCAAGACAGACGAAGTCACCGATTTCGCTGTCGACGGAGTATTCGTGGCCATTGGACACAGCCCCAATACCAAGGTGTTCGACGGCCATCTTGAACTCGACGAAATCGGTTACATCCTGACGGAGCCCGGCACGACGAAAACCTCGGTCGACGGCGTATTTGCAGCAGGCGATGTAATTGACAAGATCTACCGCCAGGCCGTCACAGCGGCCGGTATGGGGTGCCAGGCGGCACTCGATGCCCAACGTTTGCTTCACGAATAGGCCTAACCCAACACATTCGATCCGAGCTCAACCGCCGGACCAGAGACAGGAGAGTACATGGGTCAGAATACGACGACAGTCACGGACGCAGATTTCGCAGCTGCGATCGCTTCAGATACGCCGACGCTTGTCGACTTCTGGGCGGAGTGGTGCGGTCCTTGCAAAGTGATGGACGGTCCCCTCGACGAAATTGCCGGGGAGAACAGCGAGAAGCTCACCGTCGCAAAGCTCAACGTCGATGAGAATCCCGCGACCATGAGTTCGTATGGCGTGATGAGCATCCCGACCTTGATCGTGTTCCAGGGCGGAGAGGAGAAACGCCGCTTTGTCGGAGCTCGCAGCAAGGGCCAACTCATCTCGGAGCTGTCCGATTTCCTCCAGTAGGCGAAATCTGGCACGATCGGGCTCGTGAGGCTCTATCACAAAGGCGATCGCGGCGAGCCGGTTCGCGATGTTCAGGACCGGCTCTCTGCACTCGACCACCCCTGCGAACCGGACGAGTCGGGTGTTTTCGGAGAAAGCACCTTCGAAGCTGTCTCGAACTTTCAGTCCCAGCGAGGACTGCCCGTCGACGGGATCGTCGGTCCGGAGACCTGGCGCGCCATTGTGGATGCAGGATACCGGCTCGGAGACCGGCTGCTATATCGCCGTGTTCCAATGATGCGGGGAGATGATGTTTCCAACCTCCAGGCTCTGCTCAACTCGCTCGGATTCGACACGGGAAAGGTAGACGGTATCTTCGGTCCGGATACCCTCACGGGTCTCATGGACTTTCAGCGTAACCGTGGACTGGCAGAAGATGGAATTTCCGGGCGCATTGTAAGGGACGAACTGAGCCTCATCGAGATGGCCACGCAGAAGCACGGTCGTGAGGCTGTGAGAGAGCGCCAATGGCTCGCGTCTCTCCCCAGCTCCATCGCCGGCCAGCGAATCTACCTCGATCCCGAATGTCGCGACCCCCGCGAAGGCCGGGAGGCTTGGTCTGCAGCCACAGCAGCCTTTTCCGCGTTCCAACTCCTCGGTGCATCACCGATGATCAGTCGAAGCATCGATACCGATCCTCCCGCGAGGCTGCGAGCACAGCGAGCAAACAGAGTCAATCCCGACATCGTCGTCGGGTTTCTCCTTGTACGAAACGGTGACGAGGCTGTGTATTTCTTCCAGTCAGCTCACTCCCGGTCTGAGGGTGGCATGGAGATCGCAGCTCATCTCGCCAAGCGGCTCGGCGTAAAACCCCAAGGAAAGACTCTTCCGATGCTCAAAGAGACCCGTTCACCCGCGGTTGTGGTTGCGCTCCGATCCATCAGCCGGAGAACCGGACGGGTCGTCGCCAACTCCCTCGCATCCATGTACGAGGGCTGACGCCCTCGTACATACCCAACTCGATTCCTGACGCGTCGGTACGTTCGCCCCTTGTGATCCATCTCCCTGACGAAAGCGGAGAGAATGGGGAGGGGCGATTCGTGACACGACTTTCGCGACCGATTCCGCCCCAGAGCGAGAGACGATTTGTTAAGTCTCGGGTACGAACAGGTGCCGGTAGATCCTCTCGAGGTCCTCTGGGGAGGTGTACTTGATCGTGATCTTCCCTCCCTTGCCGCGGTAATCGATTCTGACCTTCGTGCCGAGACGCTCTTGTAGTCGGTCTTCGAGCTCGATGATTGCGGCTGGTCGGATCATCTTCGAGCGGCTGCTCGAGCTCCTGTCCTGGGTCGCACGTAATCGCATCGCCTCCTCCACCCTGCGAACCGTCCAGCCCTCGGCGGCGGCTCGTTTGGCGATGTGCACGGCATATACCTCATCGTCCGACCCCAGAAGCGCTCGTGCGTGGCCGGGAGAGAGCTCACCATTGACAAGCATGGCCTGTAGGGGCGCAGGCAACTGCAGGAGCCGAAGCGTATTCGTCACCGCGGAACGACTCTTTCCCACAAGACTGCCTATCTCATCATGGGTCATTCCATAATCTTCCAGTAGCTGACTGTAGGCTGCTGCTTCCTCGAGAACGTTCAGATCCTCTCGCTGAAGGTTCTCGACCAGCGCCTCTGTCAGGTTCGTACCATCGTCTGTTTCGTCCCTGATCACGGCGGCGATCGAAGGTTGCCCCACCTGCTTCATCGCTCGCAGCCTTCGCTCTCCTGCAACAAGAACATAGGAATCGCCGTCCACACGAACCACGATCGGTTGAAGCAATCCAACAGCCTCGATCGAAGCTGCAAGAGCATCAATACCGGCCGGATCGAAGTCCGCCCTGGGCTGCCTCGGATTCGGCTCGATTGCATCTACAGGAATCTCCCCATAACCCGAGACGGGGCGATCCTGGGGAAGCAGGGCATCAAGCCCTCTTCCCAATCCAATCTTACGTGCGGCCATGGCGCCTCCTGAACTCCCTGGCGAGCTCTCGATATGCGATCGCTCCGCGGGACATGTCATCGTATGCTTCGATGGGTTCTCCATATGACGGCGCCTCGGACAGACGCACCGTTCTCGGTATCACCGTTTTGTAGGCTGTGTCTGCGAAATGGCTCCGTACCTGTTCAACAACATCCGCAGCAAGCGTTGTTCGTCCATCGAACATCGTCAAAACAACACCTTCGATCTCAAGTTGAGGGTTAAGGCTTCCCTTGACGAGATCGATGTTGCGCGTCAATTGGCTGACGCCTTCCAGTGCGTAGTACTCGCACTGGATCGGAATGAGCACCTCTTGCGCTGCCGCAAGACCGTTGATCGTCAGCAGGCCAAGGGACGGAGGACAATCGATCAGTACAAAGTCGTAATCGTCGGTTATCGCCGCGAGGGCTTGTTTGAGTCGTTGCTCACGTGAGAACATGGAAACGAGTTCGATCTCTGCGCCTGCAAGCTCGATGGTCGCCGGGACTACATGGAGACCTCGTACGGAAGTCGGCTCCAGAACATCCGAGATGAAAGCGCCGTCGACAAGCACGTCGTACGTAGAGGATTCAATGGTTTCCCTATCGATCCCGAGTCCAGAGCTAGTATTTCCCTGGGGGTCGAGATCGATGATGAGCATTCGCTCTCCCTGAAGCGCAAGGCCGGCACCGAGATTGATGGCCGTTGTGGACTTGCCAACGCCACCTTTCTGGTTGGCAATGGCGACTACCGTACCTGCGGACATCGCTTGTTAACTCCTATGTTGACTGCCTTCGCTGCATCCTAAGCATCCACGCAGGTGAGTCAAGCACCTCGAGACCTTCGGACATGATGGTGAAGATAGTGTGCTCGGGTGCCTTGAGTGGGGCAATCGGCGCCTGAACCCTGCTCAAGGCAAAGAGGCCCTCACCGCTACTGCCCGCCAGGCGGTCAAAAACCTTCGTCGCTCGATCAAGCGAGAGGGAGGCCCGAAAGGTAATGATGTCGAAAGTTTCGTCGATGTCGGCGGCATCACTCGTTGATACCACCACTCTGTCGAGTTCGAGTATGCGACACGCCCTCGATGCCAGACCGGCTCGACGTTCCGACCGGTCGACGAGTGTCACAGCGATGTGTGGACACGCTATCGCTATCGGAATGCCTGGAAGCCCGACTCCCGACCCAACATCGACAAGCGTTCTCGCCTCGTTCTGGATCAACTTGGCAAATACCAGCGAGTCGGCAATGTGCCTATCAAAGATACGATGCGCCTCGCCCGGCCCAATACCACCGGCAGGCATCGCCTCGTCGAGCAACCACGACTGATAGCGAACGAACATCGCCCGCTGGCCCTCGGACCACTCGGTCCCAAGCCAGCGAGCGACATCATCGAGTGTCTTGGTACTGCTCATCTCTGTTTCACGTGGAACACGAGCATCCTACTCCCTCGATGTTCCACGTGAAACAGTCTTTGCTGGTCTACCTCGTCAGTCGTCTGTGCGTGACAAACGGTCGTTCTGGCGCCCATTCGTGATGGTCAGCCATCGCCCTCGTACGAGATGACGACCGCTCGTCGAGGTTCGTCACCCTCAGAGAACGAGCGGACACCCTCGATGTCTGCAACAGCATCATGAACGACCTTTCGGTCGGCCGCATTCATCGGTTCGAGCATGATCTCATCCTGTTCCTCAATGACCTGCGCGGCGAGTTTGCCCGTGTAGATCTTGAGTGCCTCGCGGCGACGCTCGCGATAACCCGCTATGTCAATCCTCATCCGAGGTGCGCCGTAGGTCTTACGCTGTACGACCGTTCTCGTCAGCTCGTGGACCGACTGCATCACGGAACCTTTGGGACCTACGAGCGCTTCTGTCTGCGCTCCCTCGACATCGATATAGAGAACGTCATCCTCTATGCGCGTTTCGACCGCTCCCTCGAGGCCGAAGGCATCGAGCAGGCCCGTGATGAACCCTGCCGCCACCTTCGCTTGCTCCTCGATGGGTGCCTGCTCGGGACGCTCATTCGACCGTTCCTCTGACTTCTCTTCGTCTGATTTGGGCACCTGCTTCTCCTGACGGGGTTTTCTCGACTGCTTTCCCTGGGTCTGTCTACCCGGGCCGGATCGCCCATCACCGCTGTTCTGTCGGTTCGTGGCTGGTTCCTTTGTTTTCCCTGACCGACCGCGGCTGCGACGTCTTCGACGCCTCTTCGGTGCCTTCGTGACCTTTATGATCGCGTCTTTTCCACCCATGCCAAGAAAACCGACCTTCGGCTCCTGGATGATCTCGACTTCGACGTCCTCTCTGGACTGCAAGCCAAGCTCTTGCACGGCGACGTCGACGGCGAGGTCAACGGTCTTTCCTTGTACCTCAACCCATTCCATGGGGCTACTTCCTTTTTCGGCGGTTGCGTTTTTTGCTCGCATGCTGGCTCGGACCGGTTGTCTTCGGTCCGTCTGACGAGTTGTCGGGGGGTCGGTCCAAACCGTCTGCCACCTTCTTCCCATCATCATCATTGCCACCCATCCTGAGAATCAAGGCCTGCTGGCCGATGCGGAATGTATTCGAAGTGGCGAAATAGACACCGAGACCAGAGACGAGGTTCCAGGAGATGAAACCGAAGATTACCGGCATGATCTTCATAGCGTTCTGCATCCCCTGCATCTGGGTGCTCTGCTGATCGTTGCCGTCGGTGCTCTTCTTTCGTGTTGTTTGCACCTGCTGGTAGAAGCCGGCCGCAACGATGATCACAAGAAGGATGATGTAAGGAAGTGAAGCAACGATGTTATTGAAGTCAACGGCCGCTGCCGGACTGACTCGCAGGTTCATCCCGAACAACGTCACGGAATCGAAGACGGGAGCAGTGATCGCTACGCCTGCCTCGAGCGCTGCGGTGGTCTTTACAAAGACCTCGCCCAGGGCTGAATCCGCTGGCACTCCCTGCCCCTGCCAGAGTACCCGATAGAGAGCGAACCAGATGGGCATCTGGACAACCAACGGCAGACATCCAGCCGCCGGGTTGACGCCTTTCTCCTTGTATAGCTCCATCAGACGCTTGTTGAGTTCCTCTCGGTCCTCCTTGTACTCCTTCTGGAGCCGTTTGACCTCTGGCTGGATCTCCGACATCCCTTTCATCGAACGGGTCTGTTTGACCGTCAGCGGGAAGAGAAGCAGGCTCACCGCGACGGTGAGAAAAATGATAGAAATTCCATATTCTGGAATAATGTCATAGAAGAACGCTAGAGAAGTCCCCAGCGCATTCAGCAGCAAGGTCCACGGATTCACGGATTACTTCCTTGTGGTTCTTGGGTTATCGCGTCGTTCCCTCCCGGCACAGGATCGAACCCACCCTCATGGAACGGATGACACCGGCCGATGCGCCTCACACCGAACCAACCGCCTTTGAGGGCGCCGTGAATTTCGATCGCTTCAGATGTGTAGCGGGAGCACGACGGGTAGTACCGGCAATTCTGTCCCAGAAGAGGAGACACTGCCTTCTGATAGGCGCGAACGAGACCGAGAAGCACCCGAGCTCCGAGGCTCGTCTTCCTATCATCCTGCTCGTTCATCGCTGATCCTCGGTCCTGTCTCCGTCGGGCGCTACTGCGCAGGAAAACCATCCCACGAGTTCGTCGAACTGCACATGCAACACACCCACGGAAGCTACCACCACGTAGGCTGTGTTCGGCTGCAGATCGACTCGACCCGCCGCTTCTCTGAGCCTGCGCTTCGCTCGGTTACGTTGCACCGCGTTTCCGACGTTCCTTCCCGCGACGACACCAACCTCTGGTAACGAGCTGCTGCCTGTGGCGTGAAGGACCGTGAGTCCACCTGACCGTCGTCTCTGTCCCGTACGGTAGATGGATCCGAACCGAGACCCAGGCCGAAGGGAGATAAAGGGCGGCACTAGGCGGAGAGTCTGTGGCGGCCCTTGGTGCGGCGACGCTTGATCAGCGCACGGCCCTCTCGGGTGCGCATGCGACCACGGAAGCCATGCTTGCGCTTACGGCGGCGGTTATTGGGTTGGTACGTACGCTTCATGATGAGGTGTCCCTGGTTGGGGAAGTCGCGGTAAATCCGTGGTGGTCACGGAACGCAGGCATTCTAGGTGGATCCCTGGAGAAACCGACAGTGATGGCACAACCCGCGAAAACTAGGAAGGCCCCGCGAAAGACAGGATAGGGTCAAATCGGCCAAAGTCGATTGACAGGCATCAACCCCCTGGCACAGGGCATCAGCCTGAAACCCATGCAGCGCACGGATTTTAGACCTCGAACCAACCTCTTTCCAACGCACGGTAGTCGCAGATTTGCCGCTCTTGGGTTGTGTCGCAAACAGTTCCTATGCTCGCCTTCGCTTCCATAGCGGATGTCCGCTCTTCCCCTTTGGGAGCAACCTTGGGCCGGTTTTCTTGATCGGCCATGGTGCATCTTCTCCACATCCTGTGGATAGATGTGTGGATAGTTTTCCGGCTGGGTGCATGCTGAGGGGAGACAACAAGCGTGGGAGTCACACAGACCCCAGTAGGGACAATGGATTCACAGATCGATCTCTTCCACAGTCGGTTGCGAGACGTCATTGGTGTGGCGAAATGGGAGACGTGGATCAAACCGCTGACTGCGTCATTCGCGGATTCGGGACTGCACCTCGTTGCACCAAATCATTTCAATGCGACCTGGGTGCGGGACAATTACACCCACCAGGTCCGCGAGATCGCTGGATCTGTCTGGCCGGAACCGTTCGATGTGATGATCACGGTAACCACCCAGCCGGTTGATGTGGAATCGGTGTCCGTTGCTCCGTATCAGCCGATGCTCGACGTTTCTGCCCCTCCCACGGGCAGTGTCGCTCGAAGCCGAAACGACACCTCGAACCTGGTCGCCAGGTACTCCTTCGAGAACTTTGTGGTTGGTCAATCAAATCGATTCGCTCATGCTGCTGCCCAGGCCGTAGCCGAACAACCCGGTCGTCATTACAACCCATTGTTCATCTACGCAGCGGCAGGGCTCGGCAAAACGCATCTTCTTCACGCCGTGGGTCAACACCGTCTCGAACTCGACCCAACAACCGTTGTGCGGTATGTCACATCTGAATCGTTCTTCAACGACTTCATCAATTCGATCCGCCGCAAACGCATGGACGATTTCAAGTCGCGATACCGGAAGGTCGGATTGCTTCTTCTCGATGACGTCCAGTTCTTCGAACGCAAAGAGCAGGTGCTCGAAGAGTTCTTTCACACGTTCAACTCGCTGTACCAGGCAGGCAACCAGATGGTCATCTCGTCCGACAGACCGCCCAAGGAGCTCCGAACGATCGAGGACCGGCTACGAAGCCGATTCGAGTGGGGACTCACGACCGATATTCAGAGTCCAGACGTGGAAACTCGACTTGCGATTCTCCGCAAGAATGCGTCATCAAACCCGACGCCTGTGCCGCCAGAAGTTCTCGAGTTCATCGCTGAGAATGTGGCGGATAACATCAGGGAGTTGGAGGGTGCCCTCACTCGGGTCACGGCATTCTCCACCCTCACCGGTGAGAGGGTGACGCTAGATCTTGCATTGAATGTCCTTCGTGACGTCGTCGGACTTCAATCAGCAGCGCCCCTCACGGCTGACTCGATCATCTCGACGGTATCCCAGTACTACCAGATTCCCCAAGCGGAAATGACCGGTTCCTCGCGACGGCAGCCCCTCGCCAGGCAACGTCAGGTCGCCATGTACGTGTGCAGAGAACACACAGGTCTCTCTCTCCCGAAGATAGGCGCAGCGTTTGGTGGTCGTGATCACACAACGGTCATGCACGCAGTAGACAAGATTACCGGCCTCATCCAGACCGATAAGGCCATTTTCGATGAAGTCTCGGCCATAACTCAGGAGCTGAGGACAACATGAGACTTCTCCACTGCGGCAATACCTCATGTCTGTGGTCCGGGGATAACTACCCCTTTATCAACAATGCCTGTGGATGCAAGAATGCTTGCACAGAACGGGTTAGGAGCAGCTTTCCACAATCCACAGGGCCTACTACTACTACTACTCTTTAAACATAATCAGCAGCAATAGAAGCAGGGGAGAACAAGTGCGCATCAGAGCAGAACGAGACGACCTGGCGGATGTGCTGGCGAGAGCCGGCAGGGCTGTCGGCACACGTTCACCTCTCCCGATCCTCCAGGGAGTTCTCTGTGAGGTGGCAGGCGGAAAGCTGACGGTGACCGGAACAGACAATGAGGTGACGGTGCGGACGTATCTCGAGGTCGAAGTCACCGAGGAGGGGAGGACTGTGATTCCCGCAAAACTCGCTGCCGAAGCTGTTCGCAAACTTCCATCCGGGGCTGTGACCTTCGGCTCGAACGATGGTGAGGTGGAGATTACCGGGGGAGGTCCCCGTTTCAAGCTGCGTGAGATGGCGGTAGAGGATTATCCCAAGATCACCGACACATCTGTTGAAGGCGGTATCCAGGTCGATGGAGCACAGTTGATCAAGGCCCTCGGCCAAGCGGGAGTCGCCGCATCGGTTGATGACGCAAGACCAACATTGACGGGTGTGTTATTCGAAGGAGAGGGGGACGGTCTCCGTCTCGTCGCTACGGACTCCTATCGGCTCGGCGTTCGTGATGTCGAGGGAGTGAAGACGCAGGGTTCCAAACTGGTTCCGTATCGAGCGCTCCGGGAGCTGGGCCGCACCATAGGCGCAGGCCCCATGACGATTGCGCTGGGTGAACGCGAGGCCTCCTTCGTGACCGATCAAGGGAGACTTACGGTCCGTATCATCGATTCGACGTTCCCGAACTACAGGCAGTTGCTTCCGGAAAGTCATACGAACAGTCTCACCGTTGACAAAGCTGCGCTTCTCGAGGCGGTCGGTCGGTGTGCGCTGGTAGCCGAGGATCACATTCCCGTGCGGCTTGCGATGCACTCGGGAGGCGTCGAATTGAGCGTCATTCGTCAAGAAGTCGGAGAGGCGACAGAGTTGCTCGAGGCCGAGTATGTCGGTGATGACATGACGATTGCTTTCAACACCAGGTATCTGACGGATGGCGTGAATGCTGTCGATGACGAGAAAGTCGTGATCGAGACGAGCGACCCGTTGAAACCCGGCCTCCTTCTAGGTGCTGAAAAGCGGGACTTCCAGTATCTGTTGATGCCGGTCCGGCTGTGAGGTGATATGCACCTCACGTGGTTGGAGATCAAGGATTTTCGCCCATATGAGATGCTCCGGCTGGTACCTGATGAGGGAGTGAACATTCTCGTTGGTGACAACGGCGCAGGGAAGACCTCCATCCTTGAAGCTATCGGCTATCTCGGGATGATGAGGTCCTTCAGGGGCGTGTCTGATTCGGCACTTGTTCGAGAAGGATCCGAAGCTGCGGTGATTCGCGGAGGTTTCGGTGGTGCTGCATCGGAGATGAAGGTGGAGTGCGAGCTCCCGGTGACAGGTCGGCGAACTGTGCTGGTGAACGAGAAACGACCGAAGCGATTCCATGATGTCTTGCTCTCTGTTCCAGTCGTTGCCTTTGTACCCGACGACCTGGACGTCATCAAGAGAGGTCCTGCACTGCGGAGAGACTATCTGGACGATCTGGCTGCGAGATTGTGGCCCCAGGCCGGCCAGGATCTCACGGAGTATGAACGGGCACTGAGACAGAGAAACGCCCTGTTGAGGCAGGATGGGAGGCGGACGGATCCCAGCACACTCGGTGTGTGGGATGACCGGCTCGCTGATGCAGGATCTCGAGTGTTGATCCATCGGCGAAATCTCGCGGTTGCTCTTCAGCCGCATCTGGAGAATGCATACACGGTAGTGGGTGGGGTGGGTTCACTTACCTGGTCGTACAGGTCGACCTGGGGATCCGAACACGCAGGAGACCTCAAAGCTCTTCGGTCTGCCCTGAGCGCTGCCCTTCGGGACAAACGAGGCAAGGACATGGATGTGAGAACCACGACTGTGGGACCGCACAGGGATGAACCGAACCTCCTCCTGGACGACCGGTCGACGCGAACGCGAGCATCCCAGGGTGAGCAGAGAACTGCCGCATTGGCACTGCGGATCGGCGCCTACAGAGTCATCGAGGAGATCCGCGATCAGAAACCGATCCTGCTGCTCGATGATGTTTTCTCTGAGCTCGATCGTGAGCGAGCGAATCGGGTGGTATCTCTCACCGAAGCCGGCCAGGTTTTTGTCACAACCGCGAGGGATGATGAACTTCCCATCAGAGGACGCCGTTGGTTGGTGAAGGAAGGGAACGTGTCGGGATGAGAGCAAAGTACCTCGGTTATGGTGAGCGAAAATCGCCTACGGAGATCAGCGAAGTGCTCGGGACGCTCATAGAGCGGGCAGCGGGGAAGATCGATGTGCGACAGGGAGAGATGATACGCAGCTGGAGCGAGTTCGCTCCTGGTGATTGGCCGGATCAATCGGTCCCTATCGGTATCCGGGACAAGACACTGCTTGTAGAGGTCGCGAATGGCACCGCCGGGACCCTCCTGAAGTACCAGACCGAGCAGCTGCTGTATGCGATCAAAGGCGTCTTCGGAGACGATCTCGTGACCTCGATCCGGCTGCGGGTTTCTCGGTAGCAGAAACCCCGAAAGTGCCTACGAAATGGGGGTTTTGACCATGATTCAGGCTATACTTACACCGGTGTTAGCAGCCGCTCAAACCCCACCAACGCGGCAAGCCAAAGGAGCCCAGTGAGCAAAGCGAAGCGTTCCGCGATCGCGCCCTACGAAGCAGACTCCATCCAGGTCCTGGAGGGCCTCGAGGCCGTTCGCCGACGTCCGGCCATGTACATTGGATCGACCGGGCCACGCGGGCTTCATCACCTTGTTTGGGAGGTTGTGGACAACTCGGTGGACGAGGCAATGGCGGGATTCTGCACGCGCATCGACGTGACACTTCTCGCCGATGGCGGTGTGCGCGTGCGAGACAACGGACGAGGCATTCCCGTCGACAAACACAAGACGACGGGGGAAGCCGCACTCACCACGGTCATGACGACGCTCCACGCCGGGGGGAAGTTCGATTCTGGTGCGTATCAGGTATCCGGTGGTCTTCACGGTGTCGGCATCTCTGTTGTGAACGCCTTGTCATCTCGCACAAAGGTCGAGGTGGTTCGCGAAGGACATCTGTGGGAACAGGTGTTTGAGTACGGGGTGCCGATCGGCAAGATCAAGAAAATGCAGCCGATGAAGCGAACGGGCACCCAGGTCACTTTCTGGGTTGACCCTGAAATCTTCGAAGAAACGACCGAGTTTTCTGCGAAAACGGTCGTCAACCGTCTCAGAGAGATGGCGTTCTTGACGAAAGGACTCGAGATCAGGTTCTCAGACGAGAGAGGGGAGGAGACCGTCACGGAGACTTTCCGTTATGGCGGAGGAATCATCGACTTCGTCAAGCATCTCAACGCGAGCCGTGATCCGATCCATAAACAGGTCGCCTACTTCGAGCACAAAGACGACACGGCAGAGGTCGAAATCGCCATGCAGTGGACAAGCGGATATACGGAGTCCGTTCTCTCATTCGCGAACAACATCAACACGCACGAGGGTGGGACGCACGAGGAGGGGTTCCGCACGGCGCTCACGAAGGCAGTGAACGACTTCGCACGTGACAGGAATGTCCTCAAGGAGAAGGACAAGAACCTCCAGGGAGATGACGTCAGAGAGGGGCTGACGGCCGTCATCTCGGCAAAGGTACGTGAACCCCAGTTCGAAGGGCAGACGAAGACAAAGCTCGGCAACACTGAAGTCAAGTCATTCGTACAGAAAGCGATGAACCAGGCGCTGCCCGAGTGGTTCGGCAAACATCCAGGTGAGGGACGCAGGATCGTAGACAAGGCTAGTCAAGCGGCCAGAGCCCGTGCTGCTGCGAGACAAGCTCGTGATCTCACGCGCCGTAAGAGCCTTCTCGAATCCGGTGGCCTACCGGGGAAACTCTCGGACTGCTCATCGAAGGATCCCGAATTGTCTGAAATGTTCATCGTCGAGGGCGACTCGGCGGGGGGCTCAGCCAAACAGGCGAGAAACTCCGAGTTCCAGGCGATTCTCCCGATCCGCGGCAAGATCATCAATGTGGAGAAGAACCGCCTCGCACGGGTTCTTCAGAACACCGAGGTTCAGTCGTTGATCACTGCTATAGGCACCGGGATCGGCGAGGAGATGGATATAGCCAAGGCCAGATACAACAAGATCATTCTCCTCACCGATGCCGATGTTGACGGTGCACATATTCGAACGCTTCTCTTGACATTCTTCTTCAGGCACATGATCGACGTCATCGAGCATGGTTATGTCTACATCGCACAGCCGCCGTTGTACTCGGCGAAGATCGGAACGAAGACGACCTGGATCAAGAAGGACGAGGACCTCGATCGTTTCAAGGCCGAGAACGAGGGTCGCAAGATCAACGTTCAACGATTCAAGGGCCTCGGTGAGATGAATGCGAACGAACTGTGGGATACAACGATGGATCCTGCCCAGCGAACCTTGTTGCGAGTTGAGCTCGAGGAGCTGTTCTCCGCAGAGCAGACGTTCTCGATTCTGATGGGCGTCGACGTCGAGGCGAGAAGAAAATTCATTCAACAGAATGCGAAGGACGTCCGTTTCCTGGACGCGTAGGAAGAGCATGTCGAACGAATCCATGAAACCAGAAGCGGCCCAGCCGATCGACATTGAAAGTGAGATGCAAGACTCGTTTCTCGAGTATGCGATGTCAGTCATCGTTTCGAGGGCACTGCCAGATGTTCGAGATGGATTGAAGCCGGTGCATCGGCGAGTGCTGTACTCCATGTGGGACAGCGGAATCCGGCCAGGCACGCCGTACCGCAAGGCCTCCCGTGTCGTCGGCGACGTCGTGGGTTGGTTCCATCCACATGCACCCGAA
Organism: Acidimicrobiia bacterium; assembly: GCA_036985855.1. GTDB lineage: Bacteria > Actinomycetota > Acidimicrobiia > Spongiisociales > UBA5794 > B3-G11. The sequence continues at coordinate 24,103 of BTQL01000012.1, read as the reverse complement.
GCTGTCTATGACTCCATGGTTCGACTGGCTCAGGACTTCGCTCTGCGGCATCCACTCGTGGATCCCCAGGGGAACTTTGGAACGGTCGACGATCCCCCGGCTGCTATGCGCTACGTCGAGGCTCGGCTTGCCAAGCTCTCCGCGCACATGCTTGACGGCATCGATGAGGATACGGTCGACTTCAAGGAGAACTATTCGGGCGAGCGAAGCGAGCCAACCGTTCTGCCATCCCGATTCCCCAACCTCTTGGTCAACGGCTCAACGGGAATAGCGGTCGGTATGGCCACCAACATGGCTCCGCACAATCTTGGCGAGGTGATCGAGGCTGTGCTGTTCGCGCTCGACCATTCGGACGCAACAGCGGCGGATCTCATGGAGTTCGTCAAGGGTCCAGATTTCCCAACGGGGGCGTTCATCGTTGGCAACAAAGGCATACGCGATGCCCTGATGACAGGACGTGGATCGATCAAGATGCGTGCGGTCACGGACGTCCTGGAGATACGAAAAGGCAGAACGGCAATCGTGGTGTCCGAGATCCCTTACCAGGTGTCCAGAGACAGAATCACGGCAAAGATCGCGGAGATCGTCAATAGCAAGAAGGTCACGGGCATTGCTGATGTTCGCGACGAAACAGACCGTCTCGGTACCCGCATCGTGATCGAACTCAAGCGAGACGGAAATCCGCAGGTCGTACTGAATCAGTTGTTCAAGCACACACGGCTCGAGGACAACTTCGCCGTCAACAACGTCGCACTGGTTGACGGTGTACCCAGAACGTTGAACCTTGCTCAGCTCGTTCATCACTACATAGATCATCAATTGGAGGTCATTGAGCGGCGGTCGCGATTCCGGCTGGGAAAGGCCCGAGAGAGAGCTCACATCTTGCACGGTCTGCTCATCGCTCTCGACAACATCGATGAGGTCGTCTCCATCATCCGTGCCTCCGAGAATGTAGATGCTGCGCGTACCGCCCTCATGGAAGCCTTCGAACTGTCAGAGATCCAAGCGAGCCATATTCTCGACATGCCGCTGCGCAGACTCACGGCGCTGGAGACGAACAAGCTGAGGGATGAGCTCGAGAACCTCGTGGCCACGATCGCCTATCTCGAGAATCTTCTCGCTGACGAGGCGTTGCGCCGTGAATTGATAGGTGAGGAGCTGGCCGAGATCCGGGAGAAATTCTCCGACGCCCGTCGTAGCCGCATCATCCCTGATAGCGGAGAGATGTCCCTCGAAGACCTGATCGCCGACGAGGAACTCGTCATCAGCGTTTCATCCTCCGGATACATCAAGTCCGTCCTCGCAAAGGCGTACCGGACCCAGGCCCGCGGCGGTCGAGGTATCAAGGGTGCAGGACTCAGGGACGACGATGTCGTTGAGCACTTGCTCCACACGACGGCGCATTCATATCTCTTGTTTTTCACGAACAGGGGAAAGGTCTACAGGGTGAGGGCCCATGAGATTCCGCGCATGGATCGCACAGCCAAGGGGCAACTGATCCAGTCCGTGTTGCCTCTCGAGTCCGATGAGGTGGTTGAGGCGATCATCGATATGAGGGACTACGAGACAAGCAAGTACCTCGTCATGTTTACGAAGAAGGGACTGGTCAAGAAGTCGAAGTTCTCAGACTACGACTCCCGGAACCAGGTTCTCGTTGCGATAAACCTGCTTGACGAAGACGAGGTCGTAGCGGTACGTCAAACAAGCGGAGAGTCCGACCTCATGATGCTCACCGAGAACGGAATGGGTATCAGGTTTGACGAGGCAGATGTCAGGCCAACAGGCAGGGCGTCACAGGGGGTCCGTGGAATCAAGCTCCGCGATGGTGATCAGGTCGTCTCTGCGGCTGTTGCAGACGAGGCTGAAGAGGTACTTCTTCTCACGTCCGGTGGATATGGGAAACGTATCAAGATGAGCGAATTTCGAGTCCAGAAGCGAGGCGGTTTGGGTGTCATCTCGATGAAACTCACCAGGGTCAGAGGTGTCGTAGCAGCAGCGCGTGCCGTGTCTGGCACGGATGAGATCGTGGTCACATCTTCTGATGGGATCGTGATGCGAGCGGAAGCAAAGTCGATCTCGAGGCAGAAGCGACCATCGACCGGTGTGAAAGTGATGAACCTCTCCGATGGAGCAACACTGTCCGCGCTTGCGATAGCTCCGGTTGAGGACGACTAGTCCTCAGAGCACGAGGAACGATTCGCAAGCATATGACGTCTCAATAGCAGGCCGTATCGGGACCCTTCGGTACACTGCCGCGCAAGGAGGCAACATGCCGGTTCGCCGGGTTCGCCGCATCATCCGCAAGATCGACCCTTGGACCGTGCTCAAGGTCAGCTTTGTGTTGAACACGATCGGAGCGTTTGTTTTTGTACTTGGCGTTTGGGTCGCCTGGTCGATTGCTGTGCAACGAGGTATCCCCGACGCGTTTGTCGACCTCTTTCTCCGGCTGACAATCGTTGTCAGTCCCGATGGCGAGTTGTACTTTCGTGTCGTCGTGATGTTGGCGATCGTTGGCGTGATCATGATGACGGCAATCATGACCCTTGCTGCTGTGCTCTACAACCTGACTACAGATGTCGTCGGTGGCATCGAATTGATCATGCTTGAAGAAACATACGAATCTGTGCACATTCAGACAGCGATTCAGCCCCCGGCTGTGCTCCACGTCCCTGCAACCAACGGAAACTTGGATCTGACCGCAGCGGACACGGTCGAACACAGCTGATACGAGTGTCAGCCCTTCTGGCCAGGGATTGAGCGCCATACGGCAACGTCGAGTTCCAGGTTTCTGGCTTCAGAGAGGATGGCTTCCCTGGCAGTCGCAGTGGACTGTATGCCGGGGTCGAAAGATCCATTCGCTGCCGCGAAGGCGACAGCGGCGAGCGTCAAAGCTTCGAGATGGGCTCCGTGGTCTGCCACGCCAACGATTCGCTTGCCCTGGGGACCTTCGACGATCGTCGTCACCCCAGCCCACTCATCGTCGCGGTTGGCAACGAATCGGCCCTCCGCTTTCTCTTCTGACCAAGCCATACCGACGGGATCAGGGAAAGGGATAGGTGTCCCGTTTCGTTGAGGTTTTCCAGGCTCTGTCCAGGCGACTTGGACAGAATCGTCGCGGGTCGGTTGGGAAGATGGGTGGCTGAGAAGGGAGTCTGCGAGGGTTGATCCAACATTGGCTCCAACGATGACAGGGATTGAGGCAGGCCCGAGGGTAGATGCCGGTATATCTGGCCACGTTACGAGGGGGACATTGGCGACCGAGGAACGACCGATGAGACTGGTGAGTGGCGTGGTTCCATCCGAGACCACGACGTCGGAACCCGTGAGATCTCTGGATGACACGACTCTGCTGTCTGCGGGAACCCAGCCCGAGTTGATCATCACAAGTGTTTCACAACGATCGTCACCCAGAAAGATTCTGGCGACACGTTGCCCAACCTCGGAATCTGCGTCGAGAGCGATCCTCACGCGGGACTGTCCCCATCCAGCTCCCACGTCCCGTCAGGAGCTTCGGGCAGTGGGTCCGTTTCGCGCCCTTTCACGACCGCCACGACGATCAAAGCCGCGGCGACAACAAGAGGCAGGATCCGTTTCATGCCGAAACGATAGCCGACCACCGATCGGTCGCTGCGTTCTGTCACTGTGAATCGAAAGAGCAGCGTCGAACATCGGGTGTCGAACATCGGCTATCCCCATTCCATGCCCCGGGTTTGTACTCAGGGTCCGACAACGAGCGAAGTCCGGTGAGATCCGGGCGCTGTCCCGCAACTGTGATCCTCCTTCAGGAGGCAGCCAGGTCGCCTCGGTATCGGTGAGCAGCGAGCCTTCGGAGGAGAGGTCTCGGAGCTGCGATCCGGTTCTCTTCCATTGAGAGGAAAAATCCATGTTGAGAAGGTTCATCTCTACGGTCATCGCACTGGCGCTCGTCGCCCCCGCATGCAGTTCGAACAGCTCGGCGGACGCGCCCCCACCGGAAACGCTCACGACCACGTCAACTGAGGCAACCGCGACGACGACAACATCCCCACCCGATGCGACGACGTCCGAACCGGTCGACGATGGATTCCCCGTTACGATTGACGCCCCGAACGGCCAGGTGACGAACGCGTGAAGGAGCACCGCCCCTCGGGTACCCGACTTCATTGGTGGTGGGTCGGCGCGGCGGTGTTCGTGTTTTTTGTTTCGATCGTGTTCGGGGTCATGATCGGACCGATTGCGATCGCTCCATTCGACATTGTCCGGTCCCTCCTGAACAGGCTTCCGTTGATTGACGTTGACGCTGGCCTCTCGGACCGCTCAGAAGCGATTCTCTGGGAGATCCGCATGCCTCGGGTAGTACTCGCGGTTCTCGTTGGTTCGATGCTCTCGGCGGCGGGGGCAAGCTATCAAGGTGTGTTCCGCAACCCACTTGCCGACCCGTACCTGCTTGGGGCTGGTGCTGGAGCGGGATTGGGCGCGACTATCGCGATTGCATACGGCTCAGCGATGTCCGGATGGTTCATAGATCCCTTCCCATTCGCTGCCTTTGTAGGGGCTATCTCAGGCGTCGCCCTGGCTTACCTGCTCGGTTACACGGTGCGGGCGGGACGAACGGCCGTTGCGTTGATCCTGGCAGGCGTTGCAGTGGCTGCGTTTCTGACAGCCCTCCAAACATTTCTCCAGCAACGCGAATCGGACACGCTTCGTGAGGTGTACGGATGGATCCTCGGGAGTCTCAACACAGCGGGTTGGGACGAGGTGCTGCTCGTGCTTCCGTACGTTGTGGTGTGTCTCGCTGGAATCTTCATCGGTAGGCGCTTACTCGATGTTCTCGCTGTAGGGGATACCGAGGCCGGAACCCGCGGCGTCCGTCCCGGCAGGATTCGGCTGGTGTTCGTCGTGTTGGCGACGCTCGGCACTGCTGCTGTTGTTTCTGTGAGTGGGCTCATCGGATTCGTGGGGATCTCGTGCCACACAGGGTTCGGCTCCTCCCCTCATCGTCGTATCGTGTGGCTGTACCTCTGTCTGTGTTACTCGGGGGCGCATTTCTCGTTCTTGCCGACGTCATCGCAAGAGTGGCGGTGACGCCGGCAGAGATTCCGATCGGGGTCGTCACGGCGATAGTCGGCGCCCCGTTCTTTGCCGTGTGCTGCGAACCGCACGAGGAGTGGTGTCATGACCGCCGCACTCGATTTCAAGGGCATCGATGTGTCCTATGGCCGGTCACCCATCGTTCACGATGTGTCGATCGGAATTCATCCAGGCGGTTGGCTTGGTGTTCTGGGTCCCAATGGGGCGGGAAAGTCGACGCTCTTGCGCACGGTTGCCGGAGCAGCGGTGGTCGGTGTTGGATCGCCGGATGCGGTACTCACAGAAGATCTTCTGGGAACGGTATTCGAGTCATCGATCAGGGTCATAGACGTCGATGGGAGTACCGTCATTGTGTCTTTGAGAACTGAGGAGTCATCTTCGTGAGCAAACCGGCCAAGCGCGGCATTGTGATCGTCAACACAGGCGAAGGGAGGGGGAAGTCGAGCTCGGCTTTCGGGGTGATGCTTCGCGCTGTAGCGCGAGGTTGGAAGGTCATCGTTATCCAGTTCATCAAATCTGACAAGTGGCAGACCGGTGAACGCAAGATGGCTGCCCGGCTCGGTGTTGATTGGATGACGGGCGGAGACGGTTTCACGTGGGAATCTGATGACTTGGAGGCCTCGGCCCAGGCCGCTCGAGATGCCTGGAGCAGCGCCAAGGTAGCCATTTCAGAGGGTGCATATGACCTCGTGATTCTCGATGAGGCGACCTATCCCGTCACTTTCGGTTGGGTGCGCGTCGAGGAGGTAGTTCGAGTCATCAAGGACAGACCCGATCGTGTGAACGTGATAGTCACAGGGAGGGACGCTGATCCTGCGCTCATCGATCTTGCAGACACGGTCACCGAGATGCATAAGGTGAAGCACGCCTTCGATGATGGGATTTCGGCGCGTAAGGGATTGGATTTCTAGCGCCGGTCGCTCGCCGACCGCTCGGTTGAAGCCTCACTCACCGGCAGCGGAGCGGTCATTTCGCTCCCTCGTTTACGGTCGAAAGAGAAAAGTCGGACATCGGTTGTGGGTCTAGCCCGTGATCAGCCGGTCGAACCATCTGCCGACGAAGTAGGAGATCACACCAGCCGCTAGACCGAGAAAAAGGTTCTCGAGTCCGGAAATGATCCAGCTCTTCCTGGTCTGAAGTGTCTTGATGGCACCGACGAAAAAGAGACCGATACCTGTAAGAACTGCGGCTGCGAGAAGAGCGGTTGTCGTGCTGTCCCATATTGCGAATGGAATCACGGAGGGAATGGCGCCGAACAGGAACAAGAAACCCGAGGCGACAGCTGCCGCGTAGGGGCTTCGGCGTTCGCTGTCGACGATGCCGAACTCAAGGGCCGCATGCATGTTGAGCATTGCTTCGTCGCTGCTGTCGATGATGTCGACCACGGTTTCGAGGTCGTTGCCTTCAAGACCCATTTCTCCGAGCATGTCTTTGAGTTGGTCTCTCTCGTGCTGCCTGTAGTCCCTCAGGTGGGTCTTCTCGAGCTCGATTTCAGCGTCAAGAACCTCATCCTGGGCCTTGGTAGCCAGATACTCTCCGATGCTCATGGAGATCATGCCTGCGAGGGCGCCTGCGAAACCGGTCAGGAGCACCTGGGTGGCGTCGAGCCCTCCGCCGACTACACCAGACACGAGCAGGAACGTCGAGATGAGCCCGTCGTTGACGCCAAGGATGATGTCTCGCATGTACTGGCGCGAATCCCCAATGTGGGACTCGTATCCGGGGGGGAGGTTTGCTGCCCTCTTCTGATTCGCCATGCGTGGATTCTACGGTCCTCCGAGCCCAGGAGTGCGCTGAGCAACGGCGATACTCGGCACGTACCGTAGACAGTAGGAGGTACGCCCGCTCACGGAGATGGTGTATCCGGCGGTTTGCTGCTTTCGGCCTACCGTCTACTCGAGAATGAAGACCTTGATGTCTCGTGGGGCGATGTTGCGGTAGCTCTCGTAACCGGGCCAGATGCCATCGAACAGCGGCCAGATCTCCTTCAATTCCTCGTCTCTCACCTTGCGGGCGCGCACAGACGTCACTATCCCCTCGACCTCTAGAGTCGCCGAAGGGTCGGCCTCGAGGTTGTATGCCCACCCCGGGTGACTCGAGCGCCCGAAGTTCGTGGCAGCGACCGCTCGGCCACCACCTGTCGGCACGACGAAGAGCAGAGGGACGGTTCGTTGCTCACCCGATTTTCGTCCTGTCGTCGTGAGATAACAGAGGGGCACGTCCATGCCGAAACGAGAAGGTGCAAAACGGCTTTCCTTGAGCTTGATGTCAAGGGGAGTGATCGTCCGCGATAGCACCCAACGGAGTCCTCTCGAAGTCGAGAGTCTCATCAGCGTTCTTTGGTAAAGACCCACGGGATGCGAGCGTAGTCGAGCCCTTGTCGGGTAGCGTGGCGACATGGAGAACGAATCGGTCGTGCCCGGGTCCGAGAAACGGTTCTACCCGCCGTCGCCACCATGGAGCGACAACGCCAAGCTGCTCGTGATCGGGATGTTCTTCGTCCTGGCATTGATCAGCTTGTATCTGGTTCGCAACGTTCTCGCGATTGTCGCTCTCGCAGGACTGATCGCGTTCCTCATCGCTCCCCTGATGAGGTTCACTGTCAGGCGGTTGAAGCTCCCAAGGGGCATTGCCCTTCTGCTGGCGTACCTCATTGTGTTTCTTGGCACGCTCGCGTTTGGGGCGATGTTGGCGAATTCGATTGCAGCGTCGATTGCCGAACTCGATCCGATCGGGCTGATCGATGATGGCAGGATGTGGCTTCTCGCCGAGGTCACTGCCCAAGGCCATGTCGTCGTCTTCGGACTCACCGTGGACATCTCCGCGTTCCTCGATTCGCTTCAGGCACCCATAGGAGGCGGCGACGGACAGGGTGGCATGGTCATAGATGCCGAGAAGCTGCTCGACTATCTGGGAGCGGGGTTCAGCGGGTTGCGCACCGCAGTGGGAATCATCACAGCCGCGATCACCTCAGCGATCATCACCACGCTCGTCGCCATGTACCTCAACGCTGATAGCAAGAGGATGCATGGAGCAACGATCGGCAACATCCCACCGGGCTACGAGCGTGACGGTCTAATGATGATGATTCAGCAGAAGCGGGTCTGGCGCGGCTATCTATACGGGCAGCTGGTGAACTCGCTGATCACGGGCCTGTTCGTTTTCGGTGTCTTGTGGCTCGTTGGGCTCCCTGGAGCGTTCCTGATGGGGACCATCATGGTGGTGCTGAACATGATCCCAACATTCGGACCGATTCTCGCAGCGATTCCCGGCGTGCTGGCTGCACTGATCTCCGGCTCGACTCGATGGCCGGAACTCGAGAACTACTGGTTCGCGCTCATCGTGATCGGCATCTACCTGTTGGTCGTACAGCTGCAAGCCAACATCATCGCTCCAAGGGTGATGGGTACCGCAGTGAACCTCAGGCCGGCGGTGATCCTCGTCGGCCTCCTGGTCGGGTTTCAGGTCGGGGGGCTACTTGGTTCGCTTCTTGCGGTGCCGGTGATCGCCTCGATACGCGATGTGGCGGTCTACGTCTGGCGAAAACTGATCGACGCGGATCCATGGCCCGGCGAAGAACCGATACCGCTTTCTTCTGATCCCTGACCGATCGGGTGCGTCCTGTCGCTCGTCCTCTTCTCCCATATGTCCTGGGTCGTTACAGAGAGAGGCGGAAGAGATTGCGCTCAATCGTCCCGTTGGGCAGCCGCTTGGCTCGTGATCGCGTCAACAATATCTGCATTGGCAAGCGTCGTGATGTCTCCGAGATCTCGGTTGTCCGAGATGTCGCGCAGCAGCCGCCGCATGATCTTGCCTGATCGCGTCTTCGGCAGGTCAGGCGTGAAGATGATCGACTTCGGTCTTGCGATCGCCCCGATCTTGGTGGTGACATGGTTGCGGAGTTCGTCATTGAGCTCGTCAGAGTCCTCGAAGCCACTTCGCAGCGTTACGAACGCCACGATCGCCTGCCCCGTCAATTCGTCCGCTGCTCCGACCACAGCCGATTCTGCAACAGCGGAGTGTGATACCAGTGCCGACTCGACCTCCATCGTGGAGATTCGATGGCCCGCGATGTTCATCACGTCATCTACACGGCCGAGGAGCCACAGGTAGCCGTCTTCGTCCAGCTTCGCACCGTCTCCGGCCCAGTATCGACCGGGGATATGTGACCAGTATGTCTTCACGTAGCGATCATCGTCGCCATAGATGGAACGAAGCATCGAAGGCCAGGGTTTGGTGATCGTCAGGAATCCACCACCTCCGGGGGAGACAGGGTCGCCGTCCTTGTCAACGATCTCAGCGCTGATGCCCGGCAGTGCCTTTGTTGCAGATCCTGGCTTCGTTGCGACCACGCCGGGCAGGGGTGAGATCATGATGCTGCCCGTCTCAGTCTGCCACCACGTGTCAACGATCGGACAGGACTTGCCACCGATGTTCTCGTGGTACCAGATCCACGCCTCAGGGTTGATCGGTTCTCCAACCGTACCCAGGAGACGTAGCGACGAAAGATCGTGCTCTTCGGGGAACTGAGATCCCCACTTCATGAACGCCCGAATCGCTGTTGGTGCCGTGTACAGGATCGTGACGCCGTGCTCTTCGACGATGGACCATAGTCGACTCTTGTCCGGGTAGTCGGGCGTGCCTTCGTACATGACGCTTGTTGTGTGGTTCCCAAGCGGTCCGTACACGATGTAGGTGTGACCTGTCACCCAGCCGATGTCCGCCGCACACCAGTAGACGTCCGATTCCGGTTTGATGTCGAATACCTGGGCATGCGTCGTGACTGCACTCGTGAGGTAGCCACCGGTCGTATGCATGATCCCCTTCGGTTTCGCGGTGGTTCCGGACGTGTACAGGATGTAGAGCAAATCTTCGGCACCCATGACCTCTGGTTCACAAACCGTGGACTGTTCGGCAACAAGGTCGTGCCACCAGATGTCGCGACCGTCAGCCATCGATACGCCTTGTTTCGTGCGTTCGTAGACGACGCAGTGTTCGATCGAGGGAGTCGAAGCCATCGCAGTGTCACAGTTGTCCTTGAGTGGCACAACGGCTCCGCGACGCCACGCACCATCGGCGGTGATGAGCAGTCTCGCCTGGGTGTCCTGTACCCGATCGATGATCGACTCGGCGCTGAATCCTCCGAAGATGACGGAATGAGGCGCGCCGATCCTTGCACAGGCCAGCATGGCAACCGCGAGCTCAGGAACCATTCCCATGTAGATCGCAATCCTGTCGCCCTTCTCAACACCGAGAGACCGCAAGCCGTTTGCAAATCGGTTCACATCGTCCGACAGCTGCTGGTAGGTAATCGTCCGGCTGTCTCCCGGCTCTCCAACCCAGTGGTAGGCGACCTTGTCGCCTCCGGTTTCGAGGTGACGGTCGAGACAGTTGTATGAGATGTTCAGCTCACCGTCTGCAAACCACCTGAAGAAGGGGGCGTTCGAGTCATCGAGGTCCTCGGTCGGTTCCTTAAACCACGTGATGCGTTCGAGCGCCTGCCGTTTCCAGTATGCGACGAAGTCGTCATCAGCCTCCGCGTACAGCTCGGGCTGTGCGTTCGCTTGTGCGGCGAATGCATCTGAGGGCGCAAAGAGGCGTTCCTCGCGAAGTAGGTTTTCTATTCCTGCGGCGGACACGTCTACCTCCTGGGTTGATTGTCAACCCTAATTGGTACGCCCTGCCCTGCGCATCATGAATCGGTTGGTAGATAGCTCAGGTCTTCAAAAAGTTATCGAGACCGAGTTCGTCGATTGTGTCTTTCATCCGCTCGATGGACTGGGCGGAGATCGGGATTCCGGTGCCTTCTGCCACGCGGTTCATCATCTCGAAGTTGCCGAAGACGCTGGCCGCGTCAACCAGACTCTCGGGGCCAAGGGTCTCAATGATCGCTGTTTGTCTGTTCGCCAGGTCATCAGGTGAATCGGCCATAGCGGCGTCGACGAACCGCAGCAGGTCGTTCCCGTTGGGAACGCCGACAGGAATGGAGGGGTCTCGAATCGCTGCTATGTCGAGGTTGTAGCCGAAAGCGATGGCACTCGCACGGAGCATCCCTACGTGGGCGAGCGTTCAGTAGAAACACTTGTTCTGCAACGAGGTGCGTGAGGACACGATCTCAATCTGAGCACGATCGAGTCCTGGCGTCCGACGGAAGTCATAGGATGCCATCTCGGGTCCCGTCATGTATTGCGGACCAAAGCTGTTCTGGAATACCTCCCCGACACGCGGTAGCAGGTCGAGTGCGACAGGGATCGCACCGGCAGGCATCGGCACGTGGGTGCGACGCTTTTTCAGTCCTTCGGCGATCCGACCGGTCGGGTCTCCCGGTAGCGCTGCGGGAAGCGGTTCGAGGCTCGCGCCGAGAGCGATGTGTGCACCGTCGACGGCCGAGAGCATCGACACGATCGAAATGATCTCAACGGTCGTGGCCTCCCCACCCTCGTCGGCTGCTCTGCGAACCATTGGCCCGTCCACGTGGGACGGATTGACGAAGAGCGTTTCCGCGAGCGTGAGCAAGGACCAGGGAAGATCCATCCACGGAGGCGTATCTCCACTCCGAGCAGCCCGGACATATGCCGATAGCGCTAGTCGCTGGACTCCGGTCAACGTTGGCCCCGGTGCAGCGAGATGCGACCAGAGTTCGGCGTACGCGTCTTTCAGGTCTTCTCTGACGGGAACCGGTGAACCACTGAACCTAAACACGCTCGGAATCGTAGACGACGAACCGTAGACGATGGACGGCGATAGACACGGTCGAGCGCGGGCCAGCGGAAGCAAGCGCACCGTTCGTGGTCTCGTCGAGTCAGTGGATCGCTCGGACGGCCATCAGTCCGGCCAGCATGAGGCCGAGTCCAAACACAAGGCGTCTGACGTCTTTGTTGTGGCGTGTGAACCAGAGGCCTGCAGCAGTGACTGTGAACACCAGCCCGAACTGCAATGCAACCCCCGCGTCCGTCGACGGCAGCAGAATCTCAATCAAGCTCTGCTACTCCGTGATACGCTCGCCCGCCTCGATCGAGACGGTCATCCAGTTCTCTTGGGGCGGTAGCGCGCAAGAGTACTGCTCGGAGTACGCGCAGTATGGGGCATAGGCGTAGTTGAAATCGATCGTGATTGATCCGTCCTCATTGGGATCGATGTCGAGATAGCGTCCCGCTCCGTAACTCTGCTTGCCGGATGTTGCATCTCGAAACGGCAAGAACAGACCGTCGTGCCCGGTTGAGTACAAGGCAAGTGTGACATCTGTTGCATCGATGGCGACGGTCGCGGTCGCGATCCGATTGTATGCGCGGGCATCGCCTGTAGTCGTGTGAATCGTCACAGGGGTTGGATCAACCGGTGCTGAGTGGAGCGTGAACACGAGGTCTGGGTTTGGCTCGAAGTAGGCCAGTCCACTGAACGTATGTCGATCTTGGTCAGGGATGGGCGAATGGGGGCTGAGTCTGAAGAACTCGTCTTTGTCCTTGCGGTCTTGAAGAAGGGTTTCAGTATCCATGGCAAGTGCAACGACATCTACGTGCCAGTATTCCGGTTGGTGTCCGGTATCTGGCACCTATTCTTTCAGAATGCGAAAGGCGATAGCTGTCCCGCTGGTGATCGGCGCCGGAGTCGTCGCAGTTGCACCGCGGATGTTCAAACTTGCGTGGAGACCGCCCCAACTCGCGGTGCACCAGTCGCCGACAGACCTCGGCCTTCCCGAAGAGCAGGTATGGCTGACGAACGCGAGTGGGATACGGTTGCATGGTTGGTTCGTCCCCGCAGATGGCCATGTCCCCGCCGTCGTAGTGCTGCACGGATGGGGAGGCAACGCCGCTCACATGTTGGAGCTTGCGCCCGCGATCTATGACGCAGGTTTCCACGCCCTGTTTCTCGATGCCCGGAATCATGGATTGTCCGAACATGACGACCATGTCTCGATGTTGAGGTTCGCCGAGGATCTCGGCACAGCGGTTGAGTATCTGCGGGCTAGAGATGACGTCACGGATGTGGCGGTGATCGGTCATTCTGTGGGGGCGGCCGCGTCGATCTACTACTCGTCGTATCACGATGACATATCGGCCGTCGTGTCGGTAGCTTCATTCGCTCATCCGGGTGAGCTCATGGACGAGAACCTCTCGCTCCCACGGCCGGTGCGGTGGGTGGTACTCCGGGCCATCGAGATGATGATCGGAAAAGGCTTCGACGTGATTGCGCCTCGCAGCCGCATTGCCCATGTTGATGTTCCTGTACTGCTGGTGCATGGTGCCAAGGACGACGTCGTACCCGTCAGGGATTCCCTCGAGCTGCGTGAATGTCGCCCGGGTACCGAGCTTCTCTTGGTCCCGGACGGAGCCCACAGCGATCTGACTCCTTTCGAACCGTACTTCCCACAGGTGCTCGGCTTCATTGCGTCCCACGTCAGATCCGAACCCGACTCCGATTAGGCGGGTAGATGTCTCCCCGAGCATGTCTCCTCACCCTGGGGTAAGTTGGGCGCTCAGTCGGAAGGGGTTACTCCAATGTGTTGTTTGTTCGGTGCTCTTGTTCTCATCGGTCCGCGTTTCGCGATACTGGTTTGGTGGATCTTCGATCCCACCCGCTGGAGGTTCGCTTTCGACAACTTCTTCATCGCCGTCATCGGCTTCTTTCTGGCACCGTGGACCACGATGATGTACGTTCTCGTATTCCCCGGAGGAGTCAACGGATTCGACTGGATCATCCTGGGTCTGGGCATTCTCGCAGACGTTGGCTCATGGACGAGTGGGGGGCGGAGTGGTCGGCGGTATCGGACAACTACCTACGCGGCGTAATTCGGTGCAGGATCGATAGGGACTTCGGGTGGATGTGGAAGAGCAACAAACGAGCGGGTTCACGCTCGCAGCGTGGTTGTTCGGATCATTCGGCTTCTTGACGGTGCTTGTTGTAGCGGGCTGGACTCAGCCCCTTGACGAGACATGGAATGTCGCAATGGCAAATGCCGAGATGCCTTGGCTCGTGGACGTGGCGGAGGGTTTCAACTGGATCGGTTCAGTGCCCATAGCGTTTTCTACCGCGGCGATAGTCTCCGTTTTCTTTCTTGTGATGCGTCGATGGTGGATCGCGGGAGCATGGATCGTGATGGTCGGAGGCGCACAGATCTTGTCAAGCATCACAAAGGTGCTCGTCGGTAGAGACCGGCCGATGGACGCCCTTGTCCACGAGTCATCCGCCGCATACCCGTCGGGTCATGCGATGGTGGCTGGTGCAGCAATGGCTATCGGACTTGCGGTTCTGCTTGGCTTCCTGTGGCCGAACAGGTACCGCTTGTTCGTCTCGGTTGGCGTGGCCTATGCGCTGTTGATGGCCTGGAGTCGCGCCTACCTACGGGTTCACTGGCTCAGCGATGTTGTAGGTGGTTTGCTTCTTGGTACTGCAGTCGTTGTCGTTGTGGCATCGGCATTTGCCATCGGACGGTCCAGTGCGTCGCGGAGCGGCGACGATCCGTCGACGTGATCCCGATTGGGGGATAGGGCCATGCTCGAACCTTCTGCAGCGTCGGGGGACCTCGCGGGAAAACGATGGGCTGGCGCAGTGCTCAAACGGCACAGAAACATGAATGCGACCTACCACAAGAATTGGAAGAGTCGCTTCCAGATCTCGATAAGCTGCCGCTCGGCGGTATCAATGCTGCCTCTCCGGTCCCCAACCCAAGGAGAACCATGTCCGAGAAGATTGAGAATTACGAAATCATGTTTGCCGTGTACGACACGGAAGATGGTGCTGCCGGCGCAATCGAGTCGCTCAAGGCGATGGACGAGTCGAAAGTGATCGGCATCATCGATGCCGCCACGCTCGTGAAAGACGCCGAAGGCAACACCACCGTCAAGCAGGAGTCCCTGCCGAGCGTCAAGAAGGGAGTCGGTATCGGTGCCCTCATAGGCGGAGCGATCGGTCTCTTGTTCCCACCGTCGATCCTCGGTGCAGCGGCGTTGGGTGCCGGCATCGGCGCCGGAAGCGCCAAGCTGGCGAAGATGGCGCTTGAGGACGACGATCTGAAGGCGGCTGCCGAAAAGCTCGAGCCGGGCAGCTCCGCGTTCATTGCCGTTGTCGACAACAGGTGGGTCAAGCAACTCCAAGAGGCGATCTCGGGGTACCAGGATCTTGCGAATCACACACTTGATGCGGAGGCATCGGGCGTGATCGGAATGCTCGCAACTGAGGGCGAATCCGTGATGTATGGCAGTGCCTCCTCTGATCAGGGCGCAATGGAATTTGCTGTAGCGACCGATGGCGACACGATCGCGGGTCGATCGGCAACCGCGGCGATCGGTGAAGACGGCTCTGTCATCATCGATGAGGTCATTGGTGTCGTATCGGCCGACGCAGATGGAAATGTCGCAGGCATCACGAGCGAAACCGTGGCAGCCATCGATGCCGATGGCAATGCTGTCGTCGCACAGGCCGTTGAGGCTGGTTACGCACCTGCGGGACAAGAAACCAAGCAGTCAGAAGAGTCCTGAACCGGACACGTTCCATACAAGAAGGGCCCCGAGTACTCGGGGCCCTTCTTGTATGGACATGAACACTCTCCTGCATCCCGGATGGGCACGAGAGCTCTCAGGGACGTATGTCCTCGCCTGCGCTGAGGTCTCATCTGGCACTCATCTGTCTCCAATGCTCGACTCATCCGGTTCCACGATCCTGTGCGGATGAACAACTCGAGTTACCCGGGTGACGGGCCGGTAGCGGTTGCTGCGCTCCTCCTGTTCATCCAGGGAGCGATCGCCGTGGCCCTGGCTGTGGAGGCTGTTGGCGCTGCGATCCTCTTTGGAGGCATTTCGGCGCTCTCGGCGGCCCTCACCGTTGCCGGAGCCGCATTGACGCTTGCTCTTGTTGCACGACTTCCGAGACGTCGGCGTCGCACGCGACGGTGGATCATGGCTCTCCAAACCGGATGGATCACGCTCGGTATCTTCGATCTCGCCCTAGCTCTTGCACTCGCAGGTCGGGGGTTGACTCCGATCGGCTTTCTCATCCGGATCGTGCTTCCGGGTGCGATCTTCTGGCTGTTGCGGCGACCCTCTGCCCGAGAGGAGTTCGAAGGCCGAGAACCGGTTGACAAGGCTGAAGAGAGTTGGGAACTCGAGGAGATGTGGGCGTGAACGACGGCGGCACCCTTCTCGAGAGATACGTGGGAAGCCCCATCTACGGAATGGCGCCTGAGCATGGGATGGCGGTCTTGCTCGTATTCGTATTGGTGATCGCCGCTCTCGTTGCCCGACGGCTGGCAAGGCGAGGTGGCCGGCGTTCCGGGAGCATCGTGTCACGATATGGGGCTCTGTCATCGGTTCACCGTCTCCTCGCATGGCTGCTCGCGATCTCGGCTGCGATGAACCTTGGGATGGCCCTCGGCCGTCTTGATTCTGGAGTGGGTGTGTGGTTGCTCGTTGTAGCGGTTGCAGAGCTCATCGTGTTGCGGCGATTCCTGTCCGGTCGAACGTGGCGTCGGATTCTGTCGACTTTGCTGATCACGACGCTCACGATCAACATTGGCCTCGCCGTTGCGGGTGTCACCGTCGATCAGATCGGATTCATGACCGCACTGCTCGAAGCGACAGCGCTTGCGGTCGTGATGCGGTCGGTCGAGGGCGGCAAGTTTCGCCGCGTGGTCGCATCACTCACCGTGATCGGAGCGATCGGCTTTACGACGCTTGCCGGATGGGGTGGCGCCGTGGTCGCGGGTATCGGAGGCGAGAAGGTTGGAGAGACCCCGCTTCCGGCTGTCCTGTTGCCCGTGGGAACGGACAGGCCACCCAACGAGGCCGAACGGCAAGCCGCCGATCGTTTCCACGAGCAGACCGTTGTTGCTATAGAGAAGTACGAGGACGTCTCTGTGGCTGCCGCCGACGGGTATCAGGTCGGCAACATGGTCGGTTCCCAGTTCCACGCCGAGAACCCAGAACGGAAGTCCGACGGTGTCATCCTCGATCCGGACCGTCCAGAGACGTTGGTGTATGAACCGACCCCCGATGGGCCGGTACTGCTCGGTGCCCTATACGAGATGGAGTCCATAGGGGATCCCGGGCCGATGTTCGCCGGGCCCATCGCGGTGTGGCACGCTCACGACCACATCTGCTTCGGATCCGTACCGTTGACAATCACGGGTTTTGAATCCCCTCTCGGTGTCTGCCCGCTGGGTTCCCTGTCGGTGCCGATCACGAACGAGATGATCCACGTTTGGACGATTCCAGGGGTCGACGACCCGTACTCGGAGCTCGACGACGATTGGTTGGCCGCGTATCTCGAAAGGAAGGGTTGAGCCGATCCATCCCCGACGCTCCTGATGGTCTGACTCCATAGGTCACTGGTGATCTGTTGACAGTGCCGGTGCATGGGAAGATCGGCCGTATTGTCTTGCTCAACGCTGTTGCCATAGTCGGGTCCATATCGCATTCGGTACGAATGTGCGTGTGTTCGGCAGTCACAGCAGACACCGGCGTATCGGTGGGGCCGACCGGCCGTTACGATCTGAGCCGCCAAGTGGACACACGGCCTGAGGTTTTAGGAGGATGGGATGCTGACGATGGAGGGCACGCCGCCGGCGTTTCATCTCTTGGCGAAACCGACGGGACCTATCTGCAATCTGGATTGCGAGTACTGCTTCTTTCTTTCCAAGGAGATGCTCTATCCCGGAGATCGGTTCAGGATGGCGGACGAGATGCTCGAGACCTACCTCAGGCAGCTCCTGGACTCTCATCGTTCCCCCGAGGTGACGGTTGCGTGGCAGGGTGGGGAGCCCACGATGATGGGTCTGGACTTCTTCAAACGGTCGGTGGATCTGGTCGAAAGGCTTCGTAAACCGGACCAACGCATCGCATACTCGATCCAAACGAACGGCACCATGATCGATGAGCGGTGGGCCACCTTCTTCAAGGAGAAGGGGTTCCTTGTCGGCTTGTCTGTGGATGGACCAAAACCGCTCCACGATGCCTACCGGGTCGACAAACGCGGTTTGGGGTCGTTCGACCGGGTGATGCGCGGATGGGAGGCGCTCAGGGACAAGGACGTGGACGTGAATGTGCTCTGCACCGTGCATGCAGCAAACGCCGAACATCCGTTGGACGTGTACCGCTTCTTCCGGGACGACATGGGCGTTCAATTCATCCAGTTCATCCCCATCGTTGAGCGAGCAACCGAGACCGTTCTTCCCCTCGCGAACTTGGGATGGAGCACCAGCAGCAACGAGACGCGGCCGCTGTACGTTCAGGCCGGAAGCCACGTCACCGATCGCAGCGTCGGACCTGAGGCATACGGACGGTTCTTGATCGACATCTTCGATGAATGGGTTAGCCGCGACGTCGGTGAGGTGTACGTCCAGATGTTCGACGTAGCGTTGGCGAGCTGGCACGGTGAGCCGCCCGGACTGTGCATCTTCTCTGAGACCTGCGGTCTGGCGTTGGCGTTGGAGCACAACGGGGACCTCTATTCATGTGACCACTATGTCGAACCGGACTATCTGCTCGGCAACATTGTCGAAACGCCGATGATCGAATTGATTGCTTCGGACCAACAGCGAGATTTCGGCAAGGCGAAGCGAGACACGCTGCCCCAGTACTGCCTGGACTGTGAGGTTCGATTCGCCTGCCACGGCGGCTGTCCCCGGAACCGGTTCACGACAACCCCAGACGGGGAAGAGGGGCTGAACTATCTCTGTTCCGGGTACAAGTCCTTTTTCAACCACGTAGACCGCCCGATGCGCATCATGTCCGACCTATTGCGTGCGGGGCGCGCGCCGGCTGAGGTCACGGCCGTTCTCGCGGCGGAAGAAGTGGAACGTTTCGCCGGCGTGGGTCGCAACGATCCGTGTCCTTGCGAAAGCGGCCGCAAGTACAAGCGATGCCACGGCGCTCGTGATGGCGTGTCGTTATCCGAAATCTGACGTTCGGTTAGCATCGTCTCTGAGCGTTCATCGTTTCAGCCAAGGAGCAAAATATGACCGCTGAGTTCAATGGTGTTGTCAGCGTCGATATACGCGACTCCGTCGAGGACTGGACCCCCTACCTGTCGCCCCAGGCGCCCGACGGTGCCCCCAGTGTTCTCATGATCGTCTGGGACGACGTCGGATACGCCGCCCTGGACGTCATGGGTGGACCCGTCGAGGCACCGGCGATGCGGCGTATCGCTGAGAGCGGTCTTCGTTACTCGAACTTCCATACCACGGCTCTCTGCTCCCCAACCCGCTCCAGCCTTTTGACGGGTCGCAATGCCACGAGCAACAATATGGCCTGTATCACCGAGGGCTCGGCAGGTTTCCCCGGTTTCTCTGCTCGTATCCCTTTCGAGAATGGGACGATCGCCGAGGTGCTCAACGAGCAGGGCTGGAATACCTACGCCATCGGAAAGTGGCATCTCACCCCGGGAGAGGAGACCGATCTCTCCAGCTGGAAGGGCCGCTGGCCGTTGGGACGAGGATTTGAGCGTTTCTATGGATTTCTCGGGGGAGAGACCAATCAGTGGTATCCCGATCTGGTCTACGACAACCATCCAATCGAGGCACCCGCCACACCCGAGGAGGGGTATCACCTCTCCGCCGATCTCGCGGATCAGGCGATCAGGTTCGTACGCGACTCGAAATCCGTCGCCCCGGACAAACCCTGGTTCATGTACTTCTGCCCCGGAGCCGGCCACGCCCCTCACCATGTAGCCAGGGAGTGGGCAGACGAGTACCGGGGCAAGTTCGACCAGGGATATGAGGCGATCCGGGAGACGATCCTGGCCCGCCAGAAGGAGATGGGCCTTCTCCCGGAGGACACCGACCTGTCCCCGATCAACCCGCACGGTGAGCCCGGTGGGATAACCGGGCCCAATGGTGAGCCATGGCCCCAGTTGGACTTTGTCAAACCTTGGGATTCGCTCAGTGACGACGAGAAGAAGCTCTTCTCCAGGATGGCTGAGGTGTTCGCCGGCTTCATCTCCTATACCGACTATCAGATCGGGCGGTTTCTCGACTATCTCGAGGAGTCGG
This sequence comes from Acidimicrobiia bacterium, assembly GCA_036985855.1. GTDB lineage: Bacteria > Actinomycetota > Acidimicrobiia > Spongiisociales > UBA5794 > B3-G11. Next base: position 4,050 of record BTQL01000012.1, on the reverse strand, counting down.
AGCAGCTGGACAACACGATCATCGTCGTGGTCTCGGACAACGGCTCTAGCGCCGAAGGTGGGCCCAACGGCACCTACAACGAGGCCCGCTTCTTCAATGGTGTTCCCGACACCATCGAAGAGAACATGAAGCACATCGACCATCTCGGGGACCCGACTACCTATAACCACTACAACACCGGATGGGCGTGGGCACTCGACACACCGTTCCCCTACTGGAAGCGATTCTCCGGTTACGAGGGGGGCACAGCCGATATCTGTCTGGTCTCATGGCCGGCGGGCATCGACGCTCGAGGGGAGATCCGCCATCAGTACACCCACGCCGTTGACGTCGTGCCCACGTTGTACGACATGCTCGGGGTGACCCCTCCTTCCGAATTGAAGGGATATACCCAGAGCCAAATGGAAGGCGAGAGCTTCATCGAGTCGTTCACGAATCCGGAGGCGCCGGAACGCGAAACGCAGTTCTATTCGATGCTCGGTCAACGTGCGATCTACCACAAGGGATGGCTAGCCAACACGTTGCATCCGCCGCTCTCGGGCTGGTCGAACTTCGACAAGGACGAGTGGGAGCTGTATCACCTTGCCGAGGATCGGACTCAGTCGAAGAATCTGGCCTCGGAGTATCCGGAGAAGCTGGAAGAACTGAAAGGGTTGTGGTTCTTCAATGCGGGCAAGTACGACGGGTTACCTCTTGATGATCGGTCGGCAGTCGAGATCTTGACCTCCGAGCGCCCTCAGCCCAGCAAGCCGCGAAACCGGTACGTGTATTACCCCAACACCGCAGAGGTTCCGGAGTCGGTTGCGGTCAACGTTCGCCGACGGTCTTTCACCATCGCTGCCGGTGTCGTCATTGGCGACGATGCGGAGGGTGTCTTGTTCGCCCATGGCGGTACGGCCGGTGGACACGCCCTTTATCTGCAGGGTGGTCATCTCCACTACATGTACAACTGGTTGGCCGAGAAGTATCAGAAGGTCACGTCCGATCGGCCGGTGGGGGCCGGCAAGCATCTGTTCGTGGCCGAGTTTGACAAGACTGGAGATGACCCGGAAACCGGAAGCGCATTGGGCACCGTGACGCTGTTCATCGACACTGAACCCGTCGGGAAAGCGGAGATCCGCACCCAGCCAGGTGGTTTTTCCTTGACGGGCGACGGCCTGTGCGTCGGGCGAGACTCGGCATCGTCCGTATCACCCGACTATGCGGCACCCTTCGAGTTCAGCGGTGGTGAGATCGAAAGAGTGGTGATCGATGTGAGTGGCGATGCCTATGTCGACCACGAGAAGGAAGCCATCGCCTGGCTGATGCGTGACTAGGACGCTGTTGATTGATTCGTTGGGTTCGATGCCCGCGTTCGCACTTGTGGGGGTGTGTTCCCGGGAGTTGCGGAGCAACTCCCAAGGAACGCCGAAGGCGTTCCCGTGGGCCTACCTGGATTTGAACCAGGGACCTCTTCCTTATCAGGGATGTTCAGGGGGTCTATCGGCACCTGAAGAAACGGCCAAACCCCGTGGGGCGTAGGGCCTATCGTCGCTCAACGGTTCGCGTCGTTTTGGGTTGTTTCTCGTTCTCCTGTGGACGCGGTGTGGTCGCGGATCACCTTCGGCCGCGCGGACTTCGGCTGTCCAGGGATTCCTGGAGCAGTGTTCAATGGAGCCTCTGCCTCCCAAACGGGTGACTCGGAATCTGAGAAGTCTGCCCGTCGGGTACGCCCGAGTGCTGCGGAGATGGGAGCCACCATACCATCGTGAACGGTTGTCAGAAGAAACACACTTCAGGCCTATATGGGGCTAGAATGGTGTTCAGATGACAAAGGAGATGTGGCGTGGCCCTATCCCAACGAAGCGTACCTCGATCGGTCGCTCCGATCCTGGAAGCACTTGAGCTCGAGCAGCCTGTGCTCGTCACGCTGGAACGACTCGAAGCCCTGACCGTTGAGACCGGCATCGAGGTGTCTGGATCTGTCGCTGCGCGGCTGCTGCGGGAGCGCGGTTGGCTGCTCCCGCTTCGGACCACCGGTGTGTGGGAGTTCGCGCCCGGTGCGCGTGCGGGTGCCATCGGTGGCGGAGATCCGTTCATCGAGTTGCGGGCACGCCTAGAAACGCGACCACTTGAGGCTTCGATTGCGGCCGAGTCGGCAGCGTGGCTTCAAGGACTTGCCTCGCGAGCCCCGGACCCTCAGGCGGTGGGCTTGCGTCCGGGGGTGCGGTTGCCGAAGTCGATGGATGAGCTCCGCGTGGTTCGGTGGCTGCCATCGGTCCCGACGGATGTCATCGACGGCCTTCCGGTGTGGTCGGTGAGTACGTTGCTCGCGTTCATGGGGGCACGACCCGACCGGTACCGGGACTGGCCGAACGTGAGCGAGTGGCTCACACACGCAGCCCAACGAGTATCGGTCGAAGCCCTCCGATCGGAACTCGCTGAACGCTCTCGGAGCGGATGGGCGAGGACGAGCTATCTCTTGCTGTTGGGAGGAGCCGGCGAAGCTGCCGATGAGCTGATCACCTCGGCCCCTGACGGGAAAGGCCCATTTCATCTCGGCCCGAGGGAGCGACCATCGAAGTACGAACGTCGGTTCGATGTTGTCGACCACATCTTCGCGAGTTTCTGGTCGGTCAAGGCCGCCCGATGAGGATCACCGAAGGCTATCTCTCGCGGCACTATCAGGGTCGCTCTGGAGGCAGAGATCCCGCCTTGCTCGATATCGCCCAGGACTACGCGCTTGTAGTGCTGCACCGTGCGGGCGTCTTCGATCTCAACGTTGTGCTCAAGGGCGGTACGGCGCTCCGCAAGTTCCGGGCCGGTAACGCGGGACGCTTCTCGACAGACTTGGACTTCGCGTGCGAAGACAACACCACAGCTGCCCTTGTTCTCGAGAGCATCGACGGTACCGAGATTGACGGATTCTCCTTCCGACTGGAACGACGCGACAGCAACCGACGGGCGGACCTCAGAGTGTCTACGCCACTCGGCACACCGAACCTTCCAGCAAGGATCGATCTCTCAACACGCGGGCTGTGGCTGTTACCCGATGTAGCCGAGATGGTCCCGCTTCCGATCCACAAGCGGTACGACATCGACTTGCCGGCAACTCCTGTGATGCGGCTTGAAGAGGTCATGGCCGAGAAGCTCGCACGGTACCGCCGGACGAGCCTCGCCCGCGATCTCTACGACCTTCAATGGTGCGCCGAGCAGAAATTCGACGAGGCGTTGGTCCGACGTCTCTGGGTACTGAAGAGCTTCTTCGACATCGTCGACGACCAGCTTGCCAGCGGTCCCGTCGATCCGTCCGATGTCCTCTCGGAACACGAAGAGTCAGTGTTCACAGCCGAGCAAATCGGTTACCTCACAAGACTAGTCGACATCGCCGGCTGGGAACACAGGGTGCGGTCCAGGTACACCTTCTTGGCGAGCCTTGACGATGATGAGCAGCGGTGGGCCAACGCGAATCCTGCCGACCGGTGGAGTGCGCTGCAGGCCGTCACGACGATCGAGCAGATCTGAGAAGGCACTGAAGACGAGAGCATCGGGTACAAGGGTGAATCTGAGTCCACGGTCTAGTCCTCGCTGCAGGCGTTATAGGTTGCCTCATGAGCGTATTTCGGCAGTCGTTCAATCCTCCCCAGGAGGAACGTCGTCGATCGGCTATCACCCGTGTACTCCACGATGAGCTGACCCGCGTCGAATCCAACGGCATAGGAGGAGGACAGCAATCTGACGTCTCCTGCATCGAGTGGGAACTCCGTGTTTAGCCGATTCAAGTACTACTCGACGCCCGTCGCGGTATCGGATGGTGAGAGGACTCCGGCTTCCTCCCGTCATTGTTGGGACGGTGAGACTCCGGTGGCGGCGTTCCCGGGTGGCTTCCCTGGAGTTGCCAAGGAACACGTAGTGTTCGCCAACTCCCAACGAACGCCTGCGGCGTTCCCGTGGGCCTACCTGGATTTGAACCAGGGACCTCATCCTTATCAGGGATGCGCTCTAACCAGGCTGAGCTATAGGCCCGTGTGGAGTTCGAAAGGTTACCAACAGGAGTGGTCAATCGGCAGG
>BTQL01000011.1:0-47835 GCA_036985855.1 Acidimicrobiia bacterium | reverse complement strand
CGGGGTGGGCGTGGGTGAGAAGAATGCTCGTGAGGTCGGAGGGCTCACGTCCGATCGAACGGATGTCTTTCTCGAGCGCTTCAGCATGTTTGGGGAATCCAGCATCGATGAGTGTGAGACCCTGGCCGCCTTCGTCGATGAGGAACGCGTTGATCCCGCCATGGCTGAACTGGTAGAGACCTGAAACGACTTCCTTGGCTGCCACGTTGTTCTCCTCGTCAGGGAGAAGATTGTCGCAGAAAGCCCGCGACGATGTCGTTCCAGCGGGTGGGCCGCTCGAAATACGGTGAGTGGCCGGTGTTCTCCACGACCGCCATTGCGCTTCCGTCGATGAATCCGGCAGCAGCTTCGATCAACGGCGGAGGAAATATCGGGTCGTGTTCACCGACTACGAAGAGCGTCGGAGCTTTCACCTCTGCGGCCCGGTCGGTGTGGTCGGTCGTCATGAGCAGCGGGATGATGGCCATCGGTGAGGGTGGCTCGGTGAGGCTTCCCAACTGGGTGTAGAGGAACGAGTGCGCCGGGTCCTCGGCGAGTAGCTGGGACCCGATCGCCGGATGCCGGCCGAGGGGCCACTCGTCGGGTGGCAGTCCTTCGGCGATCTCCTGTCCGTAATCGCCGAGCGTCTGGCGGATCTGCGGTGTGAAAATCCCGGCGGTGGTGTCGGCCAAAACTAGCGAGATTGTGCGGTCTGGATGGTCGATCGTGAAACCGAGCGCAGACCAGCCACCCATCGACTGCCCTACGATGTGAGCCCGGTCGATTTCGAGATGATCGAGCAAGCGCGCCATGTCGTCCACGGATGGAACCGGTCCAATATCTCCGGTGACACGGGTCGACCGGCCGAAACCACGCTGATCCCACGTGATCACCCGGTGCCGCGACGCCAGAAAGGCCACCTGCTGATACCAGACAGCGTGACTCCCACCCATCCCATGCCCCAGGATCACCGCCTCGCCGGTGTCTCCCCAGCATTCGAAGTAGATCTGTTCGGTGTCTGAGTCGAAAAACCCGCGTGTAGACATCCGATGGGAGGTTAGACGGGCGTGACTCTGACGCCCAACCTCGGGCTCTTGAGTCACGTTGAGACGCCGTGGACTGGAGTCGACGGATCGCTCAGTGGCCGCGCCGCGTTCCGCCATACTTCATGCGTGTGTCTGACATCGCCGCCGCGCGAGCTTCGTCATCGTTGACTCCGGCTGCCACGAGCTCGCCGATGAAGAACGTATGACTGCCGCAGTCCACGGCCTGGGTCACCGAGCATTCCATCCATGCGATGGCATCGACAAATATCGGGGCACCGGTTTCGCCCTCGGTGATCGGCCAGCCGTTGAGGGCCATGCCATCCTTCGTCGCAGGTTTCGAGAACTTGACGAACGGGCGCGTGTTCTCTGAATCCCAGAGATTCACCGTGAACGACCTGCCTTCTGCGATGAGTCGGTTGGTGACTGCTGCCGTGTCGATGCCTACCCCGATGAGGACGGGTTCTTGGGCAACCTGGGTGATCCATGATGTCGTCATCCCGTTCCACTCGTCCCCTGCTCGCGAACCGACGAGCGCAAGCGCGTTGGGGATCTTCCAGGTGACCTGGTTGGTGAGTTCAGCGGTGAGATCCATGGTTCCTCCATTGATGCGGATCAAGAACAGTAGATAACGAAATGCGGTGAACATCCGGGGACACCAACACCTCGACCCCGGGAAATTCGCCCGGTCGACTGACGTAACGGAGCGAAGCGACCGATCAGGCGATGCGACTCGCCGTGGACTGTTGCATTCGACCACCCCAAGGCCCTCGCGTAGGTCGCGGATCGTTGTTGGTTTACGCTGATGTCTCGAAGATCGAAAGGGGATTCCAGATGGCACGTCCGTTGTCTGTGGGTGTGCAGATGCCCGAAGTGGAGCGAGTCGTCACGTGGCCCGAGGTTCGCGATATGGCCACCACGGCCGAGGATGTTGGATTCGATTCGATCTGGATGGGCGACCATCTGCTCTACAGGTCCGCCGGGGAGGCAGAGGGACCATGGGAGGTCTGGTCGATGCTCGCTGCGATCGCCGCGGTAACCGATCGTGTACAGATCGGGCCTCTTGTCGCCGCAACGGCGTTCCATAGTCCCGCGATGCTCGCAAAGAAGGCTGTGACTGTTGACGAGATCTCAGACGGTCGGCTGATCCTGGGTCTCGGCGCCGGGTGGAATCAGGTCGAATTCGAGGCATACGGTTTTCCGTTCGATCATCGGGCCGGTCGGTTTGAAGAAGCGTTCACGATCATCCGTACGCTTCTGACGGTTGGTGCGATCGACTTCGACGGGAAGTACTACACGCTGCGAGACTGCGAAATGGTTCCACCTGCGAGATCAGATGGCATCCCCCTCATGATAGGATCTCAGGGACCGCGAATTCTCCGCGCGACCTTGCCATACGTCGACGGCTTGAACGTGTGGCATGCCGGATACGACAACACGCTTGATGGTGCCGAGGCACTTCTCGGGAGGATCGGTTCCGCGTGTGCCGAGGTCGGGCGCGATCCGTCGACGCTTGAACTATCGCTCGCGGCATTCGTCAGGGCACCGGGCGGTGCCGTCGGTGCCCGCCAGGGAAGCCCGAATCGGAAGTCCTCGCTTGCGATCGAGGGGGACCACGACGCGATCGCACAACACCTTCTGGGACTCGCGGCGTTGGGTGTGGATCATGTCCAACTTGTCGTCGACCCCATCACTGTCGCCTCGATCGAATGGCTCGGCAGCGTGCTCGCTGTGCTGGATGCAAAGTAGGCTATCGCTGCCTCACCGCGAACCAGAACCACGCGACCTCCGGACGATTCTGCTTCGTCCACGAGCCGTCCGAGTTCCACTAGCTCGGCTTCCCTCTCAAGAATCATTCTGGTGTCCCGCCTTCCAATAGCAGCATGCGCAAGCTGTGAAACCGGTTTAGCCGGCGTCCATGATGGTGTACCGTGCATCCTCGACCTCGAAAGGCCAATACCCGATGACGGAACCCGTATCCCCCTCTGAGATGGAGGAGAAGCCGAAGTTCGGCAGACAGCAGATCATTGCGTCCATACTGACCCTCGGGATTCTGGTCCTTGTATTCGCCGTCGTACTTCCGCAGTTCGGCGACTACGGCGAAGCGTGGAAGGCCATCCAGAACATGGATCCATGGCAGCTCGCGCTGATCGGTCTGGCGACAGTCGGCGTGATCATTGTGTATGTACTGCCGTTTCAAGCGGCGCTACCGGGCCTGAAGTTCAAACCAGCATTCCTCACGCGCCAGACTTCGTTCATGATCTCGAATGTTGTGCCGGCAGGGGGAGCGTTCGGGCTCGCAGTCCAGTACGGGATGCTGTCGAGCTACGGCTATGGCGCTGCGCCGGTCACGGCAACGATTGGGATAACGAGTGTCTGGAACACGCTTGTGACGCTCTCTCTTCCCGTCATCGGTCTGATCGCTCTGATTGCATCGGGCCAGAGCACCGGTGAAGCAACGACGGTGACCCTGATCGCGGCTGCTGTGGTGATAGGGATGATCGTCGTGTTCGCCCTCATCCTGAGGAGCGAGGACCTGGCGCGGAAATTCGGTAGGTGGGCGAATCGACTGATCCAGTGGGGTGCCAGGCTTTTGCGACGAGATGTCGACTTCGACGGTGAGGGAGTAGTTGTCGAATTCCGATCATCGATCGTGGATGTTGTCGTCGATCGTTGGATACTCATCACTCTTGCGAACGTCGGTCAGCAGCTTGCCCAGTTCTCGATCCTCTACCTGGCGGTTGTCGCTCTTCAGGGAGGGTTCAACGGCCCCGTGTCTCTTTTGGAGGCTTTCGCTGCTTTCGCATTCGGAAGGCTTGCAACCTTCATCCCCGTGCCTCCGGGCGGACTTGGGACAACGGACGCGATCATTACCGGCATGCTCACGGGATTCGGTCTCCCAGCCAACGATGCACTCGCCGCGAGTCTCATATGGAGGGCAGCGACCTACTTCCCCCAGGTGTTCATCGGTGCGGGTGCCCTTCTTGTGTGGCGTCGAGGCCAGTCGAAGTCAACCACTGCAACCGCCTAACCGATTCTGGCGTCCCTCACGGCAATATGTTGCCCCCACGGACGCCGGACCGGGCTAGGAGGGGTCCTGGTTCGCCGCCGCCTCCTGGATGAGTCGGTACAGCGCAGGTCTCGGGTTGTAGGCCCGATCGATCAAGCCATGACGTGGGTAGTAGCCGCGGTCGTGGTCGACGAACATATCGAGGAACACTGCGACGTTGGTTTCGGAGGTTGCGGCTCGGACAGCCGTCGCTACGCAGCGTTCTACGGCTTCATCGTCATCGAACACTGAGCTCTCGTTGTCACGCGGGAGATCGACAATGACGACTGCCTTTCTGCCACATTCCCTAGCGAGTGCGTTCGCTCGGATAACACCGTCGCAAACGTCATCACCCCAAGGGATACGGAATACAAGGTCTTGGACAACGTGGTTCACATCCGAGGTGAGCCAGCGTTCGAGGTTCGGATCGCCTCCAACGCCGAACCCTGCGGATACGAAGTGGTGTACCGCAGCCTGATGACCACCGGAGGGAACGATGGGTGCAATAGCAAGGTTCAAACCATCGGCTCCTACGGCACTGACGGATGCCAATGCTTCATTGAAGCTCTCAGGCGGAACGATGACCTCCCATCGCTTCACGCTTCCTGCGATCGACTTGACGATGTCGATGTTTCTGTCATCGGGAACGCCTGCCGAGAATACGCTGAATTGCATTCCTCGAGCGGTTAGGTCCTCAGCACGTCTTGCGCCCGCGACTGTGGAGATATCGCCAAGTGGGATACGAACGTCTCTGATTCTGGCCTCCCACAGGGCGTAGACCAGTGCATCGTTTCGTACCTGTTTGCGGTTGAATTCGTCGAGGCCGGCGGTCGGGAAATCAGCGACGGTTGCCCATCCATGGCGCAGCGTCACCCCGATGGGACTCTCCCAGCCGGGTTTCAGAGTTGCCTCGAGGATCTTGGGTGCGACTTCTCCTGGAGGCGTCAATCCGAATGAACGGAGAGGTCTTGAGACGTGGCCGTCTTGTGTGATGTCGACAACGAGGATGCCGAGTTTCGGCGGATCATCTCTACCGTTCTCGGCCAGTGGTTGGACCGACAGAAGCTCTGAAAAGTCGGGACGGACGAAGCCGGTTGAAGGGGAAACGTACAGATCGGTCCGTCCATGTCGGTTGTAGAGAAAGTTGTGTACGTGGCCGGAGAAGACTGCCTCGACTTCATGACGTACGAGAAGGTCGAGAAACCACGAGCGTGCGGGTTCACCCAAGTTGTCATAGTGCTCGTTCTCATAGCGTTCCAATACGAAGGGTGGGTAGTGCGTGAGCATGAAGATGCGCATCCCTGCCGCCGTCGCAGCATCGAGGTCGGCTTCAAGCCAAGTTCTTTGTCTCTTCTCTCTGTCAAGTCCCGAATTCAACAGCTGGGTGTCGACGATCGTGAAGTGGCAACCGTCGCTGTTGAATGAGTAGAACGACGGCCCCCACGCGTCTTCGAACGCTGAGTAGTTCTCTTCTGCAACGGCAGGAACGGCCACGAGGGCGTTCGGTTTGTCGCCAACATCATGATTCCCCGCCACGAAGTGGATCGGGTGCTGGAGCTCTGCGTACACGTCAGCGGCGAGATCGATCGCTTCCGCGTGGGAGTCTTCGACCGGCAGGGGATGCACGATGTCCCCGAGGTGCACGACAAACGCTGCATCGATCTGGTTGCACAGGTCCACGATGTACTCATTGCGCCGTACCAGCAGCGCATTTGATGGATAGGCGTCGACCTCCTGATTCGACGGCCGAATGTGGGAATCGGCGATGACGATGAACCGGAATCCGTGAGTCACGCTTCCCAATCCAGAATGACCTTGCCTGAATTCCCCGAGCGCATCACGTCGAAGGCGTTTTCGTAGTCCTCCGCGGCGAAGTGGTGAGTGATCACCTTCGAGACATCGAGGCCAGTTTCGAGCATCGCAAGCATCTTGTACCACGTCTCGAACATCCGCCGGCCGTAGATGCCCTGAAGTGTCAGACCCTTGAACACGATGTCGTTCCAGTCGATCGGTGCCTGTTTCGGAGGAATGCCCAGCAGTGCGATCTTTCCGCCGTTGTCCATGGTTGTGATCATGTCGTGAAGAGCTGCAGGATTTCCCGACATCTCGAGCCCGACATCGAAGCCCTCCGTCATCCCGAGGTCCGAAATGACGTCGGCGACGCTGTCCATCGTGACGTTGAGTTCACGGTCCGCGCCCATCGTCTCTGCGAGTTTGAGCCGATAGTCGTTGACATCTGTGACCACGATGTATCTCGCGCCTACGTGACGGGCAATTGCGGTAGCCATCATGCCGATCGGCCCTGCGCCGGTGATCAACACGTCCTCTCCGACGAGATCGAAATGGAGAGCTGTGTGGACCGCGTTTCCGAGCGGGTCGAGGATGGCACCGATGTCGTCAGACACGTCGTCTGGAACCGGCTGCACATTGGATCCGGGAATGGCGACGTACTCGGCGAATGCACCGGACCGGTTCACGCCGACACCGACGGTGTTGATGCACAGATGCCGCCGCCCGGCTTGGCAGTTGCGACACCTTCCGCATACCACGTGGCCCTCGCCCGATACGCGCTGTCCGATCTCGAGCCTTTGAACTTCGGAGCCCATCTCAGCAACGATTCCTACGTATTCGTGGCCCACAGCCATCGGAACGGGAATTGTCGCCTGTGCCCACTCGTCCCACGCGACGATGTGCAGATCGGTGCCGCAGATCGATGTTTTGTGCACCTTGATGAGAACGTCGTTCGGACCGATGGCCGGTACGGGGATGTCCTCCATCCATATCCCAGGCTCGGGTTTGGACTTGACGAGAGCTCGCATCAGCCGATCACTCCGAGCTCGGTTCCGACCTTCACAAAGGCCTCGATCGCCGTGTCGATGTGCTCTGAGGTGTGCGCAGCAGATATCTGCGTGCGGATTCGTGCCTTTCCTTTTGGAACGACGGGGAATGAGAATCCGATCACATACACGCCTTCGTCGAGCAATCTGTTCGACATCTCGGTGGCAAGCTTTGCATCGCCAAGCATGACGGGAATGATCGGATGGCCCTCGCCCGCGAGAACGAAACCGGCGGCATCCATCCCGTCCCGGAACCGCGCCGCATTGGCGGCGAGCTTTGCACGGAGATCATCAGATCCCCGAAGCAGATCGAGCGCTTCGATCGTCGTCGCCGCGATCATCGGGGCGAGGGAGTTCGAGAAGAGATAGGGTCGCGACCGTTGCCGCAGCAGCGCGACGATCTCCTTGTTCGCTGACGTGTAGCCGCCCGAGGCACCGCCAAGCGCCTTTCCGAATGTGCCCGTAACGATGTCAATACGGTTCTGAACACCCCAGTGATCCGGCGTTCCACCACCATGTTCTCCGATAAAGCCGACGGCGTGGGAGTCATCGACCATCACGATGGCTCCGTGCTCCTCGGCAAGATCGCAAATCGCAGGAAGGTTCGCGATGATTCCATCCATCGAGAAGACGCCGTCGGTCGCGATCAGCTTGAATCGTGCGTGCTCCGCCTCCTGGAGCTTGGTAGCGAGGTCATCCATGTTGTTGTTTGCGTATCTGAGGCGTTGTGCCTTGCAAAGTCTGACCCCGTCGATGATCGATGCGTGGTTGAGAGCATCAGAGAGGATCGTGTCTTCAGGGCCGAGGATGGTCTCGAACAGGCCAGCGTTTGCGTCCCAGCACGACGAGTAGAGGATCGTGTCCTCCGTGCCGAGGAAGTCGCTGATGTCATGTTCCAGATTCTTGTGGATCGACTGGGTGCCGCAGATGAACCGCACCGACGCCATGCCGTATCCGTGGGTTCTGACTGCTGCGGCTGCCGCTTCCTCGAGCCTCGGGCTATTGGCGAGCCCGAGATAGTTGTTCGCACAGAAATTGATGACCTCCGCACCGTCGTCTAGCCAGATCACGGCGTCCTGGGGTGAGGCAAGGACCCTTTCGGCTTTGTACAAGCCAGCGTCTCGGAGCTCGTCGGCTTCGGCAGCTAGGTGATCGAGGAATCGAGTGTTCATCGCACTGACAGTAGACACGTGACAGGTGAGAGGATTCAGGAGTCAGGTGTCTTCGTCAACCGTCGTCGTTTTCCGTGGAACTTTCCTCGGCGGCCGCGACGTTTGCGGCGTCGCTGTAGGAGAAGTCGTAGGCCACCTCGTAATGGTCGGCGAAATTCGAGATGAGCGACGTGATCAACGCGGCAACGGGCAAGGCGACAAACGCGCCAAGCGGACCGGCGATCGCACCTCCGGCCAAAGCGGCCCCGAACGCCACCGCACCGTTGAGGGTCATCGTCTTGGACGAGATCTTGGGGCTGAGCCAATAATTCTCGATCTGTTGGTAGACGAGGGCGTACGCAAGAACGATCACCGCGGGAATGAGGCCTTGGAGTCCAAGCGTCACCGCAATTGGAATCGCAGACCCCAGATACGTACCGATTGCGGGGATGAACGCTGCAATGAATCCACCGATGAGCGCCAGCGGGATCGAGATGGCTACGGGAACTCCAACGATCACCATGGTGAAGAAAAAGCCGAGGCCATTGATGACCATCAGAAGGCTCCGTGAGTAGAAGTACCCCCCGGTCTGGATGACAGCCTGGTTCCAGGTCCAACCCACTCGGTACTGGTTCTCAGGTTTCACCAGGGCAAGAACCGTCTTCTGGAGTCGATCGGCGTCTGCAGTGAAGTAGAACGTGAACATGGCAATGGTCGCCATGTTGAATATCAGGCCGAGTCCGGTGCTGGCAACTCCGAGAACGCTGGAAATGCCCCCGCCCTGGGCCCACTCGACTACCTTGTCATCGAGGTCGTCTGACCAACCTCCCCCTGTCACCGAGTCGGATACCGCAATGCCGAATGTGCTTTCGAGCCATTCAGCGATATTCGCTAGCCAGACGGAGGCGTTCGCTCCGATAGCTTGTGCGAGATCGACCAATGCTGGTATCAACACGAGGAGCATGACTATCACCGCGACGAGTCCGGCGACGTAGATGACACCGACCGCCGATCCTCGTCTCCACCCGTATCTGTTGGTCAATCGAAGTACCGCAGGCTGCAGAGCGAGGCTGAAGAAGAACGACAGGGCGAGCATCGTGAGAAGATTGCTCGCCTCACCGATCACCCAGAGCGTGAGCAAGGTGATCAGAATCGCCCCGATGATCCTCCACACGGATTTCAGATCTATCTGAACCGTAATGGTTTGAGCCGATGGTTCTTCGGTGACGGGCTCAGGCGTCTTGTCTTGGTCCACTGTGCCCTCCTCAGTCGGCTGGCCGTGATCGTAGTAGCTGACCTCTCGACTATCCATCGTTGGGTGCATAGGCTGGACGCGGCAGCCGCACCGTCGCATCAAGGGAAGGCACGAGTCGACGGTGCGGCTGGATCTGAAAAACTCTGGTCAATCGGTGTCGGCATCGCTCCAGTATTTGACGGGGAGGGTGCTGGGGGAACCTCCGAACTCCTCGCCACCGCATCGCGCGGATGCAGTGTCGAGTTCGTCGAAGCCGTAAACCAAGTGTTGCGACATGGCCCTTCCCTTTTGCGCTAAGTGCATTCTAATCCTGAGAATAGAACTAATGAATCAGAGTTGCCACTCATTCGGCTTGTGACCTGGGATCAGCCCGCGAGGACGGCGACGGCAAGGACAGCGAGCGCTATACCCGCCCCCTGAATGGATGATGGACGTTCTTTGAGCACGATGATCGCGGCAGCGACGGTGAAGGCGGGATAGAGCGACGAAAGCACGGCGCTGATGCCGAGTGGGCCTCGCTGAACTGCGAGAACAATCGCGATTCCGGCTGCGATGTCCGTCAGTCCAACGAATGTCACAAGCCGAAGGACAGGCCAGGATGGCGGGGCAGCGGTGGTCGTCCGAGCTGCGACGGTGAAAGCGATCGGGATGCTGAGCAAGCGGGCGGGAACGAATGGCCATAGTCCCGCAGTCTCGTTTGTGTAACTCATCGCGATGATGAACGCAGCAAACGAAACCGCTGCACCAATCGCCTGCACCAACACCCGCCGATTGATTGAGAAGCCGGATGGCCGAACCCCGAGGAGAGTCACGGCGCCGATCGCCATACCGATCCCAATCCAGTGGGCAGGCTCGATGACACCTCCGGTGGCGATGTCCCATCCGACCGGGATGCCCGCTGCCAGCACCCCGACGGTCGGGGCAACGATCGTCATCGATCCGTTCGCCAAGGCGGTGTACAAGAGAACGAGACCGATCAACCCGAACGCGCCCGCTACTGCTCCGAGCACGAAGTCGCTTGCGGTCACCTCTGACGCGCCGACAACGAATACTGCCACAACCAGGAGGGGTGTTCCGATGAGCTGGGACCACGCAGTAACCCGCCAGGCCGAAGTGGAACGCGCAGCAAGACCGCCCGCAAAGTCTGCCACTCCATAGAGAGCGGCCGCCGACAATGCCAGGATCTGAGTCATGACGAAGCAGGCTACTGCGAGTGCGCACGCCACAGGAGGCTACGCTTGTCTTCGACAAGGGAGCGCTGATGACCTTCGCTGACGACACAACGGAACCAGACAATGACGCGGATTCGGCCCCGCGGCCAACGGATGACAGCATCGTCCGGACAGAGACGGAAACTCATGTGATAGACGTCGACGGTGACGGCACGCCGGACGGGCTGCACACCACCCATACCCAGGTACGCGAGATCGATATCGATGGCGATGGTGTGGCAGACATCGTGGAGACGACACGCATCGAGGAGACCACGATCGACGCGGACGGTGATGGTGTTCCCGATGTCTTCACCACAGTCGAGACGACCGAGACGGTGATGGATCTTGACGGTGACGGCGAGGCGGATTCAGTTGAGATAACGGAGGTCCGAACGGTTGCCCATGACATCAGCGGAGACGGATTCCCGGACGTGACTCGCACAGACATCATCACTGCCTCGGGTATCGCCCCTGACGATGACGGTGAGCTCGAGGATGTCCAGGTGGACGGTGTCCGACTCTATGGCATCGATTCGACCGGAGACGGCAATATCGATCATGTGGTCTCTGAGGCGTTGGATGTTGAGGTTGTCGACGACTGACGTCGTCCACTTCCGACTGTTCAGCACCTGACTCCCTCAGCGACAACGATCGGTCGCTCTACTCCCTTCCAGAGGACCAACGACGGGTTCGAGTGTGTTCTCCGGTTCGCAATCCTGCCGTTGGTGTGGATCTCTTCCCTGTCCGTTGTCGGCCGGCCTCCTTCGTCGACTACGATCGCCTGATGCCACGGCGCACAGTCAACGGGATCGATCTCCACTACACCGATGCGGGTGAGCCTGAACGTGACGCCGTTCTGCTCATCCATGGGCTTGGTTCGTCAAGTGGCGACTGGGAGTACCAGCTGCCGGTTCTCACAGCCAGCTACCGCGTGATCGCCGTCGACCTTCGTGGTCATGGCTCGTCGAGTAAACCACCCGGTCCATATTCAATCACGATGTTTGCCGATGACGTGGCGGCACTCATCGAGGACCTTGACATCGGTCCTTGTCATGTGGTGGGGTTGTCGCTCGGGGCGATGACGGCGCTCGAACTCGCTGCAACACGGCCCGATCTCGTCAGGAGTGCCGTCGTGGTCAACTCCGGAGCTGATTTCATTCCAAAGACGTTGAAGGACAGGGCGCTGGTATGGCAGCGTTTGGCTCTGGTCAGAACGGTCGGAATCGAGAAGGTCGCTCGTTTGGTTGCCGATCGGACGCTGCCGGGTGATGAGCACGCTGAGCTGCGTAATCGAGTCATCGAGTCCCTTGCCGCCAATGACAAGGCCGCCTACCTCGCTTCAATGAAGGCGATTGTTGGCTGGAGCGTGCATGACAGGCTCGATCGGATCACGTCGCCTGTTCTGGTGGTCGCCTCCGAGCTCGACTATTCGTCCGTTGAGTCGAAACAGCAGATCGTTGATCAAGCACAGGATGCACGCATGGTCGTTGTGAAGGGAGCAAGACACCTGCTGCCCGTCGAAAAACCAGATGAGTTCAACAAGATCCTTGTCGATTGGCTGGGCGAGAGGTGAAACGACTGTCCGGCTGACGACGAATCGGTCGCTCCGCTTCCTTTCAGGCGACCGCCGACAGCTTCGAGCGTGTTCTCCGGCTCGCGGTCCTGCCGTCAGTGTGGTGGATCTTGGACCTGTCGTCCGTCGTTCGATCAGCAGGCTTTTCGGACGGTCGGATAGGGATTTACATAGATCCCGCCGGCGATAATGCCGAGATGGAGGACGTTGGTCGTAGCGTTTCCGGTGCTGCCCACATACCCGATGACTTGGCCCTTGTTCACACGTTGCCCGGACCTGAGACCACCGGGCCATTTGTTGAGGTGCGCGTAGTAGTAGGTGATACCGTCATCGCCATACACGTATACCTGGCGTCCACCAAGGCTGTGGCTGTTGAGGCGAACAGACCCAGACTTCATGGCAACGAGTGGGGTGTTGAGCGCGGCCATCAGATCTGTGCCTTTGTGGGTGCGGCCGCCTGATCGTGGGTACCCCCACGTGTCTATGAAATAGTTCGAGCCGGCGACCGGGCACACGACGCCCTTTGTCTGGTTCGGGATCCCGGCTGCTCCGCCCGAGGCGCGAGCAGCTGCCGCTGCGGCCCTTCGGGCCTGTTCAGCTTTGTATGCGCGATATGCCTTGGCGTACTTCGCCTCAGCCTCGGAGTGGATCTTGGATGCTCTGGCCTGCACTTCCGCAAGGTGTTCGATGACGACCTGCTGTTCGTAGCGGAGTTGTTGGACTTCAGACTCCTTGACTGTCAGCTCATCTGATAGTCGATCCATCTGTCTGCTGACGGCTGCGAGTTGATCGAGTTGGTTGATCTCACGGGTCGTAGCTGCGTTAAACAGCGCTCGGGATGTGATCAAGTCCTGGATAGTCTCGGCCCTGAACGCTGACAGGACGAGACTTCGGCCACCCGAGGTATATGCCTCGACAACAAGGTCTCTCGCCTGGTCCTTCAGGTCAGTGACGTTATCGCCATACTCGGTGATTGCGGAACCGAGCTTGTCGATGCGCCAGTTCAAGGTGTAGATCTTCCCCTCGATGCGTTCCAGGTCTTCAAGGCCGGCATCGAGTTCCGCATCGGCCTCTCGGAGTGCTTCAAAAGCACGGTCTTCGGCTTCCTTCGCCTTTCCGACGGCGCCCTTCGACTGTGCGAACGCGGGAAGCGCTGTCACTACGAGCAGCGCGAATAGCAACAGTGGGAGTAGGACGCGGGAGAATCGAAGATTTCGCATGCGGTTCCCTGAGCGTAGTGGTGCCGCCGAGGTAGCGCCGAGAGGACCCGCTACCATCAACGCTTCGAGGGGAGACTCATGGTGGACATCGTTGGAGAAGATGCGGCTCATCGACATTTCGCGGCCGATTGTTTCAACCGCACGTGCGATCTGATGGATCAGGATATCCGCAGCGAAGAGGACACCGAGAGGATGATCGATCTTGCCCATGCATCAAGGATGCACTGGCGCTACAGGGATGATCGGTCCCCGAAGAGCCAGACGATCGGTGCTTGGCAGCTATCGCGGGTTTACTCGATTGCCGGTAGACCGAATGAAGCGTTGAGGTATGGGACTGCGTCCCTCGATATCGCCCGGATAGCCGACGCTGGTGCTATCTACGAAGGGTATGGGCATGAAGCAGTTGCCAGGGCTGCGGCAACGCTCGGTGATTCAGAAACAGCACACCTGCATCTTGCTGCTGCTCGAGACTTGCTCGAGGCGATAGATGCAACCGATGCTCGAGCAGCCCTTGTCTCCGATCTTGATTCGATCGAGCCCTAACGCACCACGAAGGACAGCTTGGCTGCGATTTCGTAGCGTGCGATCCTTCCGTCCCTGACCGTTGCGGTCTGCCCCGTGACTTCGAGGGAGATGATGCCATTGATGCTCTCCGCGGCTTTTGCGACCGCTTGGTCAAGTGCATCTTCGAAACCGCTGGTGGATATACCCATGATCTCGATGATCTTGATAGCGCCGTTCTCAAATGATTCCGTCATGTGACCTCCGAAAGGCGACTTTACAGGCACCGGGTTGACTGTTCGATGTACGCTGGTGTGCTGTGAATCGAGATGTGTCATTCGCTCCCCGCCGCTCCACCGTTTCGCCCCTGCTCGGTGGGGTTCTTGCCCTTATGTACCCTTTCGTACTCGTCGTTGCTGCATTGTCGGTCGGATTCCGATCCGGAGGAGACATGGGCGATTTCGCGGCGAGCCTCGCCGGAGCGGTGCTGTTTCTGATCGCTGCGCCGACAGCCTGGACGCTGTCATTTTCGTTCATCGATGTCACCCGGTTCACCGTGTTCGTATTCGGTATCGTGACGAGTCTGCCCATCTGGTACTTCGCTGGGAGGATCATCTCGGGGAGAAGCGCCGACTGGCTGCAGTGGTTGCGCACGTACGGGGTCCTCTGTGTCGGGTGGACTACGATCAATCTCGTGCTCTTCGGTGTGGTGGCAGCCATCCTCGGCTAGATTCGGCGCATGGATCTCGACGAAGCCTTGTACACAACACGCGCCATGCGACGTATGAAACCAGGCTCGATTCCCGCCGATGTCGTGCAGTCGATGCTCGACGCCGCCATCCGTTCACCTTCGGGAGGAAACTCACAGAACTGGCGCTGGCTCACCGTTGCTGATAGATCAAGCATCGGGGAGCTCGGCCAACTCTATTCCGAGGCGTGGGCAGAGCTCACCGCTACGTTCTACAAAGGTAAGAAGGAGGCCGCTGAGGCAGCCGGAGACGAAACGACCAAGCGAGTGTTGTCCTCTGCCCAGTGGCTGGCAGACAACTTCGACCAGGTTCCGCTGGTAGTTCTGCCGTATCACAGGAACGATCCGTCTGGAGCGTCGATCTACCCGGCAGTCTGGAGTTTGATGCTTGCGGCACGGGGCCACGGTGTTGGCACCACCCTTACCACCGTCTTGGGAATCTTCAAGCATGCCGAGGTTGCTGCACTGCTCGGTGTCCCTCTCGACAAGGGATGGCAGAATGCCGCCGCTATTCCTTGTGGTTACCCGTTGGGCCGCTGGGGTCTGGCAGAGCGAGCACCCGTCCACGACGTAGTGTACGAAGAACAATGGGGGCATACCCCCAAGTGGACTGTGAACGAACCCCTCTGGTCCCCCTGACGCTTCTGTTCTTGCGTAACTGACGTCCTCTGGGAGGACGTCAGTTACGCAAGAACAGAAGAGGGAGGGCGGTTTTAGAACAGCCTTGGTCGGAACAGGTCGTCATGGGTTCGGATAGCGTATCGATCCGTCATGCCCGCGACGTAGTCGATCACCTGGGTGAGGTCATCGGCTTCGTCGTGGCGGTAGCTCTCGGGTACCGCGTCAGGGTGCTCCAGGTAGTACGTCACCAGGTCGCGCACGATCTGTTGAGCACGCCGTCGTTGGGTCTCGGCTGAACGCCGCAAGTACACGGCGGCGAACATGAAATCGCGCAACGTGTGCATCGCTTCGAGCATGGTTGGCTCCATGGCGATCTCGTTCTGTCGATAGGACTCGTTGATGACGGACTCCACCATCGTCCCGATCCACTCTGGTCCTGGTTCACCGAACGCTCGAATTGCGTCGTCGGGGAACTCCGTCGGATCAAGGATGCCCGCTCGCAATGCGTCGAGCGCGTCGTGTGCGAGATAAGCGATCCGATCGGAGAATCGAACGATGTTCCCTTCGTGAGTGGTTGCCCTCTGGTCGATCTTCCATGGATGAGTCTTGATGCCGTCGAGAACCTCCCGAGTGAGATTCAGTGGTTCGAGTATCTCGAAAATCCGCACCGACTGATCAGAGTGCCTCCACTCGCCATCGACGAACTCGGACAAGGCGTCCTCGCCGGTGTGGCCGAACGGAGAGTGCCCAACGTCGTGGCCGAGGCATACGGCCTCTGCAAGTGCCACGTTCAGAGACAATGCTCTGGCGATCGAGCCACCGATCTGGGCGACCTGGAGCGTGTGCGTCATCCTGGTCACGAAGTGGTCGCCCTCAGGGTTCATGAATACCTGAGTCTTGTGTTTCAGACGCCGAAACGCCTTTGAATGGAGGATGCGGTCTCGGTCACGCTCGAAGACTGTACGCCATGGATCTGGCTTCTCAGGAACAGCCCGACCACGAGTGTCGCTCGATCGTGTCGCAGCTGGCGCGAGAATCTCACGCTCGATCACCTCGGCCGCCTCGCGCGTTCTGAGACGGAAGGCGGTCATCAGGCCTCGAGTTCGGTGCTCGGGGGCCGTCCGGCGCCCGTGATGGCAACCATGCCCTTCGATAGCATGCTGGTCGATGGCTGTCCGGTGATGATCCTCCGTCGTATCGAGGACGACACTGCATCGACGAGGAGAACGACCGCGATGGTTGCGATCAAGGCTGCACCGGCCTTCGGCCAGTCTGCACGGAACGACAGTCGGGCGACGATCTCGGCGCCGATGCCGCCGGCACCGACGAGACCGAGCACGGCGGAAGCGCGGATATTGATCTCGAACCGGTACAGCCAGTATGCGACGATCGTGGGCATCGCCTGGGGGATGATCCCGTACCGCATCTGCAGCGGCAGGGTTCCACCGGCGGAGCCGATTGCTTCGATCGGTCCATCATCGACGCCCTCGATGACTTCCGAGGACAGTTTTCCGAGTGTACCGATCGAATGGAGACCGATCGCCAGGGCTCCGGTGAACGCTCCAAGTCCGAAGGGAACGATCAGGATGACCGCAAGGATCAGCTCTGGGAAGGCACGGATCGCGCTCAGGATGCCTCTTGTCGGGACGGTTATCCAGCGAGGCGCGACGTTGGTTGCCGCCATGAAGCTGAGCGGGAACGAGAAGATGGCACCCATTGCCGTCCCGATCCACGCGATGTAGACCGACTCCAGGAGCTTGGATACGATCCGGCCGCTGTCCTCGAAGTCGGGCGGGAACATCCCGCTGAGGAGGATCCAGATCTCGGCGGGGGCCCGCCAGATGCGCTCCGGTGAGATCTCGAGGCCGACCACCGCCCAGATGAAAGGTACGACGATTGCGATGCCGACGACCCAGCGGATGATGCGCGGTCCGATGGGCTCCTTCGGGCGGAACTGCTCCATCTTCTGGTCAGGGGTGAGGTCCGGCGCCGTCATGCCATTCTCCTCCTCGCCCAGATCGAGAGCCATTCGATCAGCAGCACGGAGACGAAGATGACGAGGACGATCGCCATGACTTGGTCCCACTGAAAGAAGTTGCGGCGTTCGTTGAGGAGACGGCCGATGCCGCCGGCACCGACGAAGCCGATCACGACGGACGCGCGAATATTCAGCTCGAAGATGTAGAGCGCGTAGGCCACGTAGTTGGGCCGGACCTGGGGGAACGCCGCATATTGGATGACTTGAGAGTGTGATGCACCTGAGGCCCGCCCTGCTTCGAGCGGACCGATGTCGATTGCATCGACCGTCTCTGACAGCAGCTTGGCCATGATGGCAAGCGAGAACATGATCATCGCGAGTGCTCCGGCAAAGGGGTTGCCGAACCCGACAGCGGTCGCGAAGAAGACCGCCCAGACCAGATCCGGGATCGTGCGAACCACGTTGAGGAATACTTTGGCGATCCGGTAGGCAAGGTTTGAAGGTGCTGTCATTCGGGACGCATAGAACGCAAGCGGGAGCGCGAGGAGGTTCCCTGTGATGGCTCCGACGACTGCGATCTGGAGCGTCTCGATAAAGGGCTCTACGATGTTGAAGGTCTCAGGTTGGCCGAGGCTCTTTCGCCACTTCCAGACCGGTGGCCAGAAGTCGTCGGTGATCTCACCGATGCGGGCCAATTGCGTGGCGATGGCCGAGGTGGAGAACCGGATCTCGTTATAGGCCATCACGGTGACGACGAGAAAGAGGCCCCCGGCGAACAGGGAGGGGAGTCGCGTCGCGAACGACAGGTTTGCGCCGAGGCCGACGCCCGAAGCGGCCAGGCCGGTGACCACGAAGAGTCCAATCGTGAGTGCCTGGATCTCGCCGTCGCTGATCTGTCGGGCGTTCAGCGGGGCGAGGACGCCCATCGTTGTGGCGGTGAAGAGAGCGAGCGTCGCTCCGCCGCCCCACGCGAGTGCTTGGAGACCGATGATGCTTGGCCGATAGCCGGGGCGCCTTTGATAGATGACGAACCCGGTGGCCGCGCCATAGATGAGCCAGCCGATGGCCGCAACGAGCGCGAGTTTGAAGTCGATAGGTCCGGTGCGTCCCGCGAGCACCCAATCGAAGAAGGAGAGTCCGAGGATGCCGGCGACAACGAGCACGATGGCGTCGATCCGGTGTCTTGTAACACCGGTCCACGCGAACACGCCGAAGGTGACGAGTCCGACGAGGATACCCCAGAGGGGTCCGACCGGCCCGGCCAGACCAGCGATCCCTGTCGCGACGATGCCGGTGCCGAGAGGCAAGAGGTATGTGACGGCACGCGGTGGTTCGACGGGCCGCACCTGGGTCTCTGGGGCGAAGAGGGTCACGTTTCGTTGAGCAGATCGTCGGGCGTGACGGCGCGGCCGTAGATGCCGCGGAAGACCTCGTCGTCGACCGCGGCGATGTCGCCGTCGAAGACGACCAGGCCGTCGTTCAGGCCGATGAGGCGCCTCCCGTATTGACGGGCGAGATCGAGGAAGTGGAGGTTGATGAGCGTGGTGATGCCCAACTCGCGGTTGATGCGCTGGAGATCGCGCATCACCATATGGGACGTGACCGGGTCAAGCGAAGCAACCGGCTCGTCGGCAAGGATGATCTTGGGATCCTGAGCGAGGGCGCGGGCGATTCCAACGCGCTGTTGCTGACCTCCGGAGAGGTCGGAGGCGCGGACATAGGCCTTTTCAACGATACCGACGCGTTCGAGGGATTGGAGTGCGATCTCCTTGTCCTGGTCGGGCCAGAGGCCGAGAAGGCTGCGCCAGCGGGGGATCATCGAGAGCCTTCCCATGAGAGCGTTGTTGACGACACGAGAGCGGTTCACCAGATTGAAGGTCTGGAAGATCATGCCCACGTCGGATCGGATGGCCCTCAGTTCGGATTGGGACGCACCGACGACCTCGCGCCCATCGACGAGCACCGACCCTGAGACAGGGACGAGACCGTTGATTGCCCGCAGCATGGTCGATTTCCCAGCTCCGGAGAGACCGACGACGACGACGAACTCGCCCTCTTCGATGCTCAGCGTCACATCCTTGAGAGCAACCAACCCGCCCGGGTAGGTGACAGACGTGTTGGTGAATTCGATGAGGCCCATAGGTGGGGGAATGGCCGGGGGGCTGGCCGGATGGCCAACCCCCAGAGTGCCACTTCCGTGCTACTCGGATACGCCGAGCTTCTCGGCTGCTTCGCGGACGACCGCGAAGTCCTCGTCGCGTGCGAGGCGGATGTCTGTCCATCCGTAGATCTCGTCGAAGACGGCTTCACCCTCTTCGGTCCCGAGATACGCCTTCGTCGCTTCGAAGATCGCAAGCTTAAGATTGTCCGGCAACCCACCGCGTACCGTTACAACGTCGTTGGGGATGTCCTCCGTGATGTTGAACACGATGACCTTCTCGCCAACGTCCGTCTTGTCCTTGCGCATCGTGCGACGGGCATCGTCGTACGAAAGGCCGATGTCAAAGTCGCCGTTGTAGACGGCCGACACGGTGGCGTCATGCGAAACCAGGTACGAGTATTCGACGTCCTTCTCGATGTCGATGCCGAGGTTGAAGAGCTGGAGCTGCGGGAACACACCGCCGGATGTGGACGTCGCACTCGTGAACGCGATATTCTTGCCCTTCACCACGTCGAGTGATGCATTGCAGACGAGACCTTGGGTGACAACACTGCCATCGTCGAGAACCTCAGGTCCTAGAACTCCGTCGTTGTACTTCCAGCCGACCTGGAGTGCCGGAACTTCGGTGGGATTCACGATCGTCGGAACGCCGTCGACCCAGTCGAATGCGCCAACAACCGGTTCATCCTCACAGATAGAGGGGTCGTTCGTGAACCATTGGCCGTGGTACAGGTCCGAACCGAATCGGATCGCCTGAATCAGGACCTCGATATCGGGATATTGTTCCTTCGCCTGGACGTAGCCGAACGGGCCGAATGCGCCGAGGTCGGCGTTACCGGCACCCATGGCGACGACGAGGCCGTTGTAGTCGGCGGTGATGATGCCGGTGAACGTAATGCCGAGTTCCTCGGTGAGATAGTCCATGTAGGGCTGCACCGTGTCGGCGAGCTTTTCCTGCTTCTCGGAAGGTATGAATCCGAAGAGGATTTCCTCCGGCCAATCGGCCTTCGGATCAGCTGCTACTGCTGCGGTCGTGGCTGTCGTGTCGACGGTATCACTCGATGAACATGCGGCAGCAATCATCGCAAACGCAATCATCAGAATGATGAGACTTCGTTTCCTCATTGGTTGGTCTCCCTTTGTTTCGGGCCGGCGCCGGCCCCTGTGCAATCAGAACCCTAGCCAAAGATTGGAGCGGCGACTCAATGGAACCGTTCGTTTGCGGACATTTCGAAAGCTTCCCATGAGTCTATGTCTGTGGTACCCGGCACGGGATCATTCCAGGGGCGGACGAACCGGCACACGACTTTGTCCGGCCGTTCGACTGCGAGGGACTTGAGATTGTGAGGGCCATCGTCGAGGTATACATCACAGTCGACTTTCCACTTTTGGCAGGTGATGTGGACTTCGCGCGTCGGTAGTTCGTTGTCGGCGATCCATCCGAAGGTCTGAGAGGTCGCCCACGGTGGTTTGGTTGTGATGATCACGATCGTGTGACCATTGCTCAACCGCTCGAGGCTTTCACGTGCGTCCGGAAATACGGGCAGACCCCGAAACAGGCCGGGGCCATTGACGTTGCTTGCCCACTCCCAGAATTCAGCATTCGAATCGAAATGCGTAAGGGCGACGATGGCACCCCACATCTGCACCATTTCGGGGACCAGGCTGGTTCCGAACTGCTCGTTGTATCGACACATCCAGCCTGCGTTGAAGTTGGCGACTACGCCGTCGAGATCGATCCCAAGCCGCACTAATTGTCTACGATCTCGCCGCCGAGGACGTCGAGCACATTGCTGACCGCATCCGTTGAGCTGTCATCCGTGGCTTCGACGAGGTGTTCCTTGTTCGGTGCCGACTCATCGGTGTCCGCCGTTGGCCCGGTTGTCACTTCTGCCGATCGGAAGGCAATAGACACGGACCGGCCGAGTTGGTCCTTCGCTGCGTTGGTGACCGCCTCTGTGATCACCGTGTCGGCCTTCAACTGCTCGAGGTGGAAGTGCATGTGGGAGGCGACCTCGAAGATCACGGTCCCACCGTCCACGGCAGCCGGCGAAGCCTCCTTGAGCAGTGCGTGTCTTCGCGGTCCGACATCCTGACGAATCTGAGCCACGATTGCGGGCCAGGCGCGTTCGAAGTCCTGGAATTTCAACGAATCGTCCGGATCGCCGACCGGTGTCAGAATCGGGCCGTCGAATGCTGGATCCGCGGCTGCTTCCTCGCCGGCGGATTTGGGCTCGAGCTCGGTCCTTTCGTCCACCGTGCTCTCGAAAGGTCGATCAGGTTCGAGATCATCTGAAACCACCGTGGGCGGTGTTCCGTGTTCCGTGTTCCGTGTTCTGTTTGAGGCTCCCCGCTCCAGCTCCCGAATCTGTCTCTCGACGCGCCCCAGCCTTACGGTCATGCCCTCTAGGTCGGGAACCGTTTCCGGCCGTGTGAGCCTGAGTACGGCGAGTTCAACGACCAAACGCTCCTCGCGACCATCGCGTAGATGAAGTAACGCGGTTGACAGCTCGTCGATCGCCCTGAGAACTTCACTGCTCGAGATCGCTGTTGCACGCTTGTGCCAGTCTTCGATGGTCTCGTTTGGGGCGTCGACGACGTCATCGATGTTTTCTGCATACTGCGCAAGAAACACACCCCGAAGATACGCGATCGCGTCGGCAACGAATCTCCGCAGATCGGCTCCCTGGGAGGCAAGCTCGGCAACGAGAGTGATTCCTCCCGCAGCATTTCCGGCAGCTACGAGGTCAAGCAACCTGCCGTAGCTGTCGCTGGCTGCAGTTCCGAGTGCCCGTGAGACCCCAGCTCTCGTGACTTCGCCGCCGCCTAGAGCTGCAACCTGTTCGAGCAAGCTCAAGGCATCGCGTACGGAACCTTCGGCGTGACCGGTGATCGCACCGAGTGCTTCGTGGTCGTACGTGAATCCTTCGCGGTCGGCAATCGTTGAGAGGTGGTCAATGAGGGTCTCAGAGGCCACCGGATGAAAATCGAATCGTTGTGTGCGAGAACGGATCGTGTCGAGGAGTTTGTATGGCTCGGTTGTGGCGAGTACGAACACGACGTGCTCAGGAGGTTCTTCAAGTGTCTTGAGGAGTGCATTGCCTGCGGCCCTGGACAGCATGTGGGCCTCGTCGAGGATGTATACGCGATGCGCGCCGGCCGCCGCTGCAACGGTGCCGACATTGACCCTGATCTCGCGGATGTCCTCGACCTTGTTGTGCGATGCGGCATCGAGTTCGATGACGTCGATCGATGAGCCATTCGTTATTCCCTCACAGGAGTGGCATTCGTTGCATGGCTCGCCGTTTTCCGCTCTGTTCGGGCAGTTGAGAGATTTTGCAAGCAGTCGAGCGGATGTGGTCTTTCCTGTCCCCCGTGGCCCGGTGAAGAGGTATGCATGGGCGACCTTGTCCTCGACAACTTCACGGGCGAGGGTCTCGGTGACGTGGTCTTGACCAACGACCTCGTCAAACCGTTGGGGCCGATACTTGTTGTAGAGAGCTTGGTACTGCATCGGGGCGAACAGTAGACAGTTCACAGTTGTCAGTTTTTCAGTCGGAAGCAAGAAGCGAGAATCGAGGGGGGACCTCATGATCCGGCGTCCGTATTTCGCGAGCGCGACAGACAATCTGTGTTGTTTCCACTGTCCTCTGTATTCTTCTCTCCATGTCCAGAATTCCCAAAGATATGCAACAGATCATGCAGCAGGCCCAGCAGATGCAGCAGCAGATGGCGGCCGCCCAGGAGGCTCTTGCGCAAAAGACCTTTGAGGGAACTGCTGGGGGCGGCGTCGTCAGAGCCGTTGTCAAAGGTACCGGTGAACTTCTCTCCGTTGACTTCGATGTCTCCGTTCTTGACCCGGATGATCCCGAGATGGCGGGCGACCTTGTTGTAGCCGCGGTGAACCAGGCAATGTCCAAAATGAGCGCCGATGCCGAGAAGTCCATGGGTGGTCTTGCGGGAGGAATGGACCTTGGCGGTATGCTCGGCTGATGTTCGAGCCGCCAGTCCAACGCCTGATCGACGAACTCTCCAGACTCCCGGGAGTCGGACAGAAGAGCGCGCAGCGTCTCGCATTCCACATCCTGAACGCCGAAGAGGCTGATGCTGTTCGGCTCGCCGATGCGATTTCTGAGATGCGTTCGTCCGTTCGGCTGTGCGATCGTTGTTTCAACGTGACCGGTGAACAAGAGTGCACGATCTGTGCTGATCTACGGCGTGACACCTCATCGATCTGTGTTGTTGAGCGTGCCCAGGACATCCCCGTCCTAGAGCGTACCCAGCTGTTCAAAGGTCGATATCACGTGCTCGGTGGGGCGATGTCACCGATCGCCGGTGTTGGACCAGATCAGCTCAGGATGCGTGAACTCGTTGCTCGCATCGAACCAGAAGGTGTCACAGAGGTCATCGCAGCAACGAATCCCACGGTTGAAGGGGATACGACGGCGATGTACCTTGCCCAACTCCTCAAGCCGCTCGGGGTGAAGGTTTCGAGACTTGCGAGTGGGCTCCCCGTTGGCGGCGACCTGGACTATGCCGATGAAGTGACGCTTGGAAGAGCGCTGGCGGGCCGCCAGGAACTCTGATGAGGATCGCGCTCATCGAGCCCTACTACGGGGGTTCGCACAAAGCATGGGCCGATGGTTACGCCGCAGCATCGGAGCACGAGGTGGCACTGATCACCCACCCCGCCCGGTTCTGGAAGTGGCGGATGCACGGGGCATTCCTCACGCTCGCTGATGAGTTGGCTGACGACATCGTCATGCACGGCTCTCCTGACGTAATTCTGGCTTCCTCGATGATGAACGTTGCAGCGTTCGCCGGAGCGATTCGGCATGTCGCTCCAGGAATTCCCATTGCGGTCTACTTCCACGAGAGTCAGTTCACATACCCGCTCTCGCCCGCTGACCAGCCGGACTTGACGTATCAGATGAAGAACTGGTCGAGCGCCGCGACCGCAGACCTCGTGATCTTCAACTCCGAGTTCCACCGCTCGATCTTCAGGGATGAGGCTCGGCGTTTCCTCAACGCCTTCCCCGAGTACAAGCACATCCACAAGATCGACGGAGTCATCGACCGGTCGATTGTGTTACCCGTCGGAATCGACGCGAATGAGTTCGGCGGATCGTCCTGTCGGGACGGTGGGGTACCGTTGCTTGTCTGGAATCAACGATGGGAGCATGACAAGGGACCTGATGAGCTCAAGTCAATCGTCTCTGGCCTCGTGGCTTCCGGCTCCGTATTTCGAATGGCGATGTGCGGCGAGGTGTTCGTATCGGTTCCCGCTGTATACGCAGAGATCACCGACATGCTCGGTGAGCGTCTTGTGCAATCGGGATGGGCGAAGCGTGACCGTTACGTGGAGCTGCTCAACGGGGCCTCGGTGGTGCTGTCCACAGCGCACCAAGAGTTTTTTGGTATTGGTGTCACCGAAGCCGTGGCTGCCGGCGCACATCCGGTGTTCCCGGACCGACTTGTCTATCCCGAGCGAATTGCCGACTTCGGAGCTAACCCGGAGATTTCGCTGTACGGATCACCCGAAGAGGCCGTCGAGCTGATCATCGATACACTCGACCGCCAGCCAGATCCCGCGGTGTCGAAGGCTGCAAGGAAGTTTGGTTGGGATGAGATCGCCTCCCTCTACGATGACAAGCTCATCGCGCTCGCCGGTCGTGGGTCGGAGTCATCAACTCGGAAGCTCAACGGACAGTGAGCTTCTTCATGCCTTGATCTCGCCTTGCACCCACTCGACTCTGTGATCGGCCTCGACGAATCGCACCGTCCCTGATTCGGAGCGCATGATCACTGAGTGGGTCGATGTGTGGATACCACCGAAACGTACCCCTCTCAATAACGCCCCGGTGGTGACTCCCGTCGCCGCAAAAAAAGTGTTGTCTGAGTTCACGAGGTCTCTCGTTGTGAGCACCTGGTCGAGATCAAGTCCGTTCTCCCCGGCGTACTCGCGCTCGGAGTCATCACGTGGCCACAACTTGCACTGGATCTCCCCTCGCAGGGCAGCCATGGCACATGCAGAGGTCACAGCCTCAGGCGAACCACCTATCCCGAACATGATGTCGATGCCGTTTCCGAGGATGCCCGTAGTGATTGCACCCTGGATGTCACCATCACCGATGAGCGAGATACGTGCACCTGCCTCTCGAACCTGCCTTATGTAGTCGGCATTCCGTGGGCGCTCAAGGATCACAGCAGTGACCTCGCTGACTTCCTTCTCGTTGGCTTTGGCAACCTGTCTGAGGTTGTATTCCACGGGAGCCTCGATATCCACGGTGCCTGCGGCCTCTTCGCCCACGGCGAGCTTGTCCATATAGACAAGGCTTCCCGGTGCGTACATCGATCCCCTTTCAGCGAGAGCGATTACCGCCAGTGCGCCGCCCCGACCCTCGGCCGTGAGGCGGGTTCCGTCGACCGGATCGACTGCTACATCGACCATGGGGGGCTGGCCATTCCCCACAACTTCTCCGTTGTAGAGCATCGGAGCCTCGTCCTTTTCGCCTTCGCCGATGACCACTACGCCGTCGAGATCTGTGCGGGAAAGCACCTGTCGCATCGCATCGACTGCCGCTTGATCTACTGCTTCCTTGTCGCCGCGCCCCTGCTCCCGCGCAGCTGAGATCGCTGCGGCCTCTGTTACGCGCACCAACTCGAGGGCGAGGTTCCGGTCCGGGAGATAACTCGCTACTGGCATTTCAGGTCATCCTCACGATCAGGGCGTCTCCTTGGCCTCCTCCGCCGCACAATGCGGCCCCACCAAGTTTTCCGCCGGTGTGTTTCAAGGCATTGATAAGCGTTACAACGATGCGTGCACCGGTTGCACCAAGCGGGTGACCCAGCGCAACAGCTCCACCATGGATGTTGACCTTGCGGTGATCGATTTCGAGCATGCGAGCAGACCACATTGCCACAGAGGCAAACGCTTCATTGATCTCGAACAGATCGATATCGCCGATCTCGAGCTCGGCTCGCTTGAGAGCCGAGCTGAGCGCCTGTGCTGGTCGCTCGTGGAGCGTTGCGTCTGGACCGGCGATCTGACCATATGAGACGATTTCGGCCAAAACGGGAATGCCCACAGCCTCAGCAGCAGCTCGGTCGGCGACGATGACCGCAGCCGCACCGTCCGATATCTGACTCGCATTTCCCGCGGTGATCGTGCCGCTGCTCGCAAAGGCCGGCCGCAGCTCTCCGAGCGACTCGACCGTAGTCTCCGGCCTGATTCCGCCATCTCGTGAAACGATCAGGGGGTCGCCCTTTCGCTGAGGCACCTCGACCGGCACGATCTCATCGGCGAACACACCCGATTCTGTTGCTCGCAGGGCGCGGGCGTGCGACTCAGCCGACCACACATCCTGGGTATCGCGGTCGATCCCGAGCTGTTCGTTGCGAAGATCAGACGATTCGCCCATCATGCATGAGTCGAACGCACAGAACAGGCCATCATGGGTCAGTGAGTCGATGATCGTCTTGTCTCCCATTCTGAGGCCGCTGCGAGCGCCGGGCAGAAGGTAGGGGGCGTTCGTCATGGATTCCATACCGCCGGCCACGACGAACTTCGACTCACCGAGTCTGACGTGGTTCGCAGCCTCCTGAATGGCCGTGAGTCCCGAAAGGCATACCTTGTTGATCGTTGTCGCCGGCACAGACATCGGTATGCCCGCCTTTACAGCGGCCTGGCGCGCCGTTATCTGTCCTTGACCGGCTTGAATCACGTGTCCGAAGAGCACTTCGTCAACCCGGTCTGCTGCCAACCCGGCCCTCTCGAGGGCACCGGTGATCGCGACGCCACCGAGGTCCATTGCGGTAAGCGGTGCAAAGACGTCGTTGAAGCGACCGATTGGTGTGCGTGCGATCGAACAGATCACAGGGTCCATAACATCCTCAGCTGTTTTCGATGCTCCGATGCTAATCGGCAGCTGTCAGTTGCCAGTCGTCAGACCTCGCGTCGAGAAGGGTTGGCTGTGTTGGTCCGGGTCGCTGGACTTGTGGGGGCAAGGTGCTTTGCTCTTCGACCAGATCGGATCCATTGGCTTTGATGGATTGGTCTGGGTCGTACCCCGGCTGCAAGCCTCTCCTCATTCTCGATCGAAGCGACAACAGCCGCAATGGCCGCCGTTTCTTCAGGTCCCGCTCCGCCCGTGATCTCGATGTTCTCAGCCATGGTCGACCTCCACGAGTTCTACGAGCGTACCCGTGAGTTCGGCGGGGTGCACGAACGCGATCCTGTTTCCGCCACCGCCGATGCGTGGCGTTTCGTCTATCAGTTGTGCTCCGGTGTTCTTGAGATGTGTCAATGCATCCTCGATGTTCTTGACGGCGAAGGCGATGTGGTGCATACCTTCACCGTTCCGACTCAAGAACAGGCCAACAGGTGTCTCGGGCGAGAGTGGTTCGAGCAGCTGGATGTACGATCCGCCGATGGCGATCATCGCTTCCGATACACCTTGTTCCTCAACGATCTCGCGCGATATCGGCGTGACCTTGAATCGGGATTCGAACCCTGCAATGGCCTTGTCGAGATCCTCGACTGCGATTGCGACATGGTGGATGTTGTAGACGAGCATCTGAGGCCAGACTACCGGTCATGCGTGGGCGTGCTCTGCGTCAGGGGAATCCTGGTTGTCTACTACTCCTGCGAGTGTCACGGAGAAGCAGAATCGGGCGCCCACGGGGAATCTCTCTTCGTACCAGAGGTCGCCGCCCATCGCACGCGACAGCATCTTTGCGATCGGGAGACCGAGTCCGACCCCCTGTTGGAGGCGAGCACTTCCTGTTGAGAGCTGTTCAAAATGCTTGAATATGCGTTCGCGGTCGTCCTCGTCGATGCCCGCCCCGTTGTCCGATATTTCGACCTTGTACATGCCTGGTGTGTAGAGCTCACCGGAGATCAGCACCTCGTCGCCGCCGTACTTCCTGGCGTTCTCGAGCAGGTTTCGAAGAATCTGTCTGAGCCTCGTTCGGTCGGTTCGAACGGCTATGTTCGCTGGGATGGCCACAGAGTATGCGTTGTCTTTGAAGATCATCGAAGCAACGGCATGTGCCTCTGTTGCGAGATCGAATTCGTTCGGACTGAGGCGCAACTGTCCTGCCTCGAGACGGGGGATCACGAGAATGTCCTCGACCAGGTTGGAGAGGTGCGCATTCTCGTCGCGCATGATGTCGAGAAATTCGTCGACCTCATCGGGCGGAAGCGCCTTCCACGACTCCGCAAGTGTGTCGGTGAACCCCGCAATGCCCGTCAGGGGTGTT
This sequence comes from Acidimicrobiia bacterium, assembly GCA_036985855.1. Taxonomy (GTDB): domain Bacteria; phylum Actinomycetota; class Acidimicrobiia; order Spongiisociales; family UBA5794; genus B3-G11. The sequence goes on along the minus strand of BTQL01000011.1, from coordinate 19,244 downwards.
CTGAGCTCATGGCTGACCATGGACACGAATTCATTCTTGAGTTGGACCGCGCGACGCTCCTGCGCGAGTGCTTCTGCGTGTTTGTCCTGACCGTCCAAAACGACCCGAACCACCTTCAGAATGAGGCTGATCATCACGATGACATAGACCACCGCTGCCGTGGCGTCGATCGCCATCTCCGCACCCGAACCCTCAACGATACCGACCAGAGCGGCATCTGTGTTGTTGAACAGGACGAAGGTCGCGACGGACGCGGAGGTAGCGTAGAAGACGAGCGCAATGGCTTGACGAAGCGGGAGGACGAGAGCGGTCGAGACGACTATCCACGCAATTGAGAGGCCGTGGATGCCTGGGGCCGGTCCGCGCAGTAGAAGTGCCAGAGCGATCATCGTGGTTCCCATGAGTTCCCCTGGAAACGCCGATGTTCCATGGGAACGGCGGTACAACGCGTCGATGAACACGACGCATGCAGGAATGGCGAGCAGGAGAAGGTTCAAGCCACCGTTGACTACGACCCAGCCGACGACAAGTACGACGAACACCATCGCGCCAAAAGCCCTGCTCGTGTTGTACGGCCGTTGAATCTCTGAATAGGCGATTGGCGCCCTTGCGGACAGATCGATCATTGTGGTTCCTCTCAGCCTGTATCGGCTCGAAAGTCAGAGCGGTTGACGAGTTATCGAATTCGCTGGTCAATGAGCTGTTCGACTGCGGACTCGGGCACGTGCAGGTCGCCCCGCCCCGTCCCGACTCGGTAAGCACGTTTCGCGGCGCCGTGATAGTCAGACCCGCCGGTTGCTGCAATACCGAGCGTCGAGGCGAGGTCCATGAGATGTGCGCGCAGGTCGAGGTCGTGCATGGGATGGTGTGCCTCGATTCCGCCAAGACCGAGGTCGGTCAGCTCGTGGAACGTCTCGGCATACCCCTCCCTTGTGAGGCCCATCGTGACGGGATGGGCGATGACCGGCACAGCTCCGCTCGCCCTTGCGAGGTCGATTGATTCCGTTGCGGTCAACCGCGGTCGTCCAACATAGGCAGTACCACCATCGTGGAGAAGGTCGGAGAACGCTTCATCTCGCGACGTCAGGTATCCCTTCTCGACAAGCGCGTCGGCGATGTGTGGTCGACCGACGGATGGTCCCTCGGCTTGGCGTTGCACATCTTCGAGAGTGATCTCGTAACCGAGGTTCTTGAGGTTCTCGATGATCACGATGTTCCTGGAGTCACGTCCTTCGCGCAGCGCACCAAGATGCGACTGGAGGGGTCCGTCACCAGAATCGAGAAAGTACACGAGCATGTGGATCTTCGTGTGGTCATGATCGACCGAGAGCTCTATACCGGATATGAAGCCGATGCCATGTCTCTGCGCGGCGACTTTGGCGCGGTCCACTCCGGCGAGCGTGTCATGGTCTGTCAGGGCGACGTGTGAGAGACCCGCATCCGCGGCAAGCTCCATTACCTGTTCTGGTGTGTCCGCTCCGTCAGAATTGTTCGAGTGCAGGTGAAGATCGACGGGCACGGCGTCAGCCGGCGAGCAGCTTGAGGGCGATGATCGCCGCTCCGAAGATGAGTGTGTAGGTTGCGTATCGCTTAATGATCGCGATGCGTTGTTTACGCACGTCTCCCTTGTGTTCGACGGCAAGTTTCTGATCCCGATTCGCCCGCTGTCGTTCTCGTTTCTCGCTGGCCATGAGTCAACTCTACCGTTGGACGGAGACCGATTCGATGTAGAGGGACTCGAGAGGTGTCGAGGGATTCGGGTCCGCAGAATTCGCTCCCCGTCCGAGCGGAATCTCGGCAATGCGATCCAATGTGTCGAGACCGGATACCACCTGACCAATGATCGTGAACTGCGGTGGAAGCCAGTCGGCATCGCTGAACATGATGAAGAACTGGCTTCCGGTTGTGCCCGGCCCTGCGTTCGCCATCGCGACGGCACCACGCACGTATGTGGTTCCCTCGACGGGAAATTCGTCCGGCAGTACGTAGCCGGGGTCACCACGACCTGTCGCCGTCGGATCGCCTGCCTGCATCATGAAACCGGGGATGATTCGGTGGCTCACCGTGCCATCGAAGTACCCGGACTCGGCTAGGAACACGAAGGAGTTGACTGCTTCGGGTGCAGTGTCGTAATCGAGCTCGATCTCGATGGGGCCACAGGAAGTGTTCAGCGTGAGGTGCGTGAGTCTCGTGATTCCTGCGTCGCCAGGAGTCTCGAACTTCATGTCGACCGCTGGTTGAGGCCGCTCCGCCCCACACGCCGTGGGCTGGTGGAGATAACCGACGTAGTCAGATGGCACAGCTGCGAGTGGCACGGTTGTCACCGTGGTCGCGGTGGGTTCGGTTTCTGTGGCAGCGTCCTCGGTTCCGGAACAGGCCGCAAGCACAAGTGCTCCAGCGACGAGGACGACAACGATTCGGTCCATCTGCATGCGGCGAGGGTATGGCTGGTCTGCGGCTACACCTACAATCCGCGCGATGGCTTTGGTGGTTCATAAGTACGGCGGAACGTCAGTTGCGGATGCAGACAGGATCCGCAACGTCGCGGGACGCATCGTTGACTCGCACAACGACGGGAATGGTGTCGTGGCGGTCGTGAGCGCGATGGGGAGTAGAACCGATGAGCTCCTTGCTTTGGCGGCGGAAGTCTCCGATCGAGCCCATCCCAGGGAGATGGACATGCTTCTCACAGCAGGCGAGCGCGTCACCATGGCTTTGGTAGCAATGGCGATTCAGGATCTCGGAGTTGCAGCGACGAGCTTCACTGGTTCTCAAGCCGGCATCCTCACCACGGGAAAACACGGTCGGGCCGAAATCATCGAGATTCGTGCGACCCGGGTTCGCGAAGGGCTCGATGAAGGCAAGGTCGTGATCGTTGCAGGATTCCAGGGTGTGGACCCAACTTCAAAGGATGTCACGACACTGGGCAGAGGGGGCTCTGACGCCACTGCGGTAGCACTCGCAGCGGCGCTGTCCGCTGATAGATGTGAAATCTTCACGGACGTCGATGGTGTATTCACAGCCGATCCGAGAGTTGTACCGGCAGCCAGGAAACTCACCGAGCTGACGTTCGAGGAGATGCTCGAACTCGCCTCGGCCGGGGCGGGAGTTCTCATGCCAAGATCTGTCGAGTTCGGGAGACGATTCAGCATCCCGATTCATGTTCGTTCGTCGTTCCACAACGGTGAGGGGACATGGATCAAGGAGGAAACAATGGAACAAGCAGTAGTACGCGGAATCGCACACGATGACTCCGAGGCCAAGCTCACGGTATACCGGGTCCCTGATACGCCGGGCATTGCTGCATCCGTGTTCGAACCGCTCGCCGCGGCTGGTGTGAATGTCGACATGATCGTGCAAAACGTGTCCCACGACGGCTCAACGGATATCAGTTTCACAGTTCCCGTTTCGATGCTCGATGTGGCTGAGAGGCAGGCGAAAATCGTCGCTGAGGCCGTCGATGCGGGTGGGGTGAGTGTCGACGAGGAAATCGCCAAGGTAACAGTCGTGGGCATCGGTATGAAGACAGAGTCGGGGATCGCATCTCGGATGTTCAGGATCCTCGCCGACCATGACATCAACATCCAGATGATTTCCACATCACCGATACGAATCTCGTGCGTCGTCGCTGGAGACAGGGTGTCCGAAGCGGTTAGGGCTCTCCACTCTGGGCTTGGCCTCGACGAGGAAGCGCCCGGATGAAGACGTTCTCCAGCCCAAGTGTCGCGATCGTGGGCGCAACCGGCGCCGTTGGGACGACGATGCTCTCGATCCTCGAGGAACGTTCGTTCCCCGTCTCCGATCTGCGGCTCATGGCTTCATCTCGGTCTGTTGGGCGGATCATCGAGACGAAGTGGGGAAGCATCGAGGTCGAAGACCTCGATTCCGTGGATCCATCTGGGGTTGACGTTGCCTTGTTCTCTGCGGGAGGATCGCGTTCGCTTCGGTACGCCCCAGATTTCGCGACCGCGGGTGCCACCGTCATCGATAACTCGTCAGCTTTCCGCATGGACGAAACGGTTCCTCTGGTTGTTGCCCAGGTAAACGATGAAGCGATTCGCTCCCACGTGGGCATCGTCGCCAACCCGAACTGCACGACGATGGTCGTCATGATGGCCGCAGGTCCTCTCCACGCCGCCGCAGGACTCAGAACCATGTTCGCAACGTCGTACCAGAGCGTGTCGGGTTCTGGCCGGACCGGAATCGCGCTGCTCGCTATGGAGATCGATCACTTCGGCTCGAACAGGGAAGGCCTCGTCAGCGGGAGCTGGGAGGAGCCAGACGGTGACCTGTACGCACGGCCCATCGGGTACAACGTGTTGCCTCTGGCCGGCACGATAACGGAGGCTGGTTACACCGATGAAGAGTGGAAGCTCGTCAACGAGTCGCGCAAGATTCTCGATCGTGATGACATCGCGGTCGAACCGACGTGCGTTCGTGTTCCCGTCATGGTTGGACACGGCATATCCGTATCGATGTGGTTCGATCGGCGGGTCGACCTCGACGAGGCAGTGGCGGTGCTCGGCTCCGCCCCAGGAATGCAACTGTGGGACGATACGAAGGTGCCGACCCCGCTGGATTCGGCCGGAATCGATGACGTCCTCGTTGGCAGACTCCGAGAGACGATCGGGTTTCCCGGTGGCATTAGCCTCTTCGCGATCGGAGATAACCTGAGAAAGGGCGCCGCACTGAACGCAGTGCAACTCGCAGAGTTGCTGCTCGAATAGTCGGCGAACAGCACGCTCGCTTCTGCTCGTTACCATCTACTGTTTACGGAGGTCCCCTGTCCGATCTCGTCGGTTCGGCCACCTCCGGCGTCGCATCCGTACGCGTGAACGACCCGGTCTCCATGAACAGAATGAGTGTCTCCGTGGCGGCCGAGCTTGAACGAGTACTCGCTGAGTTGTCGATCGACGACTCGATTCGCGCCCTCGTTGCCTGCACCTGAAATGAGGCAAGCCCCTCCACCGCTGGAGGGGCTTGGTCGGGACGGTCGGATTTGAACCGACGACCTCATCGTCCCGAACGATGCGCGCTACCAAGCTGCGCCACGTCCCGATGGCCGGGAGTGTATAGCTCTATCCAAGCCTCTCGACCTTGATGCGGTCGACTCTCTGGCGGTCCATCGACAAGACGGTGTACCTGTATCCCTGTTCGATGATGTCGTTCCCGCGTACGGGGATCTTTCCGAATGTAGTGATGATGAAACCACCAACCGTCGAGTACGGACCTTCCGGTATCTCATGGTCGATCGCCTCGGAGAGATCATCGATGTCGACTCGCCCATCCGCGATCCAGACCCGAGCTGCGATCTGGGTGACCGCCGGTGTACCGGGGTCATATTCGTCCTGGAGTTCCCCGACGAGCTCCGAAACGAGGTCCTTGATCGTGACGATCCCTTCGACTCCACCATGCTCATCGACGACAACGGCCATGCCGTAGCGTTTGTCTCGCATCGCTTCAAGAGTGTCAAGTACCGACATCGTCTCCGGGACGTAGTTCGGAGTCCGAACAAGGTGACTCAGATCATCTGTGTTCTCGGGCTCAGGCTGTCTCAGTAAATCCTTGACATGGACGATGCCTTGCAGGTCGTCGAGTCCTTCAGTCGTGACCGGAAAGCGCGAATGGCCCGTGGCCGTGACTGCCGTGCGAAGGTCATGAGCAGTCAGGGGCAGCGGAAGCGTGACAATGTCGAGCCTTGGGGTCATCACGTCCCTGACCGAGGTATCTGCCAGGTGGAATAGGGCATCGATGATCTCTCGCTCAGCCTTTTCGATCTGGCCGCCTCGCTGGCTCAATGCCGCAAGAGCACGAATGTCGTCCTCGGTGACGCCGTCGGCGGATCCATCGACATCGAGCCTGAGGAGCCGGAGAAGACCGCGCGTGATCGCCGAGAAGAATCTTGCGATGGGTGCGAGAACGATCGAAAGATTCCAAATCGTGGGTGCAACTCTCAGTGAGAACTGTTCCGGGTAGCGTGCGGCGATCGTCTTTGGTGTGATCTCACCGAACACGAGAAGCACTGCTGTCATCACCCCGGTCGCCACCCACGGACCCCATGTCTCGCCGATGAGCGAAACGAACAGGATCGCAGCAACCGATGCCGAGAGAACGTTCACAGTATTGTTCGCGACGAGGAGAGTCGAAAGCATCCGATCTGGCTGAGAAACGAGCTTTTCGAGGCGTTTCCCCTTCGGACCCTGCGAGGCCAGCCGGTGGACCCGCTCCCGAGAGATCCCGATCAGTGCGGTCTCAGAACCAGAGAAGAACCCGGATGCGATCGTGCATAGTCCGATGATCGCAAGATATACGAATGTTTCGGTGGTCATTGCTGCCCTAGTGGTCTGTCGCTGTAGTGGTGTCTGGGTGTCCCCGTGGCGTCGGCGTCATCTGGCAAGGACGCACAACGAAGGCGCAGTCTGGACTGCGTCGAGGCGGAGGACGCAGCCAGGGGCGTCGAGGACCGGAGAGATACGGCATCCATTTCAGCGACAGACCACTAGGAGACCGGTTGGCTCCTCATCGGTTTTCACGCGTTTGCTGTCGACGGTGCCAGCGCTGCTCGAAGTTCGGAGGCGGTTGCGTCTTTTCCGAGCCAATTCCGTGCACCCGATCTTCCAGCGAGGAAAGCATCAGCCTCTCGGTCGAGAAGGATCGTCACGGGGATTCCGATGCCGTCGTCTGCCTTCGCGCGCACCGCACGGGTTACCGCCATGGCTCCCATCGATCCGACCTGCATATCGACGAGCACAGCATCGACGTTCTCACTGTATGCGGTCTCGGCCGCGGTATCAGATTCGGTGTGGACGATCACTGCGATGTCGGGTGCTCCGAGCGCAGTGTGAACTCGATCGATGACGCTTTGGCGGTCGGCGACGAGGAGAATGGTTTGCATACGGGAAGAATAGCGCTCACATCGCTCGCACGATCGGTCGGATGCGCTTCCCTCGCCGCCAGCCGGACCGATCATCGATGATTCGTTGCCGTTACCCTTTCGATATGCGTCACATCCGTCTCATCGTCTTCGTGTCGCTTCTCGGTGCCGCTCTCGCGGCCAACCCCGCCTTTGCTGATTACGAGGATGACCCGATTGTGATCATCGAGGTTGGGGATCCCATGGATCAGCGGTCCATCGACTACGTCATCGGTGCGATTGCATCCGAGAATGCGCATCTGTACATCCTCAAGATCGACAGTCCCGGAGTCTCATCCGGTGATATCGCTGCGCTCTATCAAGCGGTCGCTGAAGCGCCGGCGCCTGTCGTCTCGTGGATCGGGCCGCGGCCGGCAGTTGCATTCGGCGGTGCTGCTTACCTTGTCAACCATGCCGACATCCGTTCGGGTGCCCCTGGATCGCTCATCGGATATCTCGACCGAGTGGTTCAGCGTGGTGACCTCGGGCCACCGTCAGCACGACCAGGGAACGACGCCGAGGCGTTTCAGGCCGTGGAGCAAGCTCTTGCCGACTCAACGCTGACCATCAGTGTCGAGGACCCGGTAGTTCTTGGTTTTGTTGACAGGGTCGATCCGGCGCTGGGCCAACTCATCGTTTCCCTGGACGGAACAACGGTGAAGCGGGGTTTGGAGACCTGGGACATATCCACGGCCCGCACGGAGATCGTCGACGGTCAGGAAGTCATCGTGTCGACGCGCGCGGTCAAGTTCATCACACCCGGTCTGCTCGATCGTTTTCTCAGGCTCGGAGCACGCCCCGAGACGGCGTTCTTGTTCCTGCTCCTCGGTCTCGCTTTTGCGGTGTTCGAGTTCTATGCCGCCGGCCGGGGCCTCATGGCTGCCGTCGCGTCTGTATCACTCGTGGTCGCTGGTTATGGTTTGGCAACCCTCCCCATCTGGTGGCCGGCCGTCATCATGACCCTGGGAGGGCTCGGAATCCTGGTGTGGGGATTCGCGCAGAACCGGGTTGATTGGCGTGCTGTCGCTGGCACCGTCCTGTTGCTCGCTGCCGGTCTCCTGTTCACCACCAGCCGACCAGCGTATCCACCTGCAACGTGGATGGTGCTCCTCGCGATCGCAGCATCTGTTGTGTTCATCTGGTATTCGTTGACCACGGTGGTTCGAGGGCGCTTCGCGACACCGACCGTCGGCAGGGAGGACATGCTCACGAGACGATGTCTCGCCGTATCCGATCTCGATCCTGAGGGGGTTGTGATGGTCGATGGTGCCAGGTGGCGAGCGACTGCCGATAAGGGGGTTGTCATAGGTGCTGGGGCCGGCGCCGAGATCGTCGGAGTGACCGGCCTTGTTCTGGAAGTTGATCCCGTGGTACGTACAGGTCGCGAAGAAATATGGTGAGCGTGGCAGAGATTTCCTGGCGTCTGGGCGAACCGGTGGCTATGTTCGGTAGGCGTGCGGTTGTGCTGGTCGCATGCGAGATACCCGAGACTGAAAGGCACCCCCTGATGTCCCCAGATCGTTCTTGGCAGCCGGTCGCGTTGTGCAGTGGCAACCACTCCCACCTCTTCTTCCCCCCGACCACCCAGGAACGAAAGGACGAAAGACAGCGCCGCGAGATGCGTGCGAAGGCTGTCTGTCAGGTTTGCCCAGTCGTCGGAGAATGCCGCACATATGCCCTCCAGATCAGAGAGCCGTACGGCATCTGGGGTGGCCTCACCGAGACCGAGCGTCGTAGGACCATCACTACGGTCGGCGTCTAACGGTCCGTCCGTCCCCGGATCGCTTGGTCCAACCCGACTTGTCGAGCCACTCGAGAGTGGGTACGGCTTGGCGTCTCGTCATCCCGAATGCACCTTTGAAGTCACCGACCGAGAAGCCTTCGAGCAGGTCGCCGATCCCTTCATAGATCTCGTTGACCTGTGATCCGGTAAACACGAGGTCCGGCGCAACCTGTACGAGGTCGCCTCGTCGGACCAGAGCGCGGATGACTTCATCACTGAGATCGATGGCGTTCATGCGGGGAACATCGAACGAGCCTTCGAGGTCTGACTTGACGATCGACCACTCGCTCTCTTGTGTCGCTGTCAATGTGTCTGTGAAATCTTTGAGGCGAACGGCACCGTCGGATTGTTCGAGTGCAGCACTCGCTGCGACGGCGGCATTGATGACGGCCAGCTCGACGCCGACCTGGGTTGCGAGCTCCGGTTTCGGGATCCCTGGTCGCAGTGGGAAGCGCTTGTGATATGTGGAAACGATCTTGATCGAGCGTTCGATAGTGCTCGCTGCTTCGTCTCGGGACAGCATCGTGTCGCCGGCCAGGAGGCCGTCCGACGGCGAGCCCCCACCTGTTGCCATGAGGATATCTGCGGTCTTCATAACTCCATGAACTGCCAGTAACGCGTCGGCCATCTCCGTAGGTGACGCACCGACGGACGATTGGAGCGTTTCTATCTGGTCTCTCGTGGTCCGGCGGGCTGCTCGAGGGTTCAGCACTCGACCACCCCCAACGACCGCCTGCCGACCGGAGTCCCTGAGGATGAAACGGTCACCCATCGCTAGCGGAAGTGCGGTGTCCAGACTGATGAGATAGGCATCTGTTCCGTGAAGTCGACGAATGGTCGCAGGGCTGTGCGCGGTCCCGACATGCAAGTGGAACGCCCCCCTCTGTGGGATCTCTTCGAAGCTGCGCGCGGGTTTCAGACTTGCGAGAAGCCTTGAGGAGACACGGATGGTCCCGGGAGTGCAGATGAGGTTCCCGCGAGCGACACCAGCGAGTTTGGATCCCTGCAAGTTGATCGCGGTCCGGGACCCTGCGGCTGAGGAGCCGACCGTCTGATCGTGATGGTGGAGTCCCCTGACCCGGTCTGTGAGCCCAGATGGGAGAATCTCGACCTCATCACCTACCGCTACCTCCCCACTGGCGACGGTGCCGGTGACAACAACTCCAGCGCCGCTGACCGTGAATGAGCGATCTATCCACATCTTCAGATACCCGGCGTCATGTTTGTCTGCGCGTTCGATGGCCGACGCGATGTGATCGATCAAGGACTCCATCCCCTCACCGGTTATCGCAGAGACGGGTACCACCGGCCAACCCTCGAGAGAGGTCCCCTCGATCTCATCCATGATCTCGAGCGTGGCGAGTTCGGCCGTGTCGTCGTCTACGAGGTCGATTCTCGTGAGCGCGATCACCCCCACCGATGTATCGAGCAGGTCGAGAACTGCTGCATGTTCCTCGGTCTGGGGCATCCATCCGCTGTCCGCTGCAACGACGAGTAGTGCACAATCGATCGCACCGACCCCGGCAAGCATGTTCTTGATGAACCGTTCATGGCCAGGGACGTCTACGAATCCGACATCTATCCCGTTGAGGTCCGCCCACGCAAATCCGAGGTCGATCGTCAGACCTCTCTCCTTCTCCTCCGCCCAGCGATCAGGATCTCTCCCGGTCATGGCCTGGACGAGAGTCGACTTGCCATGGTCGACGTGACCGGCTGTTCCGACGATCGGCATGTCAGTTCAGAACCGACCGAATCGCGTCGGCGACATGTTTGTCGTCCTGAGGCGCAACGGAACGCATGTCGACGAACGTGGATGCATCTCGTCTGGTTGCGATCACGGGTGGGTCGTGACCGGCCAGGGCAGACCACGTGGCATCAGCCGCTCCCGGCAATTCAATGAGCCTCGTAGGGATGGTCGCGCCGGGCACAGACCCGGCTCCTGGCAAGGACTCGCCGTCGACGATGCGTCCGATTGAACAGCCGGTGAGAACCGCGGCCGCTCGTTCTTGGATTTCTGCTGTGCTCGCTGAGGCCATCGCCCAGAAGGGGATGTTCAGAACGCGCTGTTCCGAATACATCAGCAAGGTTGCGACGACCGATGCGGTGGTCGATCCGTCGATGCGCACCGCTCGCGCAATCGGGTGCTTGGTCGCCCGATGAACGGCGGCGGTGGTTCCGACCATGATCCCAGCCTGGGGACCACCAAAGAGTTTGTCGCCGGAAAAGAGCACGAGGTCCGCTCCCGAGCTGACTGTTTGGCGCACGCCAGGCTCGTCGGCCAGCCAGCTACGGTCGCCTTCGCCGAGCCATGGTGCGGTTTCGTCGATCAGACCACTGCCGACGTCCGCGATGAGTGGAACGCTTTTCGCTCGACAAAGTTCCGCCAGGTCGGCGTAGGAGGCCTCCGCTTGGAAGCCCTCGACTCGGTAGTTGGACGGATGCACCTTCAGAATCGCATCGACGGATTCAGCCACAGTCTCGTAGTCGGAGAGGCGGGTCCGATTAGTGGTGCCGACCTCGACCAACGTTGCACCGCTCGCCGCCATCAATTCCGGAAGACGGAACGAGCCGCCGATCTCGATCAGCTCGCCGCGTGAAACAGCGACGCGCCCCGCGTCGCCTGCGACCGATGCAAGCGCGAGCAGTAGTGCACCCGCGTTGTTGTTGACCGCAAACCCGTCCTCTGCTCCCGTGACGATGGGCAGTAGGGCCCGAAGAAAGGCTGAGCGGCTCGATCGCTGACCTGTGCGCAGATCCATCTCGACGTTGCTCGCCGTAGAGGCGATACCGGCAGCCATGTCGGATACGGCACGGTTCATCGGTGCTCGGCCAAGGTTCGTGTGCAACAACACGCCGGTAGCGTTGATGACCGATCTCGGTCTGCCGGCCTCGATGTCCTCGAGACGCTCGGAAGCAATCGCCTCAAGATCCGCGTCTCCGCCGTCCCTGATCACCTTCCGAGCCTCGTCAATCACGTTCTGGCAGACGTAGATGACCAATGCTCGAGGAAGATCGGTCGAGATGCCGATCGTATCTGCAAGCGTGTCGACAGAAGGAAGGTCGCGCAAGTTCATAGGAATGGAGAGTAAACACCTGTCACCTGTCGTACCACGTCATACGTACTACGTTCTCCGTATGCGCCTGCGAGCCTGGCTCTTCATTGCTTTTGTCGTCGTGCCGATTGTCGAGATCTCCTTGTTCTACTACCTCGGGACCTGGATCGGAATCTGGCCGACACTCGGAATCGTTGTTGTCACGGCGGTGCTCGGTTCCTACTTCGTCTCGAGGCAAGGCAGATTCGTGTGGCAGAGCATCAAATCCAAGCTGGTCCAGGGCGAGATCCCAACAGCCTCGGTCGTCCATGGTGCGATGATCCTCGTCGCCGGTGCACTCCTTCTGACTCCTGGATTTCTCACAGACTTCGTCGGATTCTCCCTGCTCGTGCCCGGCGTTCGAGAGGCAATCCGGAAGTGGTATCTCAGGCGTCGAGATTCCGGCTGGATGATCGTCTCGTGAATACACTTCGCAGAGCATCAACCGTTTGTGCTGTCAGGGACAACGATGGCATCGAAGTTCTCATGGTGCGTAGAACGCTTACGGCGAAATTCATGCCCGGTGTGTGGGTGTTCCCTGGAGGCGCCGTGGACGATGAGGATGCTCGCGCCCCTGCTTCCTTCGGCGGGAACTATGACGGTTCCGAATGGAAAGTGGCCGCGTTGCGCGAGCTCATCGAGGAGACAGGCTTGTGGCTCACGTCCGCTGGTACCGTCTCTGCTCCACTCACCGAGGACGCATTCGGCGCTGTCGAGGCATCTGACCACATGCTCGACCCGGACTTGCTCATCTACTTCGCCAACTGGGTGACACCAGAGGTTTTCCCGATTCGGTTCGATGCTCGTTTCTTCCTGGCCGTCGTTGACAGCGATACCAATGCAGTTGTCGACGGCAAGGAGCTCATCGATCTGGCTTGGATTCCGCCACTCGAGGCGCTCGAAAGAGATGTTGATCAGGACTGGGTAATCCCTTTCCCGACCATGCAGACGCTCAACCTGCTCGCCTCCGAGTCGACAACGCCCGCTCTCGCCTCACGACTCCGATCACTTGACGGCGTGCTCCCGGTCGAACCGCGCCTGTTCGTCGGTGATGGCGAGGTGAAGCTCCTGTTGCCGACAGACGATGGATTCGATGCAGCCGGTCAGGATCAGCATGATCCGACGCTTCTTCAACGGCTCGCAATCGTCGTACAAAAGGGTGGCCGCGTACCTGTCGAGTGGAGATACCGTCCATGATCGAGGTTGTCCTTGCCCCGAATCCGAGCCTGTATACCGGCCCGGGAACGAACACCTATCTGCTGTCGAGCGGTTCTGAGGTCCTGATCGTCGATCCCGGACCTGTTATCGATACTCATGCCGCAGCGATCATTGCCGCTGTTGGAGAGCGCACTGCCGTGGGAGTCGTGGTGACCCACACACATCCGGACCACGCACCACTCGCGAACCCGTTGGCCATGACCCTCGGCGTACCCGTGTTCGGTTTCGGACCCGGGCCCGAGTTCATTCCGAATGTACCGCTCGCGGATGGTTCGACGGTTCCGTTTGGGGCGAACGAGATCATTGCAGTGCACACACCGGGTCACACGGCGGATCATCTCTGCTTCCGATTGGGTGCAACGCTATTGACGGGGGACCACATCATGGAAGGGTCGAGTGTCATCATCGAGGACGCGGCTGCGTATCTCGACAGCCTCTACCGCGTCCGGGATCTCGGCGTCGAGCGGCTGGAACCGGGTCACGGCACCGGGATAGATGATGCCGGTAAGGCCATCGCGGACTACATCGACCATCGAAACGAGCGCGAGCTCCAGATCGTTGCAGCGGTCACAGATGGAGCGGGAACCGTTGGAGACATCGTTGACGTTGTCTACGCAGGCATCCCTGCGGGCCTGCGGCGCGCGGCCGTCCATCAGGTGGGAGTGCAGTTGACCAAGCTTTCCAGGGATGGCGCGATATCGTTCGTCTCGGGTGCGGCGGAGGAAGAGACAGAAGTTCGCCCGAGTTAGGGGAGCGATGCGGAACCGACTCTTGGTCGCCGTCGCATTGTTCGTTGTGATCGCCTCGCCGGCCAAGGCGGTCACGTCAGGCGAGATCACGAGACAGGAGGTCGACGCGGCCCTCGCGGCCCGTCGCGATGCATCGGCTTCTCTCGAGGAGATAACTGCTCGCTTCGAGGAGGCTGTCTCGAACGAGATGCTCACTCGTGAGAGGATCGTGGCGCTCTCCAAGTCGGTTTCTCGACTCGAGCGGGAGATCGGGATCAAGCGCTCAGGGGTGGAAGATCTGGTGATCTCCCGATATATGTCTGGCGGTTCCCTCGGCGCGGAACGTTTGTTCACTGCCAGAACCTTCACTGATCTGCCCCTCCAGGATCAGTACTACCAGCTGATGAACGCCAGAGACCTTGCCCTGCTCCGTGGCCTCGAATCCGCTGAGGCACTCCACATCGAGCAGCAGGATCTGCTTGATCAGTCGCTTGTCGAGCAACAGGAGCTTGTTGCTGAGATCGGTGCATTCACCGAGGTGATCCTCAGTCAGCTCACCCAGGCAGATGCCGACTACAACTCGATCGCCATCGCGTATGAAAAGCAGGAAGAGGAGAAGCGTCGGAAGGCCGAAGAGGAGCGCATGCGCCGCGAGGAGGCAGCCCGGAGGGCGGCGGAAGAGGCCGCCCGCAATGCAACATCGACCACGACGACAGCGGCACCGACGACCACGACCGATGCCCACCCAACCACTACAACAACGAGCGATACGCACACAACCACTTCATCGTCGGATCGCGACACAACCACTACAACGTCCACTCCACCGACGACAACCTCGCAGCCTCCGGTACCGCCGCCCATCGTCACCGATGGCAAGACATGCCCGATCAACGCCGCAACGAGTTTCTCCGACACCTGGGGAGCGCCGCGATCTGGTGGTCGTTCGCACAAGGGCGTTGACATGTCGGCCGTGCGAAACGCACCCGTCGTCGCGATCGAGTCAGGCACGGTTACTCGCACATCCAACAGCACGCTCGGCGGTTTCTCGGTTTACCTGACAGGTGTGTCCGGGAATCGGTACTACTACGCACACCTCGAAGGTTTTGCATCGGGCATCAGCGGCGGCACGGCGGTCTCGGTTGGCGACCTCGTCGGGTACAACGGCTCGAGCGGAAACGCGCCGAACTGGCTTCCGCACGTCCATTTCCAGTACGCACCGTCAGGAAGCGATTGGGTCAACCCGTATCCTCTCGTGAAGGCCCTTTGTGGTTAGTGCTGTGACCAGGAACGGTGGTGGTCGTGGCACTACGCACAGCCGGGTGCGTCGGGATCCGGTGTGTATGCAACGGTCACATCGCTGTTGAGCGTCGTGACCTCGAGCGTGTCGCTGTCCACCAGGGTCAGAACGAGGTCTAGGGAGTCATTCGCTTTCCCCCAGGCGAGTGGCACAGGATCGATTCCGGTGGCGTCGGCACTTTGCAGATCGATCGCACGCCACCACTGCCCGTTGACCGAACGGCCGAGCCATTCCACTCCACAATGTGTGAAGACGGCGTATGCGATTCGTGTCTCGCCGATCGCCAGTTCCCCGTCCGCGCCCAGAGGGGCGTATGAGGCGCCTGCGGGTGCCGTGAGTTCTCCGGCTGCGATGAATGTCATTCCGTCCACACAGCAACCAGGGGGGTCGTCAGCGCTGATCCAAAGCGAGAACGCTCCACCAGGAAGATCGTCTCGCTCGACGGCAATGAGCACAGCGTGCCTGTTCGCGTCCTCATTGCACGTCGTCGATCCTTCTGGAGCGACGACGGGGATGTCCGGGTAGACGCTCTGGTTGACTGTGTTGTACATCAGCCCTGCAACGGCGCCGAGGGGGCAGCCGCTCGACTCGACGGCACCGAAGTAGAACACGACCTGGGTCTCGAAGTCGACATCGGGTACCTGACCGATCAACCCGAACTCCTGCCACATCGTGGCGAACCCACTCGAATCGGCCGCGAAGGCGGTCGTGTATATATCGCCAACATCTGCACCGTCAACGAGCACGACAGAGGGCAGCGCAGTGAGCTCACCAAAAGAGCCGCCTGGTGTTGTGCGCACCATTTCTCCCTCTCCACTGCATGTTCGTATCGACACGACGAACCACTCGGTACTGCCGTCGGGTTGGCGGAGATCGACGACGCTCTCAGGGTCGTTCGAGCTGCCGGCGATCCACGTGTCCGATGTCCCTTCTCGCCTGAGCGCGGAGGCATCGAGCCCAGCCTCTTGCGCGGCTGCGGCCAGAGCGTCGTCGAAGGAGAAAAAGCCTTGTCCATCCAAAGTGAAGGTGTCGATCTCATCGGTACAGCGACCACCAGCAACTGCGATTCCTGGCTCGTCGATCGAGGCCGATGTGTCAACCGTTCTCGAATCGGTCGTTTGTGAGGCCGGTGGCTTAGATCCGTCTCCCGCGCTCAGGCGAACCAGTGCAACGACGGGGATCGAGAGGATCAGAACCAACACAGCGGCGCCAAGAGCTACCCAGATGCCCGCTGCCCGTCTTGGTTCCGAGAGGGGTGGAACTCGATGGGCGTACGCCGAACGTGTCTCGTCTGCATTCTGGTTGATGAAGTCGTCGATCTTCATGTCAGATCTCAGCTTCGTATCGTCTTGCGAGCTTCTGGCGGGCACGATGAAGGTGAACCCGAACGGTCGATTCTTCACAGCCGAGAATCTCAGCAACCTCCCCGGTGCTCAATTGGTCGACGTATACCAGGGCGACGGTTTGAGCCTGCCTCCGCGGCAGGCCTCTGACCGCGGACCAGAATTCCTCCGTCGAATCGCTCAGCTCAGGCACTTCCTCCAGCGTGCTTGCGAGCTTTCCAATGGCGCGAGCCTCGGTGTACCTGCGTCTCAGTACCGAGCGGGAGCGGTTCGCTACCACGCGCATGATCCAGTGCTCCGGCTGATCAATGTCATCCCAACGGCGGTATGCCGCGACGAAGGCGTCCTGTGCGATGTCCTCGGCTGTTCGGGCACCGGCGAGGACTCGCGCAACTGCCACTGCCCTGGGATAATAGTGCCTGTAGAACTCTTCGAACGTATCTTCAGGCAAGCGTCCGTCCTCCCCGCTTGGCGTAGTTCGCATGGTTTGACCATGTTGCGGAGTCGCTCAACTCTCCCTATATGTTTACAGCAATCGCTTGTAAAGCCGTGCTGATTGGCCTCCCCCTCCCAGCGGTGGACGCGACGGGTCAAGCTGCGGAGCAGAGAGTGGGCGCCTACAACGCGCTGAGGCGCCCGATGCACGAGTCGAGGTTCAGGGGTGGCAGGATGTCTGTGATCCGTGTGGCGGCGTCGATCACGGCAGAACCCGCGGGACCCTCTGGTTGAGCGGCAACCACTGGCTCACCTGTGTCACCGCCGGCGGCGACGTGCGGATCGATCGGCACGGATCCGAGGAGCTCGACGCCAAGGTCTTCGGCAAGGGACGCACCTCCGCCGGACCCGAAGATGTCGTATCGCTTTCCATCCTCTGTCACAAACCCCGCCATGTTCTCGACGACGCCGAGGATCGGCATGTGTGATCTTCGTGCCATATCCGCAACCCTGGCTGCCACTTTCTGAGCGGCGACCTGCGGAGTGGTCACGACGACCATCTCTGCCTGGGGCAACATGCGGGCGAGTGCCATCTGCACATCCCCGGTGCCTGGTGGCATGTCGATGATGAGGTAACCAAGATCGGGTGGCCACGCTACATCGTTGAGGAATTGCTCTACGGCCTTGGTCAGCATGAGACCGCGCCACATGAGAGCGGTGTCTTCGTCCTCGAGGAGGAGGCCGGTCGATACGAGGTGGATTCCCTGTGCTTCGGTTGGCACGATTTTGCGGTCCTCGTTTGCGCTCAGGCGTATGTCGGTAGCTCCCAGCATGCGGGGAGCTGAGAATCCCCAGATGTCTGCGTCGAGCAGGCCAACGGTGTGACCCTGTCCCGCGATCGCAAGGGCGATGTTGACGCTCAAGGACGATTTGCCAACGCCGCCTTTGCCGCTGCTCACCGCGATGACCCGCGTCGAAGGCGACACGGCAGTAGGAGAGGCGTTTTCGCGAGCGTTCATCCGTGCCCGCTCCATGAGCGTTGAGCGCTGCTCCTGGGACATCACTCCCGTTGTGATGATCACTTTTTCGATACCAGGGAGAGAGGCCACACGGCGCTCAACGTCTGTCTCAATTTGACCGCGCATCGGGCACGACGCAATCGTGAGAGCGATGCTCACATCGACGGTGCCACCTTCGATCGTGATGTCTCCCACCATGCCGAGGTCAACTATGTCGGTATGGAGCTCAGGATCGATCACATGCCGAAGCGCCTGGCGAATCTGTTCATCCGTAGCCATGGTCGGAAACGTAGTACGACGGCGACAATCGGATACCGCACGCTCGGCCGCCGCCTTGTGTATCGACAACGTCCACCTGTCCCCGATTGTCGTGGTTTCGTCGATTCCACCGCGAATATCCCCTATCATGGTGTTCCCAACACATGCCGGACCCTGGAGGCCCGAATGACTGCGCCCAAT
Source organism: Acidimicrobiia bacterium (assembly GCA_036985855.1). Lineage (GTDB taxonomy): Bacteria > Actinomycetota > Acidimicrobiia > Spongiisociales > UBA5794 > B3-G11. The sequence goes on along the minus strand of BTQL01000011.1, from coordinate 954 downwards.
GCCGCTCAACTACAAGGTGTAACCCTCACTTCGACTGCTGCCGCGAAAGTCAGAGAACTCATCGAATCCGAGGGCGACGCTGATATGGCCTTGCGTGTCGGTGTCAAGCGTTCAGGCTGCTCCGGGTACGCATACGATATGTTCTTTGATTCAGCCATCGATTCTTCAGACATCGTCAACGAAACGGATGGCGTTCGCGTGGTCGTTGACGCGGCAAGTGTCTCGATGGTGACAGGCGCTATTGTTGACTTCAAAGACGAAGGTCTCTCCGGGTCGGGTTTTGCAATCGAGAACCCGAACGTCTCAGGCACCTGCGGCTGCGGAAAGTCGTTCAGTTAACAGGCTTGAGCACTGGTAGCTTTCGGCTGTGACCTCTCCTGTGTCACAATCTTTTCGAGCGCTCGCACGAGATAGAGGTTCCTCATGCCCAAGACCATTCATGATGCCCCGAACGGGCCCACGCCTATCGGGCCGTACAGCATCGTCACCGAGGCCAACGGCTTCGTATTCCTCTCAGGCATGGTGCCTCTTGTCCCGGAGACGGGCAAGCCCGTCGAAGGCGACATCAAGGTCCAGACCCATCAGGTGATGCAGAACATCGGCGCAGTGCTCGGTGACGTTGGCCTGACCTTCGACGACATCGTCAAGACGACCATCTTCGTGGCGGACATAGCGGACTACCCGGCAGTGAACGAGGTGTACGGCGAGTACGTTGGCGAATCCCGCCCTGCACGTTCTACGATTCAGGCAGGCGCGTTACCGGGCGGATTTCTCGTCGAGATCGAGTCCATCTCCGCCCGCTAACGGTTCTGGCGTCCCTCAGCGCAACATATCGCCCTTGATTTCAAGTGATGTGCGCGACGGGGTGACTCTTTGAGGTGAGATATGTCCCGTCCAAGGATTCCGTTGCATGTAGCGACCGTGGCGTTGTCGGAGCTTGCCATGGGGGCCAGG
>BTQL01000010.1:0-49945 GCA_036985855.1 Acidimicrobiia bacterium | reverse complement strand
AAAAGGTAGCGTAAGCGGCTCGGCGGAACTCAGCTTCTCGACAAGGGCGGATATCTCGAGCAAACACTCTTTTGAGCGGGTGAGGGGAATCGAACCCCCGTATTCAGCTTGGGAAGCTGATGTTCTACCATTGAACTACACCCGCGAGCCAGCAAGTGTACAAGACGCCGTCCTGCGGGACTATGCACACCCGAGGCCAGGGTCTCAGTGCGGTTGTCTCGCAGGTTCGCTTGATTCGGGTTCTTCGGTGACCTCAGATGCCACGGTGTGAATATCTCGCTTCGCAAGCTCACGATCGAGTTTCAACCGCGTGAATGCGTTCGTCGTGTGCCGTATGACCTCGCCGTCGAGGTAGTAGGTCTCTTGCACGTACTTGACGGCGTCGGCGTATGCGTCGACGACGACCTCATCGAGGTGGAAACGGTCGTAGTTGACCACGGACTTCACTCGGTGGCCGATCGGACCAAGGAGCGCGTCAACGGCTTCGAGGATCTCAACGACGTCATCTTGCGTTCGGACGTGGAGACCTGAGTAATCCATGAACACGGTGTTCCGCGCGCGATCGTAGGTGAGTCGATCACGAATGTTCAGCTCCAGCATGCGTCTTCGTAGGTCCATCCTCTCAGATCTGAAGATTGAGAGATCCATGACCTGTGGATTCTCGACCGTGGGCGCGAATGGCAGCTGAGACAGGATGTCGCGGTCGATGTCCACTCCGGGCGCGACCTCGGTGAGGCTGAGCCCCCTGGGTCCGAGCGCGAATACGCACCGCTCTGTGATGTACATGATGTTCTGGCCCCGCGCGTTTGCAACGTCCGCACGAAATGTGATCTGTCCCACGCGCTCGATGAACTTTCCAACGCGGCCCTCGGTCACGATCTCCAGCGTCCCATCCGTTATGGACACTTCAAGGCCTCCGCTCGAGAAGGTTGTGAGGAATACGACGTTCTGTGTTCGCTGGGTCAGATTGATCGCCCCTCCACACCCAGCGAGGCGATTTCCGAATCTGCTCACGTTCACGTCCCCCGAACCATCACACTCGGCAACGCCGAGGAAGACAGTGTTCAACCCACCGCCGTCGATGAAATCGAAGGAGGAAGCATGGTCCACCAATGCTTCACGGTTGACGGCTGCGCCAAAGTCGAAACCGCTCATCGGAACGCCACCAATGACTCCAGTGTCGATGGTGAAGGTCACGAGATCGTGAACATCCTCCTCTCCAGCGACTCTGCCAACGAGTTCCGGTAGACCTAGTCCAACATTGACGACGTCATCAGCGTTGAGCTCCATCGCTGCTCGCCTGGCCACGACCGTACGCGCATTGATGGGAAGGTGGTCGAGCAATTGCGTCGGGATCCGTAATTCCCCAGACATTGCCGGGTTGTAGACCGTGTTCCACGATTGCGTGTGATGCTCTGGCTCCGCGACCACGACGGCATCGACAAGGATCCCCGGAACGCGTACGTCCCGAGAGTCGAGCGAACCAGCCTCTGCTACTCGCTCGACCTGGCAGATCACGTAACCACCACTTGCTTTGGCAGCCATCGCGAGGTGCAGAACCTCGAGTGACACCGCTTCCTTCTCAGTTGTGACGTTGCCGAGCGGATCAGCCGTAGTGCCTCGGATGATCGCTATATCGACAGGAAAGCCTTGATAGAAGAGCCAGTCTTCATCGCCACGCCGTGTGAGCTCGACCACGTCCTCAACGGCGGACTTGTTGACCTTGCCGCCTTCGATACGCGGGTCGACGAACGTGCCGATACCTACCGTGGACATCACACCGGGACTCCCTGAGGCGATGTTTCGGTAGAGGTGGACGAGTACACCTTCGGGGAGGTTGTAGGCCTCGATCTTTTCGTCGATCGCCAGCTGCTCGATCTTGGGAACAAGTCCGTAGTGACCGCCTATCGTCCGTTTCAGCAGGGCTTCATGTCCGAGATGGTTGAGCCCTCGGTCCGCGCTATCGCCCTGTCCTCCCGCCCATACAAGTGTCAAGTTGGTTGGCGCATGATCTCTGAGGAAACGCTGCTCGATCGCGATGAGGATGGCTTCGGCCACTCCATGCCCTCCCCACCCTGAAGATGCAACGACGTCGCCGTCACGAATCACAGAAACAGCATCGGCTGCCGAAACAATCTTGCTGATCGTCATGAGTTGGGTCTCCGATCGTATTCGAATATACACCCGCCGTCCCTGCTCGAGTCCCGATTCCATCCATGGAGCCGATCGGCCGACCAGTGTCGGACCGGGGGGCTCTCTTTCGGGATGGGATTCCGTCTCCGGGTGCTAGGCGGAGTGCACCAGCTCGACGACCGGCTGCATCGCCTCGACGCCCTCTGCCGACTTGTCGGTCAGGTCGCACCGCACCTCGGAGATGCCTAGCTCCTGTAACCCAAGGATGAACTCGGAGATCGACTGAGGTCCCCCGGTTACTGCTTGATCCATCCCGGATCCTTCGCCGGAGAAACCTGGCGGTACGATCGAGTACAGGTCGAATGTGCGCTCGAGCGTATCCGGGTCGCGATCGACCTCCTCGCACGCCTCTTCGAGCTCAGAGATGATGGGTCGTACCCGTTCGAGGATCTCGTCCAAGGTCTCATCCCAACTCCACCAGTTCCACGAATTCCCATAACGCGCAACAAGTCGCAGCATCTTGGAACCCGCTGCCGCGATGTTGATCGGTGGGCCCGTGTCGCCCGGACCCCGAAGTACGAGCTCTGCGTGGTTCAGGGAGTAGAACTCGCCATCGAAATCGACCGTGCCCTTCTTGAGAAGTGAGTGGATGATCTCGATTGCCTCCGCGAAGCGGGAATAGCGCTTGTCCGTCGGGTACCCGAATGCCTCGTAATCGGAATCAGGGGTGTTACCCGCTCCGATACCTAGCACGTATCGTCCCTGAGCGATTTCATGCAATGTTTCGGCACTCTTCGCTGTGAGCCCCGGCGACCTGTATGGCGCGTTCACGACAGATTGACCGAGTGTGAGCCGCTCGGTGGAGACGGCCAACGCTGCCGCCATCGAGAAGGACTCCCAGCAGCCATCTGCTGAATCGTCTTCTGGTAACAGCAATGCATCCTCGAAAACGAACGAGTCGAACCCTGTAGTTTCTGCTGCAATCGCACGACCTCGTACCGAGTTCCAGGTCGGTGGATCGGCGCCTGGTCTTCCATGCAGCTGTGTGATGAGTCCGATACGCATGTTTGAGAGCCTACGTGAGCGCGATTCGAGTTGGGTAGGAGAATCAGCTCAACAGGCTGACGGCACCCCAGATAGCGATCAATAGGCCGACACCGAGAAGCCAGTAGGCTCGGCCGGCCCGAAACTCTCCGGTTTCGCCCTGCGGGGTTTTGCCGCGCTTGTGCTGGACTATCGCGAATAGGTTCCCGGCGATCATCGCAGCCCCGAACGCAAGGGCGATCTGCTTGATCAGCAGATCGAGGTCAAGGAAGTCGTCCATCCCCGTGAAGGTACTGCCTCATGGTTTCTGGCGTCCCTGACGGCGGGCGGCATTTCGCCCTAGTGACACCAGGACGGAGTGGGTTGGTAGCATCGAGATGCAAGTCGGGAGGCAGCATGCAGACATATACCGCGCCGGGCGAAGCACGCGTCGACCCGGAACTCAACGTCGTTCAGCAGCTCGTCAAGCGTGTCGACGAGGCTCCCGACCATCCAGCCCTGGCCTACCGCGATGGAGAGGTTTTCGTGAACGTCTCCACCGTCGATATGTGGCAAACGGTTCGCGAGCTCGCCGCAGGCCTGGTTGCGTCAGGCGTACAGAAGGGGGACCGTGTCGCCCTTCATTCGGGAACCCGCATCGAGTTCACCTACTTCGACTATGCAATCTGGGCTGCGGGAGCCGCAACCACGACGATCTATGAAACCTCGTCCGCCGAGCAGGTGCAGTGGATCATCTCTGATTCTGGATGTGTTGTACTCATTTCGGAGAACCCAGACACTCTCGCTGCATACGAGGAGGTTGCCGACGCGCTTCCGGACTGTGAGCGGGTGTTCGTCATCGAGGATGGCGCCATGGACACGCTCCGCTCGATGGCTACCGATGCGACCCTTGCTGAGGTGGATAGGCGAGTTGCCGGCATCGAACACAGCGACCTTGCGACGCTCGTGTACACCTCAGGTACGACAGGAATGCCAAAAGGATGCATGCTCACGCACTACAACTTCGCCTGGGAACTCGCCCAGCTCAAACGCTCGATCGCCGAACTCCTCGGTGAGAGCAACCGAACCCTGATGTTCCTCCCGCTGGCCCACATCTTCGCGAGAGCCGTCCAAGCAGGCGCCGTTTCCACCGGCACGACCATCGGATACTCGACCGGGATCCCGAACCTGCTCGAAGAACTCCCCATGTTCAAGCCGACGTGGGTTTTCTCTGTTCCCCGAGTCTTCGAGAAGGTGTACAACGGTGCGAAGCAAAAGGCCGACGCCGATGGCAAGGGCAAGATCTTCGACACGGCGGTCGACGTCGCCATCGCGTACTCTCAGGGCATCGAGCGCGGCAAGATCAAGGTCGGTGCCAAGCTGGCGCACGGTGTCTTCGACAAGTTGGTGTATTCGAAGATCCGCGCCCTGTTCGGTGGTGACGTCAGATACGCGATCTCAGGTGGCGCACCTCTTGGTGCAAGACTCGGTCACTTCTTCCGCGGTGCCGGGTTCGTGATTCTCGAGGGTTACGGACTCACGGAAACAACCGCAGGTACAACGTTGAATCAGCCGGACGCCATCAAGGTTGGGACCGTTGGCCGTCCGATTCCTGGAGTATCGATCCGAATCGCCGATGATGGGGAAGTGCTCATCAAAGGTGGTCACGTGTTCTCCGGCTACTGGAACAATGATCTCGCCACGAGCGGAGCTATCACGGATGACAAGTGGTTCCTTTCGGGAGACATCGGTGTGCTCGACGACGATGGTTTCCTTTCGATCACGGGAAGGAAGAAGGAGATAATCGTCACAGCGGCAGGCAAGAATGTGGCACCGGCGGTGCTCGAGGACAGGATGAGGTCGAACCCTCTCGTGAGTCAGGTGATGGTGGTGGGCGATGCGAAGCCCTTCATTGCTGCATTGGTTTCTCTTGATTCGGACGCGATGGGTCCCTGGGCCGCTTCACACGGTCTCGACGGTGCCTCTGGTGAGGAACTGGCACAGCACGCCGACGTGATCGCAGAAGTGCAGCTGGCGGTTGACGATGCGAACAAGGCCGTGTCCAAGGCCGAGGCCATCAAGACCTTCCGCATACTGCCCGAAGATCTGTCGATCGAAAGCGGAGAGCTCACGCCAACGCTCAAGGTGAAACGGTCCGTTGTTGCGTCGAAGTATGCAGGCTTGATCGGGGAGATCTACGGATCGGCCGTCGGTTAGCCGACCACAGCCTATTCCAGGCAATACTCCTCGTACTCCTGCTCAACAGCGGAACGAAGATCGGCTGAGGCGTTCAACTGTTCCTTGAATCCGTCATATTCATCGATTGTCATTCCCGCTGTTGTGATTCTGGTTTCGAGTTCGGCATTGAGCGCCGAGAGGTCTTTGAAAGTCAGACGCTGAACGTCGCATTGCCAATGCGCCTCGAGCACCACTTCGGGTGGTCTTGCGCTTTGGCTGCAAGACGCGGTGACAGTTGCAATAGCGAGGATTGCAGCGACCGTCGAGATACTCGTCCGATTCATATCTTCACTATCGAAGCGTTCGGACGGTGCCTTGAGGAATGTGCCACCGTATTCGATGGAGTCGTTCGAAGTCGAGCATCTTGCGCTGATTCGAGTCACGAATTCGGCTTATGTCGGTGGTTGCCTGGACCGAAAACACATGAGAGGTTCTTGTTGCATGCAAAGGGCGAACCGTGACCGAACTACGCGATTTCTACTTGGCAAGCCTCGGACCGCAGATCGAGGCTCTTGAGGTCGCGCTCGTTACCCTTGAAGGGGGCGGTGAGGAGGCTGGCGACTCGATTGGGCGCGTCGTACATCAGCTCAAGGGTTCGGGCGCCAGTTACGGATTCCCAGAGGTCACCGATCGCGCCCAGGACGTCCTCAGCGCATCGGATCAAGATCTCCCTGGAGCTACACGCCGTCTGATCGATCTTCTGATCGAACTTTCGGCTGCCGCCGGCGGGGGTTCACAGACCATTCTGGTCATTGAGGATGACCCGGTCATGCAGGTACTGCTACGAGACGCGCTTGAGTCACCAGGGCGCGAGATACTGATTGCTTCGACGATGGCTGAGGGTCGTGAGCAACTCAGCTCCGACCCAGACTTGCTTCTTCTGGATCTCTTCCTCCCCGATGGCGACGGACGTCAATTTCTCGCAGACCTCCGTCGGAACCCAGCGACCACAGACACGATCGTGATCGTGTTGTCAGGGGCGGACTGCGGCGTGGCCAGAGCTGAATGCCTTGCCCTTGGTGCCAACGCCTTCCTTCCAAAGCCGTTCGAACCGATCTCTCTCAACCCACTCGTTGAATCACTGTTGCACGCCGATGCGGCCGCAGACCGCCGAGGTGTGACGGTAGCGGTGCCGGTCCCTGACGAACCAGCGGAACCAGCGGGGCCGCAGTCCGTGCTCCTTGCCGAGGATGACGAACTCGTTGCCGCTCTCATCATTGACCGGCTGAGCAGAGACGGTTTCGAGATGGTGCATTGCTCCGACGGTGAGTCCGCGCTCGCCGAAGCGAGGAGCAACCCTCCGGATCTGGCCATCCTCGATGTCAAGATGCCGAAGATGAATGGCTTTGAACTGCTCGGCCATCTTCGCGAGACTCCCGCTCTTGCCGGCATGCCTGTAATCGTTCTCACAGCGATGGGAAGCGAGCACGATGTCGTCCGCGGTTTCGACCTCGGAGCGGATGACTACGTGCTCAAGCCTTTCTCGCCTACTGAGCTCGCCGCTAGGGTTCAGCGGTTGGTGTTTGAGTCATGAGGGTCTTGTTTGTGGATGACGACCCCGTCCTGCGCAAGCTGGGCGACCATGCCCTCGGAGAATTGGGCGGTATGTCCGTTGTTACTGCGGCGGATGGAGCGGAAGCACTTGCTGCGGTGGACCGGACCGCACCGGACGCAATTCTGTTGGATTACTTGATGCCGGACATGAACGGCGATGCGGTGCTTGCGATCCTGGCATCGTCTCCCGCCACCCGGAACATCCCTGTGGTTTTCCTCACGGGCGTCGATGATGAGGATGAACTTCGACAGCTTCTGGCAGCTGGCGCCATCGGTTGTCTCACCAAACCGTTCGATCCAATGACGTTGGCCGAGGACCTTAAGAGGGTTCTTCGCTCCGCGCCACACCACGACTCTTCTGGGTCATGACCGGTTTACTGACGGTTGTCGCCGCGCTTTTCGCACTGAATGTCGTGTTTGCGTTCGTCGTCATCCTGTTGCGGATTCGCAGCAACCATCGTGCCAAGCGGTTCGGGCGAATAGAGTCCCGCTGGGAACCCGTGCTCGTCCAGGCAATCGGTGATGGTGACGATGTGGTACCGCGAGTCCCTGGCCGCGAATTGCGCCATGTGCTCGAGATTGCAGGCCGGTTTGCTCGGCGACTTCGTGGACCGGATCGCGAGCGGGTCCAAGGTTTCAGCGCCCCGCTCGTAGGATTGTTACTGCCAGACCTCACAGCACGCACCGCGGAGAAGCGCGCCGCCACGGTGGAATTGCTCGGCGTGCTGGCTCTCGACGAGTACGGTGCTCGCATTGTTGCGGCGCTCGATGATCCCTCCCCCCGCGTGTCGCTGGTGGCAGCGCGTGCGCTCTCCAGTCCGGATCACACCCAATATACGGCGGACGTGTTGAACCGTCTCCATCGGTATTCGAACTGGAGCCCTTCTCTGATGTCTTCGATGCTGGCACAGGTCGGACCGGGTGCCCTCGAAGACTTGCGCAGGTGCCTCGCCGATGTGACTCAGCCGGCGCAGGGACGGGCGGTTGTTGCCGGTGCGTTGCGCCTTTTGCGCGACCCGGAAGGGGCGCCCATCGCGGCCGACGCGCTCGGCTCTGCCAATCCAGATCTGGTTGTTGCGTGTCTGAGGTTGATCGACGCGGTTGGGAGCATCGAGCAAGCGGATGCAGTTCGGCCCATGCTGGCGCATCCTACGTTTTTCGTCCGAGCCGAGGCAGCGACTGTACTCAGCCACATAGGCGGCTCTTCAGATGTCGATGCGGTTGCTCGCATGATTCACGAAGACTCGCCCTGGGTCGCGATCCGGTCGGCTCGTGCCCTCCTTGCGCTCGGTCAGCGCGAGATGCTCGAGGATCTGTCTCTGGGCAGAGATTTGGCAGCTGAAAGCGCCCGCGAGGTGCTGTACGAGGAGGCGGTGTGATTTCCGCACTCATGTTCTTCAACGGGTTCGTGATCGTCTACTTCGTGGTGCTCAACGGCTTCTATCTGGTCTTGAGCACTATCGCGTTCAAGAGTCTCCGGACGTACGTGCATGGCCTTCGATCACTCCACATCGACGACCTTGTGTCGTCCAGTGGCGGTCTTCCGATCTCGTTGCTCGTGCCTGCCTACAACGAGGCCGAGACGATCGTCGATTCTGTCCGTTCGCTGCTGACACTTCGATATTCCGACCATGAGATCATCGTCATCAACGATGGATCACGCGACGCCACGCTTGTTCGGTTGGTTGCCGCATTCGATCTGCGCAGGATCGAGCGTGTCGCGACGTCGAGCATCGTGACTCAGCCCGTACGGCACGTATACCAGAGTCGACGTCACCCGAACCTGCTCGTGATAGACAAGGCGAACGGAGGGAAAGCCGATGCGCTCAACGCTGGACTGAACCGATCCCGAGGCGCCATTGTCAGTGCAATGGATGCTGACACGCTCCTTGAGCCGGATGCACTTGCGCGTGTCGCCCGCCCGTTCCTCGAGGATTCCTCGACGGTCGCCGTTGGCGGAATCGTGCGGATCGCGAATGGATGCCGTGTCGAAGCAGGTTCGGTCGAGGACGTTCGACTCCCGGAGAAGATCCTTCCGCGGTTCCAGGTGCTTGAGTACCTACGGGCGTTTCTCGCCTCCCGTGTGGGATGGAATGCATTGGGCGCGACGCTCATCATCTCCGGTGCTTTCGGTGCGTTCCGTCGTTCCATCGTCGACGCGGTCGGAGGGTTCGACATCAACTCGGTCGGGGAGGACATGGAACTGATCGTACGGATGCACCGATACTGCCGTGATCAGGGGATCGACTATCGGATTTCGTTCATTCCCGATCCTGTGGCGTGGACGGAAGCCCCAGAAACCCTCTCGCAACTGTCCAGACAGCGGAACCGATGGCAGCGAGGCCTGGCCCAGGTGATCGTCCGCCATCGCGAAATGATCGGCAGAAGGCGATATGGAGTGCCGGGTTTGGTCGCTCTGCCGTACTTCGTGGTGTTTGAGCTCTTCGGCCCGATTGTCGAACTACTTGGCTGGGTCGCTTTCATACTCTCTGTGGCACTCGGGGTAGTTTCGATCGAGTACGTAGCGCTGTTCCTGGCTCTGGCGGTATTCCTCGGTTCATCTTTCTCCATTGCTGCAGTGGCGCTCGAGGAGCTGTCGTTCCGGCGATATCGGCGCTTCAACGATTTGCTGGTCCTTCTCGGGATCGCCCTGGTCGAGAACTTCGGATATCGCCAGCTCACCTCGATCTGGCGACTGCGCGGACTTGCCGCTGCTGTGCGCAGAGATGGGACCTGGGGCGAGATGGAACGGACCGGATTCGACGGAGCAGCCGCTGAAGCGGCACACCCTTCCTGATCGGATACCGCGCCGGACACGGTCCTCGATACTTGAGGAAAGATGAGTTGACGATTTGTGCTGCCGCTACCGCAACGTCGGACCCTCGCCGGTCATGCTCCTGGGAGCGTGACGACAACTCCGACGATTGTGGGTTTGGCACAAATTGTTGCAGATAATCCTTGGACCAGCCGATACACCTTGCAACCACCAACGAAGTGTTGCGACAAAAAGCGGAGGCATGTGTGGACTCGAGCGTATCTGGATCAAGACTCAGCAAGCGCTTGATGCCGGATTCTTTGCACGCCTCGGATGGTGATTCCTTGTATCCGATGCGAGTTCTCCTCATCGACGACGGTGCGTCCGAGTCCTTGACGTTCCGGAGACTGGCGGGTGCGGGTAGTGCAGATCGGTTTGTGGTTCACCGGGTGAGCACGCAGAGCGATGCGTGTGAAGCCATGGAAAAGGGCCGTTACGACGTGTACGTCGTCGATCATCTCGTTGGTACACGTACGGGTTTTGATCTGCTCTCCTGGGTGAAGACTCGAGGCATGAGGGTTCCCATCGTATTCGTGTCTGGATCGAACGACCATGGGACCGGCGTGACGGCTGTGAGTGCTGGTGCATCATGTTACGTAGTGTCTGAGTCGATTGATTCGGGCCTTCTCGAACATAGCTTGCGAAGTGCTGTTGAACAGATGACTGCGTTTGACCGTCTGAATAGCGCTGGAATCGTCATCGACGTTGACTCCTCTACGAAGACCCGGCTGCTCTTCCGAATCGCCGAGCGATTGAGAGTGCCCGCTGCCGCGGTTCTGGACGTGACACGACGGTCGCTTGATTCCGATCTTCCGGCCTCTGCGCTCGAATCGTTCGGTCTGATCGAAGACAAGGCGAACACCCTGCTGACCCTTGCCAATGACCTCAATGATCTCGCGATGTTGGAAGCGGGGCATCTCGGATTCAGCACAGAATCATTCAGTCTGCGCAGCCTCGTATTCCATATCAATCGGAAGATCGGTTCAGAGGCACGGGATCACGACCCTGAAATCTCAGTACAGATCGCTCCAGACGTGCCCGATGCGGTCGTGGGTGATCCCGGCCGCCTTCGTCTTGTGATCGTCGCGTTTGTCGAGAGCGTTATTGCTCGCAGCAACGCGAGCCTGATCGTCGTGAAGATCCGGGTAGCGCACAGGAGTTCTGGTGTCATCACCCTGCGATTCGAGATTGATGCTGTCGAGAAAGCCAACGCGCTCAACGCCGCTGCGGTGCAGAGCCATTCTCTGGTTGATCTCAACGAGAGTTCCGCAAACTCGTTGAAGAGTGGAGCGCTCGGAATGCCCGCCGCGTTGGAAATCGTCTCCCGTATGGGTGGAACCGTGACGGTAGACGGTGACCAGGAGTCCGCTGCGTCTGTTCAACTCACGGTCCGTCTGCAGATCGACGAGCAAGGACAGGCCCCACGTCCGGATCTCGAAAACCACGACACGATGCATGGTCCGATCCTCGTCATCTCTGAGGATGCGGGTGCGCGACGTTCGTTGATCAGTTCTCTCGGTGGCGCCGACCTCACCTGTCTGGCAGTGCCGAGTGTCGAGGCATGGAGCGCGGGGCAGACGGCAGACAGAGGCAACATCCAATTGCCGGCGTTGGCTGTCATCGAGTCGAGCGAGGACAGTTTTGCGGTATGCGACAGATTCAACGAACTTGTCTCGGGCGAAGTACCGATTGTTGTCGTCGTAGGGCTGGGCAAACGCGGTGACGCTGCTCGCTGTCGTGAACGAGGCGTTCGGGGCTACTTGCCACGACCGCTGAATTCTGGTGATCTCATCGATGTGGTCCGCTCATCCATGGCCCTTACGTCATCGGGCGATGCGGCGACACTCGTCACCAGACACTGGCTCCGAGAGGGAAGACCGAGTCTGCATGTGCTCGTCGTTGACGATAGTTCTACGAATCGCTTCCTTCTGACCCGGATGTTGGAGCAGCGCGGTCATTCCACGGTGACCGCGAGCGACGGTGCCGAGGCTGCAGAGGCGAGCGGCATCGAGCTGTTTGATGTCGTCCTGATGGATGTGATGATGCCCGTGATGGGTGGCTTCGAAGCGACACGGTTGATCCGCGAAATGCACTCAGGCTTGCTGAATCAGCCTCTGATCATTGGCGTATCTGCTTTCGCCGATCAGGTGAACATCGAACGCGCAGAGGACGCGGGAATGGACGGATTCCTGGCAAAACCAGTCAAGCCGGATGAACTTTTCGCTGTGATCGAGCAGCGGCGAACCGCGGCTCTGACCTGAGCTCGATCGACACTCGACCGAGAGCGGGAATCTCGCGCAAGTGTATCTCCCGCGGAATGAACACCGACCGTGATTGGGATCGGATGGAAGAGATTCGGGCTGAGAGCTATGTCAGCCCGGACCTGTGTCAGCCGGCCACCTCGAATGCGACCGTGCCGATAACAGACAGGTTGTCCGTGCCCTTGGTGTACGAGAGCAGTACGTCCAGTGTGTAGGAACCGGGTCCCATGCTCGAGGTGTCGACCCGGATTCGAGCGATGTCGGTCTCACCGTCGAGAAGCGTGTCGTCGTATTGCAGGCTCGTGAAAGATCCTTCGTCTGGATAGGTGATGGTGAGGTCTGCAGGGCCCTTGACGGTCATCCGCACGTTTTCGATGATCGGTGCGATGCCCGTCCATTCGATTCCGAGCCAGCTCGCTTCGCCGAGCTCACTCGCGGTCCCGACGCCGACTGAGCCCACGTCGTCGGTTGACTGGGCGATGTCATCGCCCTTGAACCTTGCGACCGGCACCTTTACCTTGTACGTCCTGGTCTGCCTCTCTCCGTCGGTCGTCCAGGTGGCGACGACGGTGAGCTTGACGTTCTTGGAGCCGTACGGAACAGATACCTGGAGAGACGTGAAGTCGATCTCGCCAGACGACAGTGTGTCATCGGCCATGAGGCTGCTGTAGTCGCCTGTGGTCTCCGGGTAGGAGATCGAAATCCCTCTATCGGAGCTCGTCGCGACGACTCGGAAGTCTGTCGCGTCGACACTCCCTGCGGTCCAGGTCAGCGCGACCCATGCGGTGTCTCCTTCGACAACGGCGGCGGTTCGTTTGGTCTTGAGATCAATTCTGGCCCTGGGTGCCGCGAGGGCCGGAGTGGCTACAAGGGTGAGCAAGACTCCCGCAAGCAGGATCGTGAAAGTTTTCTTCATCATGCACACATATCGGCGTTCCGTGGGGCTCCTTGACCGCGCGATGGGGTTGTTCTCGGTTGACTGGAGTGACTAGTCCCGCAACCCTTCGTGTCGTTCTGTGACCAAGATCGATGAGGTTGGTGTACTGCTCGGAGACTTCTCCGAGCAGTACGCTGACCAACCGGTAGGTTCCAATCATGCGGACTCGCGTGAATCTGCTCCTGGTAGTCGCTGCCGCCCTGGCGGTCTTGTTCGCCGTGCCTGTATCAGCCCATGTCAGGCCCACCTTGGGACTCCTGCCAGATGGTGACACGCGGCCTGAGATCAACTCGGCCGAGCTTCGGAATCCCCAGCGTCACAATGCACTGCTCGAGGCCGACCTCGTTGTCGATGCGACCGACAATGATGGGATTGCTCGGTTCGAGTACCGCTGGAACGGTGCCACGTTTGGTCCCGTTCAATCTGCCACTGTGGATCGTCCTCAGGTGGACTACGCGTCGATCCGTCCGGACAGCAAGTACGCGCTTGAACTCAGGGCGGTCGACATTCACAACAATCCCTCGGAGTGGTATCTGGTCTGGTCCGGAACGACACCGAGTCCGCCCCACATCATTGTTGCTGGTGATTCGATCGCGTCCGGATACACAAGACGGTGGTTTACTGGTGACGCAACCTGTCGTGACAGTGACCTTTCCTACGGAAGCACGGTCGTTTCCGGGATCTCGGCCAAGCTCCCTGATCAGTGGGCGCCGACATACACGAACATCGCTTGGGCGGGGGCCGGCGTCGACGACATGTTGTCCGGAGGGAGTGACTCGTGCGGAGGAAACCATTCGAGTCAACTCGGTCAGATCGAGGCGCTCTCTGCGGATGACACCTGGAACATCGTCGTTGTTACGGCGGGCATCAACTCGACCAATTGGACCGACGTCATCGTCGACCTCACGAGGGACACGGCACTCTCGCTGACCGCGAGTGGTGACCGCAGAGCGTGCGATCTGGCTCTTCGCGATAATTGGAATATCGATGCCAGGAGTGATTCGATCACGCGAGACACCCGCAGGATTGTCGAGTCCTTGGGCAGGAGTACCAATGCAAGGGTGTTCTGGACCGGCTACTACGACATAGCGGGCACCGAGCTTGCTCCTATGTGGACCCCGGTAGGAAGCGAGTGTGAACGTGAACTCGACCAAGCGATGCGCGATTTGCACATCGCGATACGCACCGGACTCGACGACAACATCACCTGGGTTGACATCGACCGCGATATCGCGACCCAGTCCTGGGCCGGTTGGCCTCACCCCGATCGGAACGGGCACGTGACAATCGGTCGGGCGATCGTGCGTGCCATATATGCCAGTAGTTGACCGATGCAGCCCCCTCTGTGTCACACCCGTATGCGACCATGTGCACATGGACGTGCCCGGCATTCTTCACGCTGATCTCGACGCGTTCTACGCGGCCGTTGCAGTGCTCGAGGATCCGTCACTGGAAGGGAAACCTGTTGCCGTCGGAGGTGGTGTTGTTCTGTCATGTACATATGAAGCGAGAGAATTCGGGGTACGTGGCGGTATGCGGGTGGTCGACGCGCGATCGAGATGTCCACATCTCATTCTTGTTGAGGGCACCTTCGGCGCCTACACCGAGTACTCGAAGACCGTGTTCGGCATATTCGAGTCGTATACGCCGTTGGTAGAGCCTCTCTCGATCGATGAGGCGTTCATGGATGTGACCGGATCCATTCACCTCTTCGGCTCACCCCCAGAGATTGCCCGCAGGATCAGGGTCGACGTCAGGGAACAGACTGGCCTTGCAGTCTCGGTCGGGGTGACCCAGAGAAAATTCCTTTCCAAGATTGCAAGCCAGGTCGCCAAACCAGACGGCATGATCGTCGTGCTACCTGGTGAGGAACTGGCTTTCCTTCATCCTCTACCCGTGTCGTACCTTTGGGGCGTGGGCCCTGTGACGAAGCGAAAGCTCAACAAACTGGGCATTGAGACGATCGGTGACATCGCCGGCACGCCGATCGACGCCCTTTCCTCGATGCTCGGATCAGGTGCAGCAAATCACCTCCAGGCGTTGTCCAACAACCAGGATCCCCGCCCAATTGAGCGAACGCGAAAGGCGAAGTCGACCGGCGCGCAGAGCGCGATGCGCGCTCAACGGAGATCGATGGAGGATCTCATGCCTGTACTCCAGAGACTCACGGACCGAGTGGCAACACGGCTTCGCGACAAGGATCGCTCGGCCAGAACCGTTACCGTGCGAGTCCGGTTCGGGGACTTGTCATCGGTGACGCGGTCCGCGACCGTGCACACACCGACAGCTTCGACAGCTGCGCTCCTCGAGATCGAGCGGAGACTTCTTCGCAAGGTTCTCGACGAGTATCCGAAACACGAGATCACGCTGCTCGGCATCTCGACGTCTGGCCTTGGCGTGGAGGAGCCGATCCAGCTCGCCTTCGGCGTCGACGACGATGCCGTTGGCGGTGGAACGCCTGAAGAGCTCGAATCTCAGGCACTCGACGAATCCGTTGATGAACTTCGGCGACGCTTCGGAAGAGATGTCGTAACCCACGGCAGCGATCTGCTGAGCGGACGTACCGAATTCACCGACGGCCTTTCCGAGGTCATGACGAGGGACGAATGACCACAACGCACGCAGGTGCGTTACCTCTAGACCGCTAGATCTCGTTTGTCGAAGCGCCAAGTGGCGATCCACGCGCCCGCAACTGCGCCGAGAAATAGGAGCGCATAGGCGGGCTCGATCCCCTTTGCGAGCGGAACCGTGTCCCCGAGGAACCAGAAAAATGGAGAGATCAATCGGAACGGAGCGATCGGATCGACGACGGTTGCGAGGCCGTTCAGAAAGTAGCTGACTACGGCGAAGGCGCTCGTGACACCGACGGCAGCACCGCCAGAACCCAGTATCGACCAGAGGGCCAGCGTCATTCCACCAAAGAACATGCCGAGCAGCATGAGGCCGACGTTGGCGCCCACGATGTGCATCGGCTCGAGTCCCGTATCCCAGAGGGCGTCGCCTACGAACCCAACAGCGATCAGGATCAGCGTGATCACGATGGTGAGAACCGCAAGTCCGAGGATCTTCTGTATGAGGACACCTCGTCTTGGTTTGGGGTTGGACAGCACCATGTCGAGCACGCCCGAGGTTTCTTCCTTTGCGAGGAGTGCAGAGACTCCGCCGACACTGAAGATGATCATGATCAGTGGGCCGATGTTGAGGTACGCCCTTGATGAGACGAGACCTGCCGGTGTCGCAAGCGCCTCCGGATCGGTCACACCGAATATCGCGAACATCTCGGTCGGCATCGACCCGATCAGTGCCTCGAGAGCTGCTGAGTTTCCCGACATGGCCGGCCAGGCCGCGAAAGTCATCAGCAGCAGCGAAGCGATCCCGGCTGCCCACAGAAAGACGGTCTTACGTCTGTCCCACAGTGTCTTCCCTAGGACAGATCCAAGCAGGTGTGTCGCCCGAGGCTCGACGTGTTTCGATCGGCGCCGCGTGAGAGGTGATTTCGGAAGCACGGTGAGCTCTGTCGCAATATCTCGCCTCGAAAATAGCCAGACACCGCCGATGGCGAGTCCAACCGCTGTCAACGCGAGCCAGGCGAACCCGGACGACCACTGCTCCAGCATGGGGTTCTCACCGATATACCAGGTGAACGGGCTGACTTTGCTCGGAAGCTCGAGCCAGTCGAAGAGTGGTTCGAAGAAGCTCACAAACCATGACAGCACCGCTGCGAAGAAGGCCACACCACGAGCGGTGCCGGGATTTCCCGTGAACGCTCCGGCCGCGACAGCCACAGCGACGAAGACCGTCCCGAGCAGCCAGAGTCCGATGTTGACGGCGAGGATCCCCTGGATCGAGAGTTCCAAACCGAGCGGCCTATTTGCCGCGAGTATCACAGTTGTCATGGCAACGGGCACAAGGGCCAGGAGGAACACGCTTGCTGCAAGTTTGGACACGACGACGTGGCTGCGTGAGATCGGAGCGGACAGTAGCACTTCGAGAGTGCCGCTCTTCTCCTCACTTGCGGTCACCGCGGTTCCCAGTGTCACGGCGAATCCGATCACGATGATTGGCCCCACGAACGAGTAGAGCTGTGCAGACAGGTAACCAGCCCCCGTGAGAAATGTGGCCGCGTCGATGCCAAATGCAGCCATCAGCTCGGCGGGCATCTGTTCGATGAGGTCCTTCATCTCCTCTGAATCCCTGATGAAGGGGTACATCGCCACGAGCCACAGGGAGAGAACTCCAGCTCCGAGGATCCACCCGAGAGAGGACTTCCTGTTGTCCCGTATGGTCTTGGTGAAGAGGTTACGAAGCATCGGAGTGTGCGTAGTACGAGAGGAACACGTCTTCGAGTTCTCCTGCCCGCGATGAGATCGAAAGGACTTCCTGCGCTGCCGCTGTCTTCAGTACGGCATCGACCGTGCCCTCAACCGTGAGAACCAGTGTGTCGCCCCCGTTTCGCGTTTCCACTTCGGTGACTGATGCAAGAGACGCGAACATTGCTGGGTCTGGCATCGACGCGAAACGGATCGTCACGGTCGCCTTGCTCAACCCCTTGAATGCTTCGACGGAGTCGACGGTGACGAGGCGTTGATCGCGAACGATACCAACCCGATCTGCGAGCCTCTCTACCTCTGGAAGGATGTGCGATGACAGGAAGACGGTTCTTCCTTCTTCCCTGACCTCTTCAAGGAGATCCTGGAACTCCTGCTGCATGAGCGGATCGAGACCTCCCGTGGGCTCATCGAGAATCAGGAGCTCAGGATCGTGCATGAATGCATTGACGAGACCGACTTTCTGCCTATTGCCTGTCGAGTAGTCCTTGATCCGGCGGTCGAGGTCGAGCTCGAATCGCTCTGCAAGCTCTTCAGTCCTGGTCCGCGCATCGATGTTGCGAAGGTTCGCGAAGTACAGGAGGAACTCGCGGGCGGTCATTCTGTCGTACAGAGCAAGGTCGCCGGGGAGATACCCCGTTCTTGCACGGATTTCAACGCTGTCGCGCCCGATGTCGAGACCGAAGATCGTCCCCGATCCACGAGTGGGTATGAGGAAGTTCAACAGCGTTCGGATCGTCGTTGATTTCCCTGCACCGTTCGGTCCGAGGAAGCCGAAGATCTCACCTTGTCTGATCTCGAGGTCGAGGTCGATGATCCCAGGTGAATCACCGTAGAACTTCGTCAGTCCAGACGTCTCGATCGCCGCCACGGATTCACTCCTTGATAGTGAAAGGGAATGGTAACGAAACCAACGCAGTGGCGGCCGTTCGGCCTGATACCTGATAGCTGTTACCTGAGATTCTGTACTCTCTCTGTCCATGGCTTCCGAATCGAAACGGCTCATACTGCTCGCACTCACCGCGAATGCCTTCATCGCCGTCACGAAGTTCATCGCTGCGGGGATATCCGGGAGTTCGGCGATGCTCGCCGAGGCAATCCACTCTGCGGCCGACACCGGGAATCAGCTGTTCTTGCTTCGTGGTGAAGCAGTTTCGCGGTACAAGGCGGACGTCACCCATCCATTCGGACGCGGGAAAGCGATGTACTTCTGGTCGTTCATGGTTGCCGTCGTGCTGTTCGTCGGAGGCGCCGTACTTTCCATCATCAACGGCTGGCAACGTATCCAGAATCCGGATGCTCATGAGGGTGAAGGCCTTGTTTTCTCCCTGGTGGTTCTCGCGATCGCTGCGGGTTTTGAGATCTTCCTTGCTCTGGTTCCCGCCATCAAGCAGTTCAATCGGATTCGTGGCACGAAGTCAGCCTGGCGGATGATCAAGGAGTCGAAGGATTCAGCACTGATCATCGTGTTGTTCGAGGACACCGCAGCGGTGACAGGTCTTGTCATCGCGGCAACGGGACTGATTCTCACGGACATCACCGGTTCAGCTGTCTGGGATGGGCTTGCGTCGGTACTCATCGGTCTTGTCCTTGGCGCTGTTGCCTTGGTCATAGCGCGGGAGATGAGCGCGTTGCTCATCGGAGAGGCGGCAAGCCGAGAGGATCGATCGGCGATCCGCGTGGCGATACTGAGCATCGAAGAGGTGCATCATGTTGAGCGTCTACTGACGATGCAGCTTGCACTGCATGAGATCCTGGTTACGGCAGATGTCGCATTCGATGAGAACGTAGATGAAGTGGCAGCTATCGAACGTATCGAGATTTCAGTTTCTGAAGCCTGCCCCGAAGCGACACGCATTTTCATAGAGGCGGTGCGCCGGTGATCGGAGAGGCATCAGCACCCGCGTCGTCGGGCAACCTCGGACCGGGGTTCGATACGCTAGCCCTTGCCCTCTCGCTGCGTTGTATCGCCACAGCTGAGCCGTCTGACTCGATGACGATCACCGAGAACGGATCAACGAACCCTCTCGAGATTGGTGACATCATCCATCGCGTGGTCGACATGGCTGTTGGGCGTCCGATGCACATCACGTTGTCCAATGAGATTCCGAGGGCGAAAGGACTCGGATCTTCGGGCGCCGTCATGTCTTCAGTGGCCGCGGCAGCGATGAAGGCGACTGCGGACGGGGGAGGTCGTCGAAAGGTCTTTGAGATCGTGACCGAACTGGAAGGTCATGCGGACAACCCTGCTGCATCGGTGTTCGGAGGCCTCATCGTAGCTTCGTTGAACGGAGTCAAACGGATGCGGTTACACGACTCGTTGCACCCGGTGGTCGGCATACCGGATTCGAGGCTGAAGACCGTTGATGCACGGAAGGCCTTGCCAGAATCGGTCTCGTTCGATGCCGTAACACGGACAATCACGCGACTCTCGTTCCTGCTCGCGGGGCTTGTCGACGGCGATGTTGATGCTCTGTCTCACGCAGGCGGGGATGAGATCCATGAGCTGCCGAGAGCGGAACTTTCGCCGATCACGGGGGAGCTCATCGATGCGGCTCGGAGGGCTGGCGCTGTGCACGCATGTTGGTCCGGCGCCGGCCCGAGTGCTCTCGCGTTCACAACAAGCGCCACCCGCGGCCGTGTCATTGGAGCAATGGGCGGTGTCCTCGGTGTGGCAGGCGAGGTACTGGCATTGAAGCCTGACTATGAAGGTCTCATTTGACGAGGTCACGTGCCTCGAATACGCGCTCGAAACGGTCGGCAGTGGAGCGGTAGTCGTCGAGGTCGGCGCCGTATGGGTCTGGTATCTCCATCGGATGGTCCAGGAGCCTGATCCTTGATGCGTCCAGGCCCGGAAAGTGCTCTCGGGCTGCAATCAGGTGATGTTGCTCCATGCCGAACACGGTGTCGGGTTCGTTGCATCGATCCAACGGTGTTGCTGTGTGGTTCGAGAGATCAAGACCCCGCTCCAATGCGACCGTCTGCATGTTGCGGGTCGCGGGACTCCCGGGAATGGCGTGGGTACCGGCGCTCGAGAACATAAAGGATCTCTCAGCGAACACGGATCTCGCCATCACCTCGGCGAACGCCGATCGGCAGATGTTTCCGGTGCAGACGAAGAGAACCCTGGTCCTGTCTGGCACGGTCATCTACGAGTTGGCGGCGTACTTCGCGGCTGATTCGACGAAGGCTGCGAAGAGATCGTGTGAATCACCGTGGTCGCGAACGGCGAGGTACTCCGGATGCCACTGTACCGACAGCAAGTCCCACGACTCGTCCTCGTGTTCAAGCGCTTCCACGGTACCATCAGGAGCGCTTGCGACGACCCTGAGGCCATCTCCGAGCTCCTCGACTGCCTGGTGATGTATCGAATTGATTCTGTGGAGGCCAGGTCCGAAAACCGCAGCGATCTTCGCCCCCTCTTCCACCATTGCCTCCGCGTGCGGCTCGTATGCGCCCTCGCCCGCGACGTCGTGGTCGTGCGCACCGCCGTGGGAGGGGAGATCCTGTATGAGGGTTCCACCGAACGCGACGTTGACGACCTGGTTGCCGCGACAGATCGCGAACGTGGGCATCTTGCGTTCATACGCCTTTTCCACGAGTTTGAGCTCGAATTCGTCGCGCTCGTAATTCACCGCGCGTACCGTATCGGTTGCTTCCGCTCGGTATCGCTCCGGGGCGATGTCACCACCTCCGGAGAGGACGATGCCGTCCACCCGGTCGAGCAACGAATCGATGAACCCGGAATCGACAGGGAGGAGAAGGACAGGGATACCCCCGGCGCTCAGAACGCTGTCGGTGTAGGTATGAGAAGTGACGTAGCTCAGTAATTCGTTGTTAGCCGAAGGAACGGTTTGAGGTCGAGCGGTAATACCGATGATGGGGTGCATCCCGCAATGCTAACGACGGCTCGCTCACAGGCGACGGTCATCAACGACGGAACCTGCCTATGCTTCGGGCGAGCGCGACTCGTCCAGCGGATGTTCTGCGCTGTCACGTCCCGATTTCAAAAACGAGGATCACCTGCATGGGTTCTGTCATCAAGAAGCGTCGCAAGAAGATGAGCAAGCACAAATACCGCAAACGCTTGAAGGCGAATCGGCACAAACGCAAGAAGTGATGCAGAGCATGGGCCCCCACGGTGTGGGGGCCCATGCTCTGCAATGAGAGAACTACACCCACTCCAGCGGGGTACGGTGGTTCACCGTTCACCGTTCACCGTTCACAGTCCACCGGCCCAGCTGGAACCTGTCGTCCGGCATCTAGGCTGCTTTGATGCTCGACGGTCAGCGCTACCTATTCGATGTTCCAGGCCACGTTGCCTATCTGAATTCTGCGTACTTCGGTCCTCGGCTCAAGGCTGTCACGGCTGCGGGTAGAGAGGCAATAGGTACGACGGCGGCCCCCTGGGATGTTTCTGCTGCAGGTTTCTTCGATCCGGTTGAACACCTGCGCTCGACCGTTGGGTTGCTCCTTGGCGATGACGGGGAAGGTGTGGCGATCGTACCTGCGATCTCGTATGGCATCGGAGTTGCCGCAGCCAATCTCTCCGTCGGAACGGGGCGTACGGTTGTTGTGCTCGAGGAGCAGTTTCCGTCGAATGTCTATCCGTGGCGTGCGAAGGTCGAAAGAGAGGGTGGCGAGATCGTCACAGTCTCGCGTTCATCACACGGATGGACGCAGGCGATCATCGATCGGATCGATGATCGCACTGCCGTAGTTGCCGTCCCGAACTGTCATTGGACCGATGGAAGCTGCGTGGACTTGCAGGCGGTCGGCGAGGCTGCTCGATCCGTAGGGGCAGCGCTTGTCGTCGATGCGAGCCAATCGTTCGGTGCGATGCCGCTGGATGTCAATGAGTGCAAACCTGACTTCGTGGCATCCGTTGGATACAAGTGGCAGCTTGGGTTCTACGGTCTCGGCTACCTATGGGTTGCGGAACAGCACCGTGTCGGAATGCCGTTGGAGGAGGGATGGATCGCGCGCAAGAACGCAGATGACTTCGCTGGTCTCGTTGACTATACGGATTCATACGAATCCGGTGCCCGTCGATTCGACATGGGGGAACGGTCCAACTTCATCGGTGTTGCGATGGCCAACGCTGCGATCGATCAGATCTCGCTCTGGGGCATCGGTGAGGTCGCTGTGACCCTCGGCACCGTCACTTCGCGGATCGCAGAACGAGCCGCCGAGCTCGGATGGGTTGCCGCACCTGAAAACCAGCGATCGCCACATCTCATCGGCATCCGCAATCCCGATGGGTTGCCGGACGGTTTGGCTGAGCGGTTCGCCAACGCAGAGGTGTCTGTCAGTGTACGAGGGGATTCGGTGCGGATAGCCCCGCACCTGCACACTACGGATGCAGACATCGACCGTCTGATCGAGGTGCTCGAGACCGAGAGTCGAGGGCGCTCGTGACCTGAGCGCTCGGTGTCCTTGCCGGGAACGCAGATGCCTCGGCGAGAGCAGTTCGAAGTCGCCACTCAGGACACCAGTGTCTAGGTGTATCAAATCTAGGCGAGGACGACCGCCGCGCCGAAGATACCGATCGCGAGCAGCAGGATGACTCCCTGTTGGAGTCCGCGCAGTGCCGGCGACGTTCGTCTCGCTGTCAAATGGTGAAACAGGGAGAATCCGATTGACAGCGCGATCAGAGTTCCTTTCAGCGCAAAGTTGGCCCATGGCAAACCGATCAGCATGTAGAGCCTGAGACCCGCCAACACCGCAATTGCCATCGCCGACCACGACACGACGCCGAAACGCCTGGCCATGGCGCGTAATACTTCGGTGTCTGCGCCAGCCTTACGGGCTGCACCGACCAGGAACGCAAGAACGATGAGTCCGCCGGTCCACGTTGCAGCCGCAAGGAGATGAACCCACTTGAGCACCTCGAATTCGGTCATCGTGTCGGCTAGCCGTTGCCTTCGAGGAACTTGACGATCTCGTCTACGAGGGCGTCGGTTCCTTCCGGGTCGAGGTTCGGGCTCGTCGGTTCGTCTGAGTCCCTGTGTGGGTCGAGAAGCGTTCCGAGAAACGGTTCGTCGTATGCCTCGAGCTCCTCGAGAAATTCGGACACATCCGAGCCTGCTTCTTCGAGAGCGTCATCGACCTTCTGGGTGTATTCGGCATCGACCGCGATGAGTTCTGCCGTGTCGATGTGAAGATTCGTGATGTCTGAGATCTTCTCGATGATCGCTAACACGGCCTTGGGATAAGGATTGCCGCCGAGGTAGGGGGGTGTTGGAGCCCACATGCTGAGCGAACGAATGCCGGATTCCTTGCAGGCTCCCTGTACGACGCCGACGATTCCTGTAGGTCCTTCGTATGTGGCCGAATCGAGTCCGCTGCGGATCACGCTCACCGCGTCTGATCCCACTCCGGACAAACGAACGGTGTCCCTGTGACTCACTGCCCCGACGTACGCCCCAGCGAGTATGACGTCCTCGACCCCGAGCTCTGCGAGAAGTTCGGCGATGCTACGTGCGATCGTCTTCCAGTAGAAGTTCGGTTCGGGGCCGGAAACGACCACGAGGTCTCTTGCATCGTTCGATCGCTCGATGGCGGTGAATCGGATGGTCGGCCACCGGAGAGATTTGGTGACGCCGTCGTCGATCGTGATTGTTGGGCGGTGCTGCTGGAAGTCATAAAAGGCATCTGGTTCGACCTCAGCGAATACGTCTGTGCTCTCATGTGCGTCGACGACAAACTGGGCAGATGTGGAAGCGACATCACATGCGTCGTTCCAACCACCGAATGCGATGATGGCGATTGGGCTCCGAAGCGAGGGCTGATGGTCCCGCTTGATGACTTCCATCGCCAGAGGGTACTGAGCCCGGGGAGTTGCTCTCCCTTCACTCAGTGTTGGGTTTCGCGAGAATGAACGCACTGCAACCAGAGCACCGAGGTGCGACCCCGAGGCGTCAGCAGATCGATCCGGGAGCGCACGCGAGCCTCTTCGACTAACTTTCCATCAGATTGGCGATGCACGAACCCGACGACTCGCACGAACCGGCCGCCGCTCTGCGTCGGTCCCTTGGCCTGTATGCCGTCCTGACGATTTCGATCGGCGCGATGATCGGATCAGGCATCTTCGTTCTGCCGGGACTCGCTTTCAAGATCGCAGGGCCTTCAGTGATCCTTGCCTTCTTCCTGGCGGGCATAGTGGTCCTCCCTGCCGCGCTTTCCCAATCCGAGATGGCGACAGCGATGCCGGAGGCCGGTGGCACGTATCTCTATATCGATCGTGCCATGGGTCCGCTCATGGGCACCATCGCGGGTTTCGGTGTCTGGTTCTCCTTGGTGTTCAAATCGGCCTTTGCCCTTGTCGGTTTGTCGGCTTATCTCGAATTCTTCTTTGAGCATCCCGAACGACCGATCGCCGCGATACTCGCGGTCCTTCTGGTTCTCGTGAATCTCAAGGGTGTCCGCCAAACCGCCAGGTTCCAGACCGCTCTCGTCTCGATCGTGCTCCTGCTTCTTGCTGGTTTCATCATCCTCGGCGCTCCCAACATCGACTCATCGAGTTTCCAGCCCTTCCTATCTGATGGGATTCAGGGTCTGCTGGCAGCGACCGCCGTTGTATTCGTGTCCTACATCGGAGTAACGAAGATCGCGAGCGTTGCGGAGGAGATCAAGCACCCCGGGCGCAATATCCCTCGCAGTATCCTCACCTCGGTTGCTATCGCATTGGTCCTCTACCCGGCTGTTGTAGCCGTGATGGTTGGTGTGACACCAGGTAATGAGTTGGCAGACACGGAGACGCCGATTCTCACGGCAGCATTGCAATTCCTCGGAACGTCGGGCGCCTACATCGTCGCGGGTACCGCGGTACTCGCCCTGCTCTCGATGGCAAACGCAGGGGTGATCGCCTCGGCCCGATACCCGTTCGCCATGGCGAGAAACTCGCTCGCCCCACCATTTCTTGCTCGAATCGGTCGCAGATCCGGTGCACCAGTCGCGGGCATCACAGTGACCGGTGTCGTATTGATCCTGCTGGTGTTGTTCGTGCCCCTTCTCGAGCTCGCCAAGCTTGCGTCGGCCTTCCAACTCCTCGTGTTCGCGCTCGTGAACCTCGCTCTCATCGCGTTCCGGGAAAGTCATCTGGATTGGTATCGACCGAAATTCCGATCACCGCTCTATCCCGCGCCACAGGTCTTCGGCATCGTTGCGGCACTTCTGTTGATGACTCAGATGGGAATCGTCCCCTTGGTTGGTGCCTCGGGTTTCGTTCTTGTGGGCGTCGGTTGGTATCGGGTCTTCGGCAAGTCACGAGCTGTGAAGGAATCGGCGGCCAGAGATGCGCTCAGGTTGCGTGAGGATGCGAGGCTGATTCAGAACTCTGCGGCGGCGGTGGCAACCGGCGGTCGCCAACACGTCCTTGTTCTGATCCGTCGTCCAACCCGGTTAAGCAGACAGCAGACTCTCTTCCGCCTCGCTTTGCGCCTCACGGCCGCGCCCGGTGGGCGAATTCACGTGATCAATTTCGATGCACGGACTCGAAGGATGATCCCTGCGGAGGAGGACCTCGCCCGTGCCGATGCTCTCGGAATCACGGTTACGACCCAGCAGTACACGGACGAGGATCGCCGTGGCATGGTCCACCTGTTCGTGGAGAGAGAAGGCGTCGACCTCTTCATTGCTGATCTACCCCAGGAGCTCAGAGCAACACGGCACATCAACCGCGATCTTCGATGGTTGAGGGAGAACTTGATCTGCGACTCCGTCTTTCTTCGGAATCGGGCCGTTGAGGACATCGACCGTATCGCAATTCTTGGAACAGGCGGCCCGTATGACCCGGTGAAGATTGGGATCGCCGATCACATCGCCCGCTACGAGGATGCGTCTGTTCGGTTCGTTCATGTGACACCCGCCGATGCACCGCCAGCCCTCGCTGAGTCCATTCACGAATACCACGAGCAGCTGGGCGCGATACTCACCGTTCCATGGGATGACAGAGTTCGGCCGGCTGAAGGACTTGTCGAAACGCTCACGACATTCTCCCGAGGAGCGAACCTGGTCATCCTCGGAGCTCCGACACACCGATTCCATATTGTGACCGACCTAGCCGACCGGATCGCCGAATCGGTTGATTGCCCAGCGCTACTCGTGCACACACCGACACTGGAGCAGCCCGGGATGATCACCCGGGCTATCCAGTGGTTGATCAATTAGCGGGCGAAACGAGCTTCACGTGCCGACAACCGATCCGTCGTCCGTCAGTTGTCGTCTATCGACGACCTGCCAAAACTGCGCAGCGTGAGCGAGTTCGTGACAGGAACTGGTGAGAATACCGTGGCAATTCTCTCGATCATCGGCTTCAGGGACCCGAACGCTGCGGGAGTTCAGCGGGCGACTTCGTAGCCCTGCTCATCGATGGACGAGACGATCGCTTCCATCGTTGCTTGATTCCCGTCGTAGTCGACAGAGATCGTGCGGTCGTTGATGGCGACCACTGCGGTTTCGACGCCTTCGAGCGGGTTGATTACGCCCTCGATGGAGGATGTGCAGTGGCCACAGGAGATGTCCGGCACTGAGAGAGTGATCTGCGTCACGGTTCAGCCGTTCTTGTTTGGGAGGCTGGGTGCGTATCTGAGAGTCTCCATCAGCTCATCGACGACCTGTTCGGATCGGCCTTCCTTCAGATGGTCGAGCACGCAGGTTTCGATATGGTTCTGGAGCAATACACGGTTGACGCCCTCGAGGGACCCCTGGAGAGCCGACACCTGTTTCATGATGTCCGGGCAGTAGCGTTCGTCCTCGATCATGCGGACAACCGCATCTATGTGGCCTCGGACGGTTTTGAGTCGATTGATAGCCGACGTCTCGTGTTCCGCTTTCATCACGGCAGTATACCCCACCGGGGTAGGGGGGATACAGTGTGTCTCGCATCGCGTTCAGTTGGGCCATGGACCGGTGTTCTTGCGTTCTGGAGAACCTCGCACGAAAAACGGGCTATTTGAGGAGAACCTGCCTGACGCGGCGTGCGGTGATGATGGAGCCGATCACCCCGAGGGCTGTGAGGTAGGCGATGTTGATGATCATCGTCCATTCGAGGATTCCGAGCGTGAGGCCGCGAATCAGGATGACACCGTGGTACAGCGGTGAGGCCCATGTCACAACCTGAATGAATTCCGGGTACACCTCGATGGGATAGAAGGTCGCAGAGAACAAGAAGAGCGGCAGAACGATGAGTGTGACGAGGTCGAGATCCTGCCACGATCGCATCCAGGTGACCGCTGCAGTTCCGAGTGCTCCGAATGCGAAACCGATGAGCAGTGATGCGGGGAAGGCCAGCAATCCGAGCGGCGATGTGATGAGACCCATCACGGTCATGACGATGAGAAACGCAGCGGAGTACATCGCCCCTCTCGCGAGTGTCCATGCGATCTCTCCTGAGGCAACCTCTGCGGGCTCGACCGGTGTGGCGAGGATGGTTTCGTACAGCTTTCCGTAGTGGAGTTTGAAGAACATGTTCGTTGCCTCGAAAACTGCGCCGTTCATCGCCGAAGCCGCAAGCATCGCAGGGGCCACGAACGCTTCGTAGGGTACGAGCACACCACCGACCTCGACGTCTCCGACCAGCTGGCCGATTCCGACACCGATCGCGAAAAGGTAGAACACCGGCTCGAAGAAACCGGACACCAGCACCGGCCAGAAGGACTTGGTGCTGAGGATGTTGCGCTCGACGAGATAGCGGCCACGCCACCGTTGCGGCAGCGGAGGGATCACTCGGACGGTCAGCGTGCGGGCGGTCACGGTGTGAGCTTCTCGCGAAGGGGTTTCACGCAGAGCACACCGAAACCGACGATCCATGCAGCGAGATAGAGAACGCTTATCCACCAAGCAACCGCTGGAGAGGTCCCGACGACGATCGCGCGTGCGAGTTCGACCCCGTGGTACACGGGGGTTGCCAGCGCTACGGGTTGCAGCCAGTTCGGGAGCTGGCTTATCGGAAAGAAGGCACCCGAGAACAAGAACATCGGGAGCACAACGAACCGAAAGAACATGGGAAGTCCAGATATCTCTTTGAGCCGGACCGTGAAGGCCGTGGTGGCGGCAGCCATCGCCGATCCGACAAGCACGGCGGGTCCAACAGCGAGCATCGACTCGAACAGAGGAGCAACTCGGAACGCGGCAATCACGCTGGCGAAGATCACGGACACCATGAATACGCGAAATGTCGACCAGAAGAGGTGACCGAGCACGAGTCCCTCGATACCGATTGGGCTGGCGAGGCGGGCGTACCAGGTCTTCGCCCAAACGATTCCCCCCATGACCTTCCAAGCGCCCTCGCCTGCCCCGGTTTGTAGGGCGGTTGCAACGAGAATCCCTGGTGCGAGGAATGCTAGATAGGACACACCTTCGATGCCTCCCGGCAGGTTCGCATCGACGAGTGAGCCGAGCCCAACCCCCATCGCGAACATGTAGAGAATGGGGTTGAGGAAACTCGACACAACCGAACCGCGCCAGGTCCTGCGGTAGACCCTTGCCTCTGCCTCGAAGACACGAAAGGACAGCGGTGTTGCCATCTACTCCGCCAGTGATCGCCCGGTGAGACGCAAAAAGACATCTTCGAGCGTTGAGCGACGGGCGAGCACCGTTTCGGGTTCGAGATCGTTCGCGGTGACCGCGTGAATCGTCTGCTCGGCGTCCTCGGTGTAGATGAGCGCACGATCGGCGAGCACCTCGGTGCGGGGTGCGAGATCCTCGATCTGGTTGGCGACCGTTTCGAGGACACCGATGGGAAAGCGGAGCTCGACGACCTCGCCTGGGGCGTACTCCTCGATGAGTGAACGCGGCGAGCCTTCAGCCACGATCTTGCCGTTGTCCATCACGACCAGCCTGTCACACAGCTGCTCAGCCTCATCCATGTAGTGGGTTGTGATGATGAGGGTGACTCCTTGCTGTTTGAGGCGATAGAGACGGTCCCACACGACATGACGAGCCTGTGGGTCGAGGCCAGTCGTCGGTTCGTCGAGGATGAATAGATCAGGATCATGGACGAGGCCCCTCGCTATCACCGCGCGTCGTTTCATCCCGCCGGAGAGAGCCTGGATCTTCTCGTCCTTCTTTTCGGTGAGCTGGACGAACTCGAGTAGCTCTTCGATCCGTTCCCTGATCTCGGAGCGTGACATGTCGAAGTACCGTCCGTACATCATCAGGTTGTCATAGACGCTGAGTTCCTCATCGAGATTGTTCTCCTGGGGAACGACACCGAGGCGTGAACGAAGCGTTGGGCCGTCCTTGGTCGGGTCGAGACCGAGTACCGAGAGCTCGCCGCCAGAAACCGGACTTGTCGCGCCGATCATCTTCATGGTGGACGTTTTTCCGGCGCCGTTCGGACCGAGGAACCCGAATGACTCACCTTGGGCCACCGAGAAATCGATACCGTCAACTGCGACGAGATCGCCGAACTTCTTGGTGAGGCCGGTGGCCTGAATGAGGGGCTTCATGGAGCAGAAAGGTTACCTGCGGAGTGCGACGAGAACAGACGACCGCTCGGTCGTTCCGCTCGCTTCCCACACACCGTACGCCCGACGGAGTTGCTCGCGTGCCGGAATCCGAAGTCCGGAGGAGACGAAAGGCGGAAGGTGACGGCCATCGGATTTCGGTCATCGGTTATCGGTTTACCCTCCGGATCATGCAGATCCACGAATCGATTGTCGAGGCGATCGGCAACACACCACTCGTCCGTCTCTCTCGAATTCATCCGCCTGGGAACCTCGTTGCAAAGGTTGAATCGACGAATCCTGGCGGTTCTATCAAGGACCGAATCGGTCTTGGCATGATTGAGCGGGCGGAGGAGAACGGCTGGCTCAAACCTGGCGACACGATCGTTGAGCCGACCTCCGGCAATACGGGTGTTGGGCTCGCGATGGCCGCGGCGGTCAAGGGGTACAAGCTCATTTGTGTCATGCAGGACAAGCAGTCGAAGGAGAAGCAGGACCTGCTGAGGGCATACGGGGCCGAGGTGTATCTGTGCCCAACGGACGTGGAGCCGTCTGATCCCGAGTCGTACTACTCAGTGGCGAACGAATTGTCCCAACGGCCGAATCATTACCGGCCAGATCAATACTCCAACCCTGCGAATCCTCTGGCCCACCTGCTCACGACAGGTCCTGAGATCTGGGATCAGACCGGAGGGGAGATCCGCATCTTCGTTGCGGGTGTCGGTACAGGGGGAACCATCTCTGGGATCGCCAGGTACCTCAAGGAACAGGTTCACGACCTCATGGTCGTTGGCGTTGACCCCGAGGGGTCTATCTATACAGCAGCGACCGACGAGGACGTCGATTCCTATCTCATCGAGGGCGTTGGTGAGGATTTCTGGCCCGAAACATACGATCCCGATCTCACGGATCGGTACGAAATGGTCTCGGATGCTGAAGCATTCGAGATGACGAGACGCCTCGCGGTAGAAGAAGGGATACTCGTCGGTGGATCGGGCGGCATGGCCGTTGTCGGCGCTCAGCGGGTAGCGGAAGCGAACCCGGACAGACTCACGGTCGTGATCATCCCTGACTCCGGACGAAGCTACTTGTCCAAGATCTTCAACGATGAATGGATGACTGCGAACGGCTTCGAAGCCGGTTGAATCGACCGTCGCATGGCAGGAAGGCCGAAACGGTGATCGTACGTCCCATGCCGGTTTCTACACGACGGAGACTTCCGTGCAGTGCTCGTACCCGCGGTCATCGAACGGTGACGTGGGTGGTCATGCATTGGATCACTTCGTCCGAATCCCGACGAATCATTCCCCTAACCCATAAGTGACCGGTTGACGCGCTTGCGCGTCATATCGACGACCAATCCAGGAGAATCTGTCATGTCCCGCCCAAACCGCCGACTGTCACTTGCAACGCTGTTCGCAGCAGTGGCGCTTGTCGCTGCAGCGTGCTCCAGTTCGAACGATGCTGGCGTTGTGCGTGACTTCAGCGAGATCCAGTCGAGTGACTTCGAATTCACCGTTGATGCCAACGGTGTTGCGAGGATGAACGTGTCAACGAGTATCGACGCCGCTTGCTCGATTTCGTACGGTGAGACGGAGGCCCTCGGAACTATCGGCACAGACGACGACATGGGCGGGGCAGCACATGGCGATCACGAAGTCGTCCTGGTCGATGCAGAACCGGGTAAGACATACAAGTTCCGCGTCCAGGGTGCCGACGCCGAGGGGAACATCTATCAGAGTGCCATCGCTACTTTCACACTCCCCGAGGTGCCAGAGGGAGGAGACGAGTCCATGGATGACCATGGGATCAACGTCGCAGAAGGGGCTTCCGTCCTCGAGGTGAGTTCGATTTTCTCAGGTGCATGGTCAGGTGAGAACGCGCTCGACGGCGACATGACAACTGAATGGGCGACCAAGGGGAGTGGGGACGATGCGTACATCGTCATCGACCTCGGTTCGTCCCAACCGATCGCCGGGGTCGAGTTCATCACGCGTACCATGAGCGATGGCTCGGCTACCACAACGGAGTTCACCGTGACGGTTGACGATGGGGAGACCTTCGGGCCTTTCGAAGCCGGTGACCAGAGTGATCCTCGTTTCTCAGCGATCGAATTCACGGGCCGGGTGCTCCGATTCGACGTAGCCGTCTCCACGGGTGGGAATACGGGAGCTATCGAGATACGCGCGTTCCAACGAACTGAAGGCTGAACGTTGAGTCGGTCCCGCGGTTGACCGTAGGATGTCGGCACCATGACAGAAGATCAGTTCGAGACGATCGCCATCCACGCAGGGCAGGAGCCGGACCCTGCGACAGGTGCGGCCGTGGTACCGATTTACGCCACGTCTACCTACGTTCAGGCTGCGCCTGGCGTGCACAAGGGATACGAATACTCCCGGACCGACAACCCGACCCGTACGGCGCTCCAGACCCAGCTTGCCGCCCTCGAGGGGGTTGGCGAGGCTGACGACGGAGGTTGCGTCGCAACTGCTTCTGGACTTGCAGCCTCCGCGATGATCGGGTATCTCCTGAATCCCGGCGACCACATCGTGCTCCCGAACGATGCGTACGGTGGCACCTTCAGACTTGTGGCGCAGGTTTTCACCGAGCACGGTATCGATTGGACTGCGGGTGACCTCACTACAGCCGCTGGCATCGAATCAGCAATCACGGACAAGACGAAACTCATCTGGGTCGAAACCCCAACGAATCCCCTTCTACGGATCGTCGACATCGCCGCGGCGGCGGTGGCAGCGAAGGCTGTTGGCGCGTGGCTTGTTGTTGACAACACGTTTGCGACGCCCTACCTCCAGCAACCGCTCAGCCTGGGAGCGGACATGGTGGTGCACAGCTCGACGAAGTATCTCGGCGGGCACTCCGACACGGTAGGTGGTGCCATTGTCACGAGCGATGCCGATCTGCTCGACCGCCTCCGCTTCCTCCAGAACGCGACCGGTCCCATCCCTGGGCCGTTCGATTCGTATCTTGTCCTTCGCGGAATCAAGACGCTTGCCCTCCGGATGGAACGCCACAACCACAACGCTTCGACGATCGCGCGGTTCCTCCAGGATGATGCACGAGTGGCAGACGTCTGGTACCCGGGACTTTCAAGTGATCCAGGCCACGAGATCGCCCGGAGCCAGATGGCGGGATTCGGCGGCATGATCTCGTTCACTCCAGCGGCTGGGCTCAAGGCTGCCCAATCGGTCGTCACAAGAACCCGTCTTTTCTTCCTTGCTGAGTCCCTTGGGGGTGTCGAATCGCTCATCGAGCTCCCTGCTGCCATGACTCATCTGTCGGTCCAAGGTACGGATCTCGAGGTACCTCACGACCTCGTTCGGCTGTCGGTCGGCGTTGAGCATGTGGATGATCTGTTGTCAGATCTCGATAGGGCGCTTGGTTGAGCGGCATTGCCGATCTCGGTTGGGACGGCGCCTGGCAGAAAGTACGTGACGAACTCCCGACCGCGGGAGAACCGCGCCGAGTCGTGCGCCACGACGGCGTAAAAGTGCTCGTATCAGATGGCGAGTTCGTAGAGCATGTTTCGTTCCCACGATCGCTCCAGCTCGCCGTAGGTGATTGGGTACTCGTCGAGAATGCAACCGTTCAGGGACTCTTTCCGAGGCGAACCGTGCTCGAGCGAGATCACGAGATCCGTGGACCGCAGCTGATCGCTGCGAATATTGATCTCGTCCTTGTCGTGTTCGGTTCTGACAGGCCACTTCGGGAATCGAAGGTGATGCGGTTCGTTGCATTTGCTTGGGATGTCGGCGCGAAGCCGATCGTGATCATGTCGAAGGTCGATCTGATCGACCGTGTCGACGAGGCGATGGCCCAGATCTCCGAGTGGTTGCCCGACGTTGAGATCCATTCGACGTCCATCGATACGGGTGAGGGCATCGAGGACATCTTCAATTTGCTCGAGGGTAGGACCGGCACATTCATCGGGGAATCCGGTGTGGGTAAGTCGTCCCTCGTCAATGCTTTGATGGAGGATGAGGTTGCGTGGGTTGGTGAGGTTCGAGAGACCGACGCCAAGGGCCGTCACATCACGTCTCACCGCGAACTTCATCTGCTTCCAGGCGGTGGCATGATCATCGACAATCCTGGAGTCAGAGCGCTCGGTCTCGCGGCGGAGGGTGAGGGCGTCGAGTCGTTCTTCTCGGAAATCGAAGAGCTTGCAACTGCGTGCAGATTCAGGGACTGCACGCACCGCCAGGAACCAGGGTGCGCCGTGCAGAATGCTGTGAAGGACGGAGGGATTGCGGCCGATCGTTGGAAGGCCTATCTCAGGTTCATCAATGAACAAGGCGATGCACAGAGGCGTTCCGATGCGAAGGCGCTTACTGCCCACTTCCGTCGCGAAGCCGCTGCCGCTCGCGAAGCCCGCGAAAACCGAGATCGTGAGGATTCGGCGCCGGATACCTGACGACAGACCACTTTCGACAGACGACGGTGGCGCATCTATTGTGGCCCGCCCCAACGAACGGACGTAGTTATGCAGCTCGCAAGGGAGATCAAGGTCGCACTCGACGAGAGGGTGTACGTGCACCTGGCGACTGTGAACCCGGATGGTTCGCCACAGGTATCTGTGGTTTGGATCACGAGACGCGGGGACACCATTCTCTTCTCGACCGCCGAGGGTCGAGTCAAACCTCGCAACATAGCCGAAGATCCGAGAGTCGCGCTCTCCTTCACGCCGCCGGATGAGCCGTACACGAACATCGTCATGCAGGGCAGGGTCACCAAGACGGCAACCGATGGGGATTGGCTCATCGACGAGCTCGCCAAAAAGTACCTCGGGCACGACTCATATCAGTTCGGTGTCCCTGGCGAAGTGCGAGTCAATTACGAGATTGAGGTCGACAAGGTTGGCAGCTGGGGATAGAACAACTGCCGGGCGTGAGCTCGTCGGCCTACCGTGTCGGTGATAGGAGCGCGGTTCCATGATTGATGTTGAAAAACTTCGGGCCGAGACGCCCGGTACGAAGAATGTGATCCACCTCAACAACGCCGGGGCGTCCCTCATGCCTCAGCCCGTGATCGATGCAATTCACCGATATCTCAGCCATGAGATCGGGTACGGGGGTTACGAAGCGCATCGAGCTTTCGCCAATGAACTCGACGCTGTGTACGGCACGATCGCAGATTTGATCAGCGCCGAGTCATCAGAGATCGCGATCAGTGATTCTGCTACGAGGGCATGGGATATGGCGTTCTATTCGATGCCCCTCGAAGAAGGTGATCGGATCTTGACGACGACCACAGAGTACGTATCGAACTGGGCGGCCTATCTCCAGCTCCGCGACCAGAAGGGCGTCATCGTCGATGTCGTTCCGAACGCGCCAAGCGGCGAGATCGATGTCGACGCGCTCGAGTCGATGATCGATGGCTCTGTAAAGCTCATAACCCTCAACCATGTCCCCACGAACAGCGGTGTCGTGAATCCCGCAGCGGAAGTCGGTGAAGTAGCGCGCAGGCACGACATTCCCTTCCTACTTGACGCCTGCCAATCGGTCGGACAGCTACCCGTAGATGTCGCCGCAATCGGATGCGACATGCTTTCGGCAACGTCACGCAAGTTTCTCCGCGGACCTCGGGGAGAGGGTTTCCTGTACGTTCGATCTGACTTTCTGCATCGGCTCGACCCCGTTTTCGTTGAGTTGCACACAGCGCCCGTGGTGCTACCCGAGCGTTACGAGCTTCGCAATGATGCCCGCCGTTTCGAGACCTGGGAGAAGAACCATGCCAACGTGCTCGGCTTGGGCACCGCAGTGGAGTACGCGATGGGAATCGGTCTGGACGCCATCTGGGAACGTATTCAGAAACTCTCATCCATGACCCGTGAGTTACTCGAAGAGATAGATGGCGTGACGGTGAGAGACCTCGGCGCGGTGAAGGGCGGCATCGTGACATTCGAGGTCGAGGGACGACAGGTACTCGAGGTGCGCGAACTCCTGTTCGAGCGTTCCATAAACGTCTCGACTGCGACGCCGCTGCATGCTCCGGTTGACATGCACGAACGACAGATCGAAGGTCTCGTGCGCGCGTCGTTTCATGCCTTCAATACCGAGGAAGAGGTCGAGAGCCTCATTGAGGCCATACGAGTTATTGCATAGGCAGGGCCAGAGCTCACTATCGAGTCTCGGTTCTCGGCACTATCCCTCGGGGAAGGGCTGTCCGGCCAGGAACGCGTCGATCACGGCTTGGGTGGCATCTGTTGGTACAACGTAGGCGCGACCGTCTTCGCCTCTCACATTCTTGACGGGCAGCGTGGCATTGTCGATGTTCTTGGTCCTCAGCGTCAATGCGTCCTTACCAAGTTCGGTCATCATCCCAAGGCTCAGGCCTTCGTCCGCCGTTATTTGATCAGCGAACGTGGGAAGGAACGTCAGGAGGTTGAACGCGCTCGACGGCGACGTCACCTGGTCGAACATCGCGATCAGAATCTCCTGCTGACGTCCTGTTCGAGAAATGTCACCCCCGCTTGTATCTCTCCATTGTCCATCCTTGAGGATCTCGTAGTGCCTCGATCGGGCATATGCCACGGCTTGTTCGCCGTTGAGCGTGTGTCGCCCTGCGTCGGTTGTGAATCCAGAAATAGCGTCTCTTCCTGGATAGGTGAAGTCGAGAGTCACGCCACCGAGCGAGTCGACAACTGCGCCGACTCCGGCAAAATCTATCTCGACATAGTGGTTGATGGGGATCCCTGTCTCTGATTGGATCGTCTGGACAAGTAGATCGGGCCCCCCGAAGACATAGGACGCATTGATGCGGTTTGTGCCATAACCAGAGATGTTTGCCTTCAGGTCGCGCGGGATGCTGAGCATCTGGATGCTTTCACCAGGGACGAGGTGGGCGACGATCATCACATCCGTGCGTCGACCGGAGATGGCGCCGAAGCGGTCCTCCCAGTCATCCGGCAACGTCGACCGATCATCAACGCCGACAACGAGGACGTTGACGATCTGGTCCGATCCAGCTGCCACGATGTTGAGTGAGGTGAGATCACTCGCGGCGATGCGCTCGATCTTTCCCTCAGTGAACTTGAGATAGCCATAACCCACGAAGACGAGCAGCACCATGAGACCCAGAAGGCCGAGTACGAACTTCTGAGCGCGGTTCCAGCGGCGTCGTGGTGGTTTCGGGTCGTTTGACCCGCGGGCCTGGACGCG
Organism: Acidimicrobiia bacterium; assembly: GCA_036985855.1. GTDB lineage: Bacteria > Actinomycetota > Acidimicrobiia > Spongiisociales > UBA5794 > B3-G11. The sequence goes on along the minus strand of BTQL01000010.1, from coordinate 13,032 downwards.
TGGAATCTCTGGGAACGTTTCGGTGGTGGATGACATGATGGATGCAGGGTAGATACTCGGCTCGAGTACTCGATAGCTGTCCTGCCAGATCTAGGCTCGCCGGATGCATCTCTCCATTGAATACTGCGCAGCTTGAGGATATACCGACCGTGCCGTGAGCATGGTTCAGGCGATTCTCGGCAAGTACGAGCACTACATCGGCGACATCACTTTGATCCCTTCGCGGGGCGGCGTGTTTGAAGTCACCGCAGGCGAGGATCTGATCTTCTCCAAGGATGCACTCGGTCGTCACGCAACGATCGAAGAGGTGATGGAGTCGCTCGAATCGATTGTCGGACCCGTCCCCGACGCCGAGGGCTGACCGTCGGGGCATTACCGGGACTCGGGCGATACCTTTCGTCCTTGCCGACCGGACACTCCAACACCGTGCTCGTGTCTGACCTCCTGACGAGGGACGGTCCTTTCACACGCGTGGCAGACGAATTCTTGTCTGCTTGTTGTGCCGGATGCGGCACCCAGCTCGCCCACGATCCGCGATACGGAGAATGGGGCGCGTACTGCTCGATCTGTTGGGCGGAGTCCCGCACCGCGTAAGCCGCCGCTTCTCCTAGTCGACCCAGACAGGCAGTGATCTGTCCACCTCGACCGCGTCGCCGTCGACGTACGTGACAAGCACCTGGGCATGTCGCACTTCCTCCGCGGTTGCCATACTCGGATCAGTGTCGAGGACCACGAAATCTGCGGCGCTTCTCTCAGACAAGGGCTTCGGTTCCCGCAGGGCTCGAGCCGCACCGGACGTGAACAGAGCCAGCGCCTGCATTGCTGTCAACTGCTGTTCCGGATTGATACCGAGTCGATCCATCGCTGCTGCCATCCCCCACAGAGGCTGAGGGGGTTCGATTGGGCAGTCAGACGAACCGGCGATCGGAACTCCCGACTCGAGCATTGATCGGAACGGATACAACCAGGTTGTGCGATTCGGGCCCACCCGGTTCTCCACCCACTCTGCCTCCGATGCTAGAAACGCAGGCTGTACCACAGCCGAAACGCCGAGGCTCGCGAACCGTTCGAGCAGGGACGGATCGATCACAGACACGTGTTCCATGCGAAGGTCCGCTGGCTTGGCTCCACCGGCTATGAGCTGCTCGAACACATCGAGCACACCATCGACCGCTCGGTCACCGATCGCATGGATCGCAACCATGCCACCAAGCTCGATGCTCTTTCGTGCAACCTCTTTGTCTGATCTGGTGAGCCGGTACGTGCCGGTCGTTTCGACGTCCGCAAAGGGTGCCTTCATCGCCGCTGTGTGGCCACCGAGGCTGCCGTCGGCGAACCTCTTGACGCCGAGCCACCGCAATCGTGTGCCTGCACCCGTGAGCATTCGAGCCGATTCTTCGAGCCGTGAAGGAGTATCGGCTACCACAAACCCGTGTACTTTGATAGGTAACCGGCTCGCAACTCTCTTCCACAATGCGAGTTCGGATTCCAACTGCTCGAATGGTCGCTCGCCGTAGCCGATCATCGCTCCGATCGACGTAATGCCCAGCCCCGCGAGTCCTCTCAGGGCTACAAGCAGTGCTTCCTCGCCCAGTTGCGGAGCCCGAGCCAGAGCGGCCGACACGAGTCGGACGGCGGTTTCGCGCAGAATACCCGTCGGTCGACCATCCGGATCCTTGTCGATGGTTCCGCCGTCAGGGTCTCGCGTGTCGACCGTGATTCCAGACGTACCCAGTGCCATCGTGTTGGCTACAGCGATATGCCCGCAGTATCGGTAGACGACAACAGGACGATCGGAAACGGCCGCGTCGAGGTCCTTGCGATTCGGCAACCGCCTCTCGCGAAGGTTCTCATCGTCGAGCCTCGTTGCTACTACCGGCTCGTGATCCGGAAGAGAAGTCGCGTAAGCGGTGAGCCGTCGTCTGAGATCGTCCATGTCTGCGGCTGCTTTGAGCGAACAGCCACCCAGAAGGGCTGCATACGGAACAAGATGGAAGTGTGCATCCCGCATGCCGGGAATGATCGTGGTGCCCGGATACGCCTCCTCCACGATCCCCGGCCTCGAGAGGTCGGATCTTCTGCCTACGGCGGCGACCTTGCCACCGACCATGAGTATCGAATCCCCGATGACTCCGTCGCCTGTGACGACAGCATCAGCCGTGACGAGCTTTCTCACGGCGTGATCTGTTCCAGTGGCATCCAGGATTCGATGATCGTACGTAGGTTCTGGTGGAGCGGGCCGTTTGTTGCCACCACCAACCCCATCGATGGCGTTGAACGGCGACCGAGGGGATCGGTCACGGTGCCACCCGCTTCCCTAACGAGGATGTGTCCTGCGGCGCCGTCCCACGGTGCGATCCCGAGCTCCCAGTACCCATCGAACCTGCCAGCGGCAACCCAGGCAAGGTCGAGTGCTGCCGAGCCGTAGCGCCTCAGTCCACCGACCTCGCGCAGCACCTCCCGTAGCACCACGGACAGCTCGCCGGCTTTCACGTCGTGTTCGTATGGGAACCCGGTGGCCACCACTGACTTCTCGAGTTCGGTTGTGCCTGACACGCTTATGACGTGGTTATTGAGTCGAGCGCCCTCACCGTCGGTTGCGGTGAACATCTCCTCGCGCAACGGGTCGTATACGACTCCGACGAGTCCTTTGTCTCCTTCGTAGAGCGCGACCGATACCGAGACGTGAGGGATGCCGTGGACGAAGTTCACCGTACCATCCAGCGGATCTACGATCCAGTGTCGTCCCTCGTGTCGTGTGCCCCCGCTCTCCTCGGCCATCACCGCATCGTTGGGGCGATGTTCCGTGAGGATCGACAGCACTGCTGCTTCAGAAGCAAGGTCCACGGTGGTTACTGGATCGAACTTGCCCTTGTACCTGGCGTCAGCAGGTACACCGAAGTGCTTTGCAACAATCGCGCCTCCGGCCTTCGCCGCATCTCTTGCCACATGAAGGTCTTTCATGGATCGGAGGGTAGACGGCGGGTACCTCGTGCCGGAACTCGATGCTCGGAACTCGAAACGCGATTGCAGGTGGCTGATTTCTTCCGCAAGCGGGAGAGTTCGATATCCTCTCGCGGGATGTTGTCAATGGGACTTGTCGGATTGAGCGCGCTCCTGATGTGGGCAGCGTTCCCGCCGCTCGGTTTGGCGCCAATTGCGTTCGTGGCGCCGGTTCCGTTTTTCCTGGCCGTGCGCTCTGTTGAACGACCGATGTGGGCTCTGATGTTGGGCTTCGGTTGGGGAGCAGCTTTCTTCGGTCTGCTGCTCAACTGGTTGATGGTTCTTGGATTCGTGGCATGGTTTCCGCTCTCGATTCTCATGGGCAGCTTCACCGCCCTGTATGCGTTGTGGATTTGGACATTCCGACTCTGGACACCTTGGCGGTGGTTCTATATCGCGATCGGAGGGTGGGTCGTTCTCGAGTTCCTGCGGGGTCATTTCCCATTCGGCGGATTCCCATGGGGAGACATCGGCTATCCGACAGCTTCGCTCCCCGGTGCGCTCGGGTCCGTTCAGTGGATCGGGCCTTCGGGATGGTCTGTGCTCACGGTTGCTGTAGCGGCAGGGATAACCCTCGTGATCGAGAACCATAAAGTGTGGAGGTTCGCGGTCGACGCTATTGCTGTCGTGATGCTTTTGATGATCGGCGGAGCGCTCCTCGCCCCCGCACCGGCCGCCCAGGTCTGGAGAACGGCGATCGTTCAAGGCGGATCTCCCTGTCCTCAGACCCGATGCCAGAACGAATCGAAGAGAATCTTTGAGCGCCACATAGAGCTCACGAGATCCATCCCTGAAGGGACTGTCGAGTTCGTTGTCTGGCCTGAGAACTCTGTTGGAACGCCGTATGAGCCCGACGAAAACGACGACGTGCGTACTGCGATCATCGAGCAGGCTCGCCGACTCGACGCATACATGCTGATCTCCGGTACACGCATCGTTGAAGAGAGGTTCTTCATCAACTTCAACGCGCTCTATTCACCAGAGGGTGTCAAGATCGGCGAGTATCAGAAGCGACACCCTGTTCCCTTCGGTGAGTACGTCCCGCTTCGGGGGTTGTTCGGATTCGTGCCCCAACTCGACCAAGTACCGCGAGACATGATCTCGGGAACCCAGCCGATCGTGTTCCCAACTGAGCAGGGAATCGTTGGTTCTGTGATCTCATTCGAGGGGGCTTTTGCTCGTTCGATGCGCTCGATGGCAAGGGCGGGTGCTCAGGTGATGGTCGTCGCGACGAATGAAAGCAGCTATGGCATTTCGGCAGCCTCGGATCAGCTGATCGGGCTTGTGCGCGTCAATTCCGCCGGAATCGGTCTCGAAACTGCCCTTGCAGCGATAACAGGAAAGTCAACCTTCGTCACCGGTGCCGGTGAGGTCGGTGCAGAGACGGAAATGCTCGAGTCGACCGTTCTCTTCGGATCGGTGCAGTTCAATGCCGATGTCCCGACTCTGTGGGTTCGATTCGGTGATTGGCTGGCTGCTCTAATGGTTGTGATCGGTGTGTTTGCCCTCGCCGTGCCCGGGGCGAGAAGCAGCGACTCGGTCGGTGCCGCTCCGCGTGAAAGACGATTTGGTTTTGCACGTTCGGAGTAGTGGTAATTAGACTGGGTACTTCCGAGATCTCTCGGTGTGAGTGTCGCGTGCCAATTGCACAGACCTGCACCGCATCAACGGACCCAAGAAAGGCACAAACATCATGTCTGACATCCTCAAGGCATCCCGACCGAAAGGTCGGTCGCGTCGCCCAAAGACGTATGACGAAGAACGAACCTGCGCGAGTGCTGACTGCATCACGCAGCTATCGAAGTACAACCGTGCAGAGTTCTGCCACAACCACCGTCCTGTTCGGTACCCAAGGCTTCGCGGCGTTCTGACGACCGAGGAGTAGAGCAACCCTCGCGGTCGAATCGCTAGGAGAAGGCCCCGGCTGAAGCCGGGGCCTTCTCCTAGCGCTGCCGTCCCCCTGAAGGGTGGACAGTTGTCATCCCTCGTAGGCCGTGATCGCATCCTCGAGTATGTCGATTCCGGTATCCAGGTCATCCTGGGACACGTTGAGGGGAGGGATGAACCTGATGACATTTCCTGCGGGACCGCAGCGGAGGATGAACATGCGAGATTCACGGGCGTGCTTTCCAATCGACGTGAAGGCTTCGATGTCTGGCTCGTTTCCTTCGGTGACGAGCTCGATGCCGATCATGAGTCCCAATCCGCGGACATCCCCGACGGTACGGTGCCGTTCCTTGATCTCGTTCCAGCGCGAAAAGGCATGTTCGGAGAGACGATTCACGCCAGGAATGACCTCACGCAGTGCGTCTACATTGGCTGCGGATGCTGCGCAAGACACAGGGTTACCGCCGAAGGTCGTTCCGTGCGATCCCGATGGCCATGCACCGAACAGCTCGGCTGAAGCTCCGACTGCCGACAGTGGAAGGCCGTTCGCGATCGCCTTGCCCATCACGAGGATGTCGGGTTTCACGTCGTACACCTGGCTCGTGAACCAGTCGCCGGTTCGGCCGAAGCCTGTCTGTACCTCGTCGAGGATCAGCAGGATCCCGTGCTCGTCTGCGATCGCTCTGAGTGCGTGGATGAACCCATGACTTGCCGGGTAATAACCTCCCTCTCCCTGCATCGGCTCGACGAGGAACGCCCCGATTTCACCCGGTGTCACTTCGTATTGGAACTTGAAGTCGAGTTCCCGCAGCGCGTATGAGTTCGCCTCTTCTTGGGTCATTCCCCAACCGAAGGGGTGAGGGAATGGTGTCACAAAGGTCGATGGAACCAGCGGGTGGTAGCCCTGCCGGTACTTCGCCTTAGACGTCGTGTAGGTGACTGAACCCATCGTTCGACCGTGGAAGCCTCCGCGAAAGGTCATGATTCCCTGCCTGCCGGAAACCTTGCGAGCGAGCTTGACAGCTGCCTCGACTGCCTCTGCGCCCGAGTTCATGAACAGAACCTTGTCTATGCCGTCCGGTGCAATGTCGACGATCTTCTCAGCTGCCTCAACGATCGGCTCGTAGAGGAACGCTCCACCCGCATGCCAGAGCTTGTTGAGTTGCGCCTGCGCGGCAGCGACAACCGCGTCTGGCCGGTGACCCATGTTGGTGGTAGCGATTCCACAAGCGAAGTCGAGGTACTGTTGTCCGTCGACGCCTGTTACCCAGCTGCCCTTGCCGTCGATGATCTCGATCTCGTAGTCGACTTCGATCACGGGGGCGATGATTTCGTGGAATCTCCTTTGGAGGTCAGTCATTTGATACTCCTATCAGTGTTGAGGATGCTCGGACGCGAAGAGGTCGTCTCGCTACGGTGCAGCGAAAAGATGGCGTCGTGTGTGCCTCGGGCTCCTCAACATGGCTCCCATCGTAGCTTGAGATGAAATATCGGTCGCCAGATCGGCCCTTGTCGGCAGGCCTCTATTCGCCCGTGAATTCTGGAGATCGTTTCTGGAGGAATGCCATCGTCGCTTCGACGAAGTCGTTCGACTGGATGAACGCTGCGTTCCAGAGTGCGATGTAGTCGAGGTTCTCTTCGACACTTCTGCCTTCCCCGGCGGAAAGTACGGCTTTTGTGCCCTGCACTGCGAGTGGCGAATTGGCAGCGATTTCACTCGCCAGCTCTCGTGCAGCCTTGTGCGTTGCGTCGCTGTCGGGGAACACTCTGGAGACAAGCCCCATCTCGTGCGCTTCGTCCGCGCCGAAATCCTTGCCGGTGTACACGATCTCAGCGACACGCCCGGGGTCGATGATCTTCGGGAGGCGCTGAAGGGTTCCGACGTCGGCGACCATCGCGATCTTCGTCTCTCGAACCGAGAAGATCGCGTCTGCGGATGCGTACCTGATGTCACATGCGGTGATGAGGTCAACACCCGCACCTATGCAGTGACCATGGATCGCCGCTACAACCGGTTTCGCACATTTTGCGATCGAGCTGAAGGTGCGCTGCATCTCCTTGATCCCATCGTACAACGCGCGCCTTTTCCCAACGTCGGATCCAGGTTGTGGATCAACGGAGGGGTCGACACCACCGTTCATGAACGTCGGACCGAATGCTTTGAGGTCGATGCCGACGGTGAAGGCCGCTCCTTTGGCGGCGACAACGATCGCTCTGGTCTCATCGTCCGCCCCGAGCGCCTGCATGACCTTCGGGAAGTCCGTCCAGAAGTCCTGGGCGAATGCATTCCGCATCTCAGGCCGATCAAGCCAAACGGTTGCGACGTGACCATCGAACTCAACGCTGAGGACGTCTGACTGGGGGGTTTCCGTGCGGGTCATGAGGTCTCCGTGGGCAGTAGACAGTAGACGGACATCCAGCATCTTAGATTCGAGTCCGATGTCGGACAGGGGAACCCGATTCCCCGCTTTCTCCGTCCTAGCGATAGCCGGTGTGGGATCCGGCCATAGCGAATGGAGAGAGACATGGAACTACTGGCTACATTTCAAAGGCGCACAGTCGTGCGTATGACCATTGCTGTGATCGCTATATCGATCATCACGGCTGCGTGCAGCAGCTCAGACGACAGCCTCGGTCTCGTCGGTGCCGACCTCGATGGAGGCGGCGAGTATTCGACGACCGTCGCGGCTGCGGCTGACGGGGAATCTCCCGAAGGCAGTGCGAGAGGAGCTCCCAGGTTCAAGGCGGTCGCCGAGGACGGAACCGTTGTTTTTGCGACGTCATACGAGACCTTCGACGCAAGGATCATCAAGGATGGTCGCCTCGACATCCGCGTTGACCAAGGCGCCTTCGGCGCGAGTGCGGAGGAGATTCGTACGATCGCGGCAGATCTCGGCGGATACGTCGCTTCGGGCGAGACCTACTTCGAGGACTACGAAGACGGACGATACGCTGTCGGTTGGTACACGATGCGCATCCCTACTGATCGTTTTGACGAGGCGGTGCGTCGCGTTGAGCGTCTTGGTGAACGTGTCTCGGCTTCACTGTCGAGCCAGGATGTCACCGAGGAGTACGTCGACCTGGAGGGTCGTCTGAACTATTGGCGCACCCAGGAGCAGTTCTATATGCGGCTCATGGATGAAGCGACCTCGATAGATGACCAGATCTCGCTCCAGACGCGGATGCAGGAGGTCTTGCTCAACATCGAGCAGATCGAGGGTCGCCTGCGGTATCTCGATAGTCGCACAGACTTCGCAACGCTGACTGTTGGTCTCACCGAAGTTCCTGATGGTCCCGTGACGTCGGTCGAGCCGGAACCATCCAACCCGGGGCCGATCGCGGAAGCGTTCGACCAGGCCGGTGTGGTTCTTCTGGCGACGGTTGCTTTCATCATCGTGTCGGCCGCCGTTGCAATCCCGCTTGGCATTCTTGTGCTGATGGTTTACGGCGTCCTGCGTCTCTTTCTCGCGGCACTCCGCCGCAAGGAGACCCCAGCCGAAAGCTGATTCGCACTCCTCGACCATTCTGGCGTCCCTCACGGCATCATGATGCCGTGAGGGACGCCAGAAACCAGGGCGCTAAGACTTGAGGGTGAAGGGTGGGTAGACGTCTGTGAGGGCTGCGATCCAGGCCCAGGTGCGGGCCCACCAGCGGTGGAAGCCGACGAAGTAGGAGTGGAGACCTAGGGGAAGCGTTCCGTTGACGAGAATCATCAGATAACCGAACCACGCCGCGACGAGCGTGCCGATCGTGAGCCAAAGCAGGATGAACAGATGCGGTGTCGCAAGCAGCGTACGGATGAAGATGATTCCGAGGAAGGCGAGCAGCCGGCTCTGCGGCTCTGGTGCCTCGACCACGGTCACCTGCGCTGGGTGGCTCTTATCCGTTCCGAAGGTCGGGTACACGTCGGTGGTACTGGTGAACCATGCGAACACCCGGGAAGACCATTCGAGAAAGATGATCTCGAAGTTCTCGACCCAGTATGGCTTTCCACCCTGAACGAGGATGTACCAGTAGCCGATCCACGCGATGAACTGCACCGCAATGAAGTAAGCGGTGAGCAGGAACAGATGCGGAATCAGCAGCAACGCCTTCGCGAACAACACGAGACCCAGGGTGGCGAGTCCGCGGCTTCGGTACTCGTCGTCCACTGGGACGATGAAGTCAACAGGGTATGCGGGTTCGGTCATTGCCACCTCGATCGTTGGTACTCATTGAACTCGCCCCGGAGTTGTGTCCGAGTGGAGTCTCCCATACGGACGTGGAAGTCCGCAGTTCTCCCGTCCCTTGCTTCGTCAATGTACTCAAGTCGGTCTGACGATTCATCCAATGTCCGTTGGTGGTGGTCGATGGGCCGTGCCTCGTGACAATTGTGGTTCGGTACAGGTTTGCTAGCGGAGCTCGACCCCGCGGTCACCTTCGACGACGCGACCGATTGTCGATGCCTCGAGGTCGGAGGTCTCGAACGCCGTCAGCGTCGCGTCGGCATCTCCTTGTGCGACCACACAGGTGAATCCGATCCCCATGTTGAAGGTTCGGAACATGTCTCCAAGCGGTACCTCGCCGAGTCGTTGGATCACTTCGAAGACGTGGGGCACTTCCCAGCTCGACCGGTCGATCACTGCTCGAGATCCTTCGGGAAGGACCCTGATCACGTTGCCGGGCAATCCCCCTCCCGTGATGTGCGCTAGCCCGTGCGGGTGCACCCGAGCGAGCAGGTTCACCACGGCAGGGGAGTAGATGACGCTCGGATCCAGGAGCACTTCGGCAGTTGGCCTGTCGGTATCAGGGAAGGTGCTGTCGAGAGGAAGGGATTTCGCGACGATCGCCCTGACAAGGCTGAAACCATTCGACCTGAGATTGGGCGACATCACACCGACGATCACATCGCCCGGCGAGACGAGTGAAGCGTCGATCTCTTCTCCGAGTTCAACGACGCCGAGCGCGGTGGCTGCGATGTCGAACTGATCTGGTGGCATCACACCCGGGTGCTCTGCAGTTTCGCCGCCGAGAAGAGCAACATCGGCCTCGTTGCACGCATCCGCAATCGATTCAACGATGGTCTCGATGCGATCGACGTCGAGTTTCCCTGTAGCGATGTAGTCGGTCATCGCGATCGGCTGGGCGCCTGCAGCGGCAAGATCATCAGCCACCATGGCGACAAGATCGTAACCAAGTCCCTCGAGCAGGCCAGCCTGGCGGGCGATTTCTGCCTTCGTACCCAACCCGTCTGTCGACATCATCAGGACCGGGTGATCGAACCCTGCCGGGATCTGGATGCCGGCTGCGAACCCGCCAAATTCGCCGACAACGTCCTCGGTCCAGGTCGACGTCACCCTCCAACCGATCCGATCGATGATCTCGTCTGCGGCGTTGAGGTTCACACCTGCGCTCTTATAGCTGGTCATGTCGATCTTTCGAGTAGGAACTTGCTGTCGGTCACCGGTACATCAGTCGGGTAGTCGCCCGATAGGCATGCTGTGCAGAACGTATCGGCATCTCCGCCAGTTGCCTCAATGAGGTTGTCTAGGTCGAGATAGACAAGCGAGTCCACGCCGAGTTGTTCGGCGATCTCGCCAACCGATCTGCCTGCCGCAAGCAGTGTTGCACGATCGCCGGTATCCATGCCATAGAAGCATGGCCACCGGTAGGGCGGTGAAGAGATGCGGAGATGGATCTCTTGCGCACCTGCCTCTCGAACCATTGCCACGAGCTGTCTGGTCGTGGAACCGCGCACGATCGAGTCATCGACGAGCACAACGCGCTGGCCGTCGATCACGCCTCGCATCGCGTTGAGCTTCATCCGTACGCCGCGCTCGCGCATCGACTGGGCTGGCTGGATGAACGTTCGCCCCACGTACCGATTCTTTACAAGACCGTCGACATATGGGATGCCCGACACCTCGGAGAATCCTTGCGCCGCTGGGATGCCCGACTCGGGCACCGGCACGGTTATGTCCGCCTCTATCGGTGCCTGGGCGGCGAGTTTTCGACCCATCCGCTGCCTCGCCGCGTGAATCGTCTGGCCAGATAGCGTGGAGTCAGGCCTCGCGAAGTACACGAACTCGAAAACGCACAGCCTTGATTTGGCCGGTTCGAACGGGAAATGACTCGTGAGGGCGCCATCGTTGATGACGACCATCTCGCCGGGAGCTACCTGCCGCACGTATTGGGCTCCAAGGATGTCAAGCGCTGCGGTTTCGCTTGCAACCACCCAGCTGTCATCCAGCTTGCCAAGGCACAGGGGGCGGAATCCGTGTGGATCGCGAACGCCAACGAGCGTGGTCGAGTCCATCACCGTAAGGGTGAAAGCACCTTTGAAGTCTGGAAGGGTCTTGCGTAGGGCATCGGGGAGGGAGAGTCCTTCTTCGGTCATTGCCCTGGCGACGGCCTCGGTCATGAGTTCGGAGTCTGTCGTTGCGGCGAGTGGCTCCATCGCTGTTGCGAGTTTGGATGTGTTCGTCAGGTTGCCATTGTGCGCAAGGGCGATGGCATTGCTATCCAAATACCTGAAAACGGGCTGCGAGTTCTCCCACGAGTTCGACCCGGTAGTCGAGTACCGGGTGTGCCCGATTGCGAGATCGCCGGGCAGGCCTGCGAGAACCGTCTCGTCGAACACCTGGGCCACAAGACCGAGATCCTTGTAGACCGTGATGTTCTCGCCGTCGCTCACTGAAATGCCGGCGCTCTCCTGGCCGCGATGCTGGAGGGCGAACAGTCCGAAGTAGGTGAGGCGGGCGGCTTCGATGTCCCTGCCGGAGACACCGAACACGCCGCAGGCCTCGCCAGGGCGATCGAGAAAGGCTGGGTCTTCGAGTGGTCGCTCGTTCACGGCGCGGAGTGTACCTGCCGCACGACGAGCCGCATCAGACCGTCATTGTCAGTACTGCGGCTGCAAGGGCGACTGCTGAGGCGATGACGGTACGGATCGCCCGAGCGTTGGGTTTACCCACGGCGAGCACCGACCACAGCCAGGCGATGAGGATGCCACTCAAAAGTCCACCGGCGTGAGCGCGCCAGTCGATCCCTCGGACAAAGAGAGGCAATGCCATGTTGATTGCGATCAAGATGCCGAGTTGATTGAACATCGATCGACCACCTGGTGTCCTGCGCATCTTCCATGCGACGAACATCCACGCCCCTAAGAGTCCGAAGATTGCGCCGGACGCACCGATCGATACCTGACCTATGTCTCCGAAGGCGTACGACACCATGCCGCCTGCACCCGCGGTTCCAACGTACAGCGCAGCGAACGCGGGCCCTCCGACCTGCTGCTCGAGGCGCGGTCCGAACAGGTACAGGGCATACATGTTGAACAGGATGTGCAGCATCCCGCCATGGAGGAGCGCTGCGGTGAATATGCGCCACCACTCGCCATCCGCGACGAGGAAGTTGGCTTGTGCGAACGTCTGGAAGAGCCAGCGATCCGCATCGGGAGAGAGAAGTCCCATGACGAAGATCGCTGAGGTGATCGCAATGATCGTGAACGACACGGGCGCCGTTTGAAAGGATGGTCTGCCGAACGACTGGCGTGCGTTGACGACCCTGGCCCGACCCTTGGGTGCGGCACACTCAGGGCACTTCTGGCCAACCGAGGCGTCATGGGAGCACTCAACACAGATCGACTTGCCGCACGTTGTGCAACTGAGTCCCGTGATTCGGTCTGGATGGCGATAACAAGTGGGAACGGTCTGTTCGGTCATGGATGTAGAACGGTAATGGTGTGCGTCGTGTTCCATGACAACCGGGTGTCCGATATTGCAGTGGGCTCCCAGCGGCTGTCGTTCAATGCTTCATTCTTCTTGGCAGTGCGTCCCGCCAGACGGCTGCCGCCTCGGTGACGCTGATGTTGCCCGCTGTGCCGAAGTCGAGGATGTCCCCGGTGATGGTGCCGATCTTGCGATGTGGTGCGTCCGTGTCGAGTTCGTCTGCATGAGCAACAGCGATGAATCGCAGCGGCGTCTCATCGAACAGCTCAGGACCGCTGACACCTTCGATCTGCATTCCGATGTCTGACTTGATAGCGATCTCCGCCAGCGCGACACCGAGGCCGCCGTTCGAGATGTCGTGGAGGACGGGGACGGTGTGGGCGAGTGTCGTTGCGGCCGCCACGATGCGGCGGGCGATCTCACCATCTACAGC
>BTQL01000009.1:0-50760 GCA_036985855.1 Acidimicrobiia bacterium | reverse complement strand
GTAGCCGTTGTCTGTCAGCCAGTCGATGGCGTCGTCGGTCAGTTCAACGTCGATCTTGCGATCGGCTAGGCGGTCCCGCAGAGCTTCGAACTGGATCTCCACGATCTGGCGGAGGTCGTCCTTCGACAAGCGATGGAACACGATCGTGTCGTCGACGCGGTTCAAAAACTCGGGGCGGAAGTGACCTCGCACGACCTCCATCACACGTGACTCGATCACGTCATCTGGCATGTCGGGGTCGATGAACTCAGAACCGAGGTTCGAGGTCATCACGAGCACGGTGTTCGTGAAATCGACCGTGCGACCGTGTCCGTCGGTCATCCGACCGTCGTCGAGAACCTGCAACAGGGCATTGAAGACCTCGGGGTGTGCTTTCTCGACCTCATCGAGCAGCACAACCGAATAGGGCCGACGGCGCACGGCTTCGGTGAGCTGGCCACCTTCGTCGTAGCCGACGTATCCGGGGGGTGCACCGATGAGGCGCGACACGGAGTGTTTCTCCATGTACTCGGACATATCGATGCGTACCATGGCCCGTTCGTCGTCGAAGAGGAACTCGGCCAGAGCTCTCGCAAGCTCTGTCTTGCCGACGCCGGTCGGTCCGAGGAAGAGGAACGACCCGATCGGACGATGCGGATCGGAGAGCCCTGCCCTCGATCGCCTGATCGCATTCGAGATCGCAGAAACGGCATCATCCTGGCCGATGACTCGCTTGTGGAGATGCTCCTCGAGGTGGACGAGTTTCTGTATCTCACCTTCGAGCAGCTTGGACACGGGCACTCCGGTCCATCGGCTCACAACCTCGGCAACGTCCTCCTCGTCGACTTCCTCCTTGAGCATCTTGAGATCGGACTGGAGCTCATCGAGCTGCTCCTGTCCCTCCGTGAGCTGCCGCTGAAGCGCAGGCAGCGTTGCATATCGAAGCTCCGCTGCCCTCTCGAGATCGCCATCCCGCTCGGCTCGCTCTGCGTCGCTCCGAGCTTCCTCGATCTGCTCCTTGGTCGAACGGATGGCGCTAATGGAGTCCTTCTCGAGCTGCCAGTGGGCGCTGAGACCGTCGAGCTCTTCACCGAGATTGGCGAGCTCCTCCTCGATGGCATCGAGCCGTTCCGCCGATGCCCCGTCCTCTTCCTTGGAGAGTGCCTGTTTCTCGATCTCGAGTTGCCTGCGACGTCTTTCGAGCTCGTCGATCTCATCCGGCATGGAATCGATCTCGATGCGTAGCTTCGACGCAGCCTCGTCGACCAGGTCGATCGCCTTGTCTGGCAGATGGCGGCCGGTCACATACCGGTCCGAGAGCACAGCGGCACCAATCAGCGCAGCATCGGTGATGCGCACACCGTGGTGCACCTCATAGCGCTCCTTCAATCCGCGCAGTATCCCGATCGTCTCATCGACCGAGGGTGGATCGACCAGCACTGGCTGGAAGCGGCGTTCGAGGGCAGCGTCCTTCTCGATGTACTTACGGAACTCATCGAGCGTCGTTGCTCCGACCATCCGCAGCTCGCCACGCGCCAACATCGGTTTCAACATGTTCGATGCATCCATCGATCCCTCGGCCGCGCCCGCTCCGACGATCGTATGCATCTCGTCGAGGAACGTGATGATGCGACCCTCCGACGCCTTGATCTCGTTGAGCACTGCCTTGAGCCGCTCCTCGAACTCGCCACGGAACTTGGCTCCAGCGACCATCGAACCGATGTCCAGAGACACGAGCTTGCGGTTCTTGAGGCTTTCGGGGACGTCACCATCGACGATGCGTTGGGCCAGCCCTTCCGCAATGGCCGTCTTTCCCGTGCCCGGTTCTCCGATGAGTATCGGGTTGTTCTTCGTGCGCCTGGACAGCACCTGGATGACACGGCGGATCTCGTCGTCGCGACCGATCACGGGATCGAGTTTGCCGTTGCGAGCATCCTCGGTGAGGTCGCGGCCATACTGCTCCAACGGCGCAAACGTGTCCTCAGGGTTCTGGCTCGTTACCCGCTGTGCGCCTCGGATCTCGATGAGCGCACGGAGCACGCTGTCTTTCGTGATCCCCGTCGCCCGCAGGACGTCGCCGATGTCGGTGTGCGACTCGGCGAGGGCGACGACGATATGCTCGACCGACACGTAGGCGTCTTTCAGCGCTTCTTTCTCCTGGGACGCTGCATCGAGCACATCGATCGTCTCGGGAGCGAACGCGACGTCTCCTCCGCCGGTCACCGTTGGGATGGAATCAAGCGCACGATCGAGTGGTGCGCGAACATCTGACACATGCACACCGAGTTTGCTCAGAATCGGGTACACGATTCCGTCTGTCTGGGCCATGAGCGCGTCAAGCAGATGCGCAGGTTGCAGGTATTGGTGTTTGCGTTGTTCAGCGCTTGTCTTCGCAGCGAGAATCGCTTCCTGGCTTCGCTGCGTGAAGTTGTTGATATCCATGTGTTTTGTGCGTCCTTGCTGCGATACTACAACGTACAACCCCGGGGTAGTGTAGGTTATGCCAGAAAATATGAGTCAATCCGACTCAGATATGGAACGTGGTATCGGCTGGGTGATCGCCCAGGGCGCCATCATCGTCTTCTTCCTGCTCGCAGTGGTATTCGGTGACACCGTTCAGGACGTACCCGGTCTGATCTTTGCCCAGATCATGGGTCTGGTCGTCGCAGTCTTGGGCGCCGCCGTGTCTGTGTGGGCTCTCCTGGCACACGGTTGGCAGGTGTCACCGTTCCCGAAACCTGTTGATGGGGCTCAACTCGTTGATACCGGTCCCTACCGGTATGTGCGTCATCCCATGTACTCGGGTGTCGTCATCTTCACCCTTGGTGTCGGCCTCGCCTACGCCAACCCGGTTGCCCTCCTCTCGTCTGTGACCTTCCTCGTCTTCTTCATGGCCAAAACCGGAAGGGAAGAGGAGATGCTCGTCGAAAGAGTCCCGGGGTATCGCGCGTATCGATCCGTCGTCCCGTGGAGAATCATTCCCTTTGTCATGTAGGTCTCGCCGTTCCGGCTTCCGCCGAAAGGCATTTCTCGGCGCCGGCCCAATGCCGTCTACTGCTTCGTGACGCGACCCATGAGGACAGCTTCCCCAATGATGCGTCCCTCCATTGCATCGAGCACCTCTTCCTTGCTCGAACCCTCCGGCAGCTCAATGGTTCCGTCAAGCGCATACACCTTGAAGAAGTAGCGGTGGGTGCTCGATGGCGGGCATGGTGCGCCATATCCGGTCACACCCCACGAGTTGTTTCCGCCGATCCCGAGCAGCGGGATGGCTTCAGGGATTACATCGGTTGGGGGAAAGTCGAATGCAACCCAGTGAATCCAGGTGCCACCGGGAGCGTCGGGGTCATCCACGATGAGAGCGAGCGACACCGTGCCTTCCGGAAGGTTTGTGATCGTCAATTCCGGCGAGATGCCCTCGCCAAAGCAGGTGAATATCGCGGGAATCGGATCGCCAGGTTCGAATGCTGGCGAGGTGAGTTCCATTGCTGAGGGATCTTCTGTTGTGGTTGTGGTAGCGGGGACCGAGGTGCTTGTTGTGGTCGTAGGCGCCGCCGTTGTCGGTGGCGCGGTTGAAGCCGTCGACGAAGTCGAGTCTTGTTTTTCTGAGGTAGAAGAGTCGTCTGCCGGAGACGAAGAACACGCTGCAGCCACGAGCGCAACGATGGCGGCAAGGGCGAGATATCTCGACATTGGATTCCTCCCGGTTCCACTAGCGGTCACCCAACTATTCTACGCCCGAGCACACCCGGACTGCGAGGGAATGCGGAGGACATCCGAATCGTTGCACCGAACGAGCCGATTAGAGGGACCGAGTGGCAACAGCAAAGTGGAATGGCGCGATAATCGCGCAGAGCGACGACACCATCAAGGTCGAGGGGAATCTCTACTTCCCACCCGAGGCAGTGAATCCTGACTATCTGCAGCACTCCGAGATGCACACGGCATGTCCGTGGAAAGGCTTGGCGAGCTACTACGACATCGTGGTCGACGGTCAGGTGAACACCGGGGCCGCCTGGTTCTATCCGTCGCCGAAACCTGCCGCATCAGACATAAAAAACTACGTCGCCTTCTGGCGAGGCGTGAAGGTAAAACGATAGGCCAGGACTCAGGTGAGATTCGCTGGCGTGTTGCTACCGGGCCTCGCATTCTGACGCCTGGTGTCTGCAACCCGTATAGGGTTCCACCATGCTTCCAATACGTATGGTTGAGACCGAACGCGAAGACTTCGACGGCACCATAATCGAGATGTGGCGAGAAGATGAGTTCATCGGCATGGTGTTCTGGGATGGCGAGGCGCCGATCGTGCAGATCTACCCCGATAGTGACGGTGACGTGCAAGACCTGGACGTCAGAGAGATACAGCAATTACTCGACACGGCGCTGCAGATCATCGATCCGAATGCGTTCGATGATGAATTCACTTCACTCAGGGAAGCCGTTGCCGATATGGCCGATGAGCCATCCGATGTGCACCCGGCAACAGCGAAACTGTTGGGGGAGTTCGACGACCGCGCCGTATATCGCACAGAGGACGGCGAGGGCTTCTTCAAGCGTGGCGATGCCGAGGCGTTCATCGAGAAATGCGAAGAGCTTGATCTCGGGGTAGTCGAGATGGAGGGCTTCGATCTCGAAGGCGTAAAGCTGATCCCGCGTCCGAAGCTGGATCTCGTTGTCACGCCACAGAAGATGATGTCGTGGTCAGAATTCAGGACGTATGCAAATGCAACGGCCGCCGACACGCTACGCATCTGGCCATCAAGAGGATCTCTCGTGGTTGCGTTCGTGATACAGCAGCCGGATACCGAGACGATCGTCGCTTGATACGCATCAGGCATCCGAATTCAGGTCACAGGCGAAAGCGATCGTATCTCCTGTGTGACGCAGGTGAGCAAGGATAAGTACCCTGCTGTTACGCGTACGAACGGAGGGCACTGCACCGTGCCGACATACAGGCCAGACCTCGACTCCATCCCTCGTTATACCCCAGGCAAGCCCATCGGCGAGGTCGCGAGGGAGCTAGGGCTTGACTCGATCGACAAACTCGCATCGAACGAGTGCCCTTTGGAGCCCTTTCCCGAAGTGCTCGATGCAATCGCCGCCGCGGGCGCTACGGTCAACCGGTATCCAGACAGTGGGCAGTATGAACTGACCAACGCCATTGCGCAGCATCATGATGTCGATCCGACGTCGGTCTGGGTTGGGGCAGGATCGTCCGAGGTGCTGCGATGCACAGCCCTGTCGGTAGGCGGTCCCGGTACCAACGCGGTGTTCGCTCACCCGAGTTTCGTCATGTACCGCATCGCCACACTTGTTGCTCACGGGGAGCCGATAGCCGTTCCTCTCAGAGACGACTTCGGCCACGACCTTGACGCGATGCTCGCAGCTATCAACCACGAGACCACGATCGTGTATGTCTGCAATCCGAACAATCCCACGGGTGGCATCCGTTCGGGCAGTGACATCCGGGCCTTCATCGGTGCCGTGGACGAGTCGGTCACGATCATCATCGACGAGGCCTACGCAGAATACGTCACGGATCCAGCCTTCGAATCGATGCTCAGTTTCGCACTCTCCAAGCCGAATGTTCTTGTTGCTCGAACCTTCTCGAAGATCTACGGGCTTGCAGGCTTGAGGGTTGGATTCGGGGTTGGCCATCCTGACCTCATCGACAAGCTGCGGACCACCCAGGCACCATTCGCCGTTACGGCTCCGGCTCAGGTAGCCGCGCTCGCAGCGTTGCCGCTCCAGGACCGTGTTGCGGAGCGGTCCGAGACCAACGCAAGGGGACGGGAGTACCTCGCTGCCGAACTGTCCAGCCGCGGTTACCGCGTTGCGGATTCCCAGGCGAACTTCGTGTACTTCGAGCCGCAAGGCAATGCTTCGGGGCTCTTTGAGGCCCTGCTCCATGATGGCGTCATCGTGCGGGTCCTTGGTGACGGGGTCAGGGTCACCGTCGGCACCCAATCGGAGAACGAGCACTTCCTCGAAGCACTCGACAGGTGGGGAAGTCTTGATGCGCAGTCCAGATGATGTGCAGTGGGGAGAACTGCACGAGATCGTGGACATGGACGGTCGGCTCGTCGGTGAAGCACCCTGGCTGACCAAGGACCTCGCTCTCGATCTGTATCGCGACATGGTGCGCACAAGGGTCTTTGACCGCCGTGCCACTGCTGCCCAACGACAAGGGCGCATTGGAACGTATGCCATCGCGGAAGGTCACGAGGCGGTTCAGGTCGGGAGTGCCCATGCGCTCCGTGACCAGGACTTCGTGTATCCCGGCTACAGGGAACATGGCGTTCACATCGCAATGGGCATGCCGTATGAGACGATCTTGTCGTACTGGAGAGGTCTGCCGAATACCACATGGGATCCGAAAGAGACGAACCAGATGGTCGTCACCATCCCGATCGGTAGTCACCTGCCACACGCCGTTGGTCACGCATACGCCCGACGGCTTCAAGGCAACGACGTCGTCACGGCGACGTACATCGGTGATGGAGGCACGTCGGAGAACGATTTCCACTCTGCTCTCAACTTCGCGGGCGTCTGGAAGACCCCGACCGTGTTCATCCTGTCGAACAACTTCTATGCGATCTCTGTTCCATACGAAGACCAGACTGCCGCTGAATGGCTTGCGGACAAGGCAATCGGATACGGAATGGCGGCGGAGAAGGTGAACGGATTCGATGCCCTCGCGGTATACGACGCCACCAAGAGAGCGGTCGAGCGAGGTTCGGCCGGGGACGGTCCAACCCTCATCGAGGCGATCTGTTACCGATTCGGGCCGCACGCGACCGCCGATGACCCGACGTTGTATCGCACGAAGCAGGAGGAAGAGCTGTGGCGTCCTCTCGACCCGATCGATCGGATGCGTGTCTTTGCCACAGGCGAGGGGTGGTGGGACGAAGAGGCGGAAGCGAACCTCATCGAGGTGGCGACGTCCGAATTCGATGCGGCGCTTGACGCTGTGACCGCGATCGAGTTGCCACCAAGGGCGGACATCATCACCCAGGTGTTCGAGAAGATCCCTACGTCGATGGTCGAACAGTTGCATCGACTCGAGGATGGTGCAGGCGAACAGCGGTCCGTTGTTTCTGCGTCTCAGCAATGGGTTGTCGGCGTGGACGAGCTGCCGTCAGGGCCTGCATCAGAAATGACAATGGCAGATGCGATCAACGCAACGCTCCACCAGGAGATGGCCGCCGATCCCACGACGGTTCTTCTCGGTGAGGATGTTGCCGTTGCTGGTGGAGTATTCAGAATCTCTGCGGGACTGCTCGAGAAGTTCGGATCCGCGCGGGTCATCGACACGCCGCTCAACGAGTCCGGCATCGTCGGCACCGCAATCGGCATGGCAATGGCGGGTAGTCGTCCGATCGCAGAGATCCAATTCGACGGCTTCTCGTATCCGGCATTCGACCAGATCGCAAGCCATCTTGGGCGAATTCGCTTTCGTGCCAGAGGAAACACCTCACTCCCGATGGTGGTGCGTATGCCGAATGGCGCAGGTATCGCCGCTCACGAACATCACTGCGACAGCCCTGAGGCGTACTTCGCTCATGTGCCTGGAATCGTCGTCGTCGTGCCTTCGTCTCCGTCGGACGCAAAGGGCTTACTCGCGGCATCGATCAGATCTGATGACCCCGTGATGTTCCTCGAACCGAAGGTGCTGTACCGCGCCGGAAGAGAGATGGTCCCAGACGCCTCATACGAGCTTCCGCTCGGTCGCGCTCGTGTGCGTCGTGAGGGAAGTCACATCACCGTTGTCAGTTACGGTGGCATGGTGCCTGTCTGCCTGAGAGCTGCCGAGACGGTCGCCGGGGACGGCATCGATGTCGAGGTGATCGACCTTCGAACGGTGTATCCGTGGGACATCGAGACTGTGTCCGAGTCGGTCACCAAAACCGGCAGGCTGCTGTTTGTCCAGGAGGCGCAGCGATCCGGAGGGATCGGTGCGGAAGTCGTCGCAGAGATCGCCGAACGATGCGGTTACGATCTCGTTGCCCCGCCAAGACGTCTTGCAGCGACAGACGCCCCCTGGCCCCAGTTCGCGATCGAGCACCACGCCCTGATCACAGACGTGATGGTAACGAGCGAACTTCGTGCGTTGTCTGGCGAGTAGCCGCTCTCAGTAGGTCGCGTGTTCAGTGTCACAAAACTACGGGATTTCGATCGGCTCGCCCGATATCGTGCCGAAGAGCCCGCCCGTGTGGTCAACGATGGGCACCGGGCCACCCGAGAGGAAGTTGGCGATCGCTGGTACGTCCTCGATAGGGTCATCGACGTGGAGGAATACCGGAGCTTCCATGAGGTCACCAACCGTCGCTCCGTTGTCTGCCTCGATCAGCTTCGCCCTACGGATGATGCCAACGAGTTTGCCTGCTTCGGCGACCGGCATCGCCGGCTGATCAGCAATGATCGACGCTGCGTCGCGCGCCTTCAAACGCGTGCCGACAGGGGACGCTCCCTCAGCAGCCTGAAAGCAGCGACGTGGCGCCGAGCGAACGATCACGGCTCCAGCTGGTGCGGAGAAGAGCAGCTTTCTGCCTGGCCCGAAGAACTGGCGCTGCGTCCATGATCCACCGGGAGCACCCAACACGAGAAGTGTGCCGGGGATGAGGGTGTCTACCAACGTTCTCGCGCTCGGGGCACGAACGATCGCGCGTGGAAGCATCGCTACGTCCGAGGGCAGTTCTGCCAGGGCTGCTCGGGCGTCTATGTCCTGCGCGTCCGACGGGGACGCGATAACGATCTGTCCGGAGACGCCAAGGCCCCTGGCCAGGTAACCCGCAATCCGTGTGGCCAGCGATGAGTGTGGTCCACCCGCAACCGCAGCGACGACATTCCTCACCTTCTCAGGCGCGAAATGATGAGGAACTGCTACGTCGACGAGATCGAATGATGTGAGGCTCCGCGAGACCAACAGATCGGCTCTTGCTTCGATGCACGCGTTTCTGAGGTCGCCATCAGCCTTGCTGGTTTGGTTCCCACCGAGTACTTCTGCAAGAGACGCACATCCTCTGCCTCGGCTCCATACAACAGCGATGCTGCCTGGCCCCTTAGACATCCCCGAAAGTCGAAAACTGGATGCCGATCCATTCATCGCCAATCCACCCTATTCGGGAGGCAGCGGCGGGTGGAAGGTGCGTGAGCCGCCCGGCCATACGAGGTGATCAGTTTTTCGGGAAGGCCGTTGGGAAGCACAGTTGAAACCTCGGGCGTTTGACCGTCGTTTTCAACGTGGTCTTGCATCGGGACCAACGCTCCAGTCTGAGGTTCTCGCGTGTTGTCGCTTGTACGTGTCGATCGAACAACGGTCAACAATATCACGATAAATATATCATACGTAAGTCTCTATGAACAGGCTCAGCACCGATGGTCTGCTCGTCTGAGTCGCCGCAGGGAAACGCGTGGGTGAGGTCCACATTCAGTGCCCTGTCTGTGGAGTATCGACGTCGTCGTCTGAGAAGAGATCGAGCAACAGACCGATCTGGACGTCCTCTTCGTGAGGGTGGCGCAAGCCTACCGTCGGGCTGACCTGATAGCGGTTCTGCCTCCCGACCCTGTCGTGGGTCAGGTAACCCGCCTCCTCCAGCTCGGCAACGATCCGCTGGACGGATCGTTCGGTGATGCCGATCCTCGCGGAGACGTCGCGAAGCCGCATGTCTGAATTCCCCGCGATCAGGATGAGGACCCTGGCGTGGTTCGTGAGGAACGTCCATGGCCGTCGATCGTTACCGGCCATCCCTGGTGTCTCCTGTATCGCAAACGAACGTCATATATTTCATGATACTCCTGGCGCTCGTCGTTGAGGAGACCTTGTATCGAGTGTTCGAACCTACCCGATCCCGATTGGGAAGCCGAGGGCCTGTCCGGCTCAGAGCCCGAAGGGATCTTCTCTACGGATCGACGGCAGGTTGCGTCGCTTGCGGGTACCGATGCGAAACGCAGGGCCGATGTTGGTGCCCCATCTCGACTCGGCTTCCTCGAGCAGCCTGCGCAGACGGACGACCTGGTTCTTGAGGCGGGCAGTCTCATGTTGCAATGCGAGTATCCGCTTGACGCCTTCGAGATTTACCCCGGCGTTCGAGAGCTCCTGGATCAGGAGCAGCCGATCGAGGTCCTCCCTGCTGTACCTGCGCGTTCCGCCGGGCGTCCGATAGGGGTCGACGAGTCCTCGGCGTTCGTAAACGCGCAAGGTCTGTGGGTGCATGCCGACGAGCTCGGCAGCAACCGAGATGATATAGACGGCTTCTTGTTGGTCGTTCATGTCACACCCCCAGATGGTCGCGTGGATTCCACTCTGATTCTGCTTCTCGCAACGTCTCGAGCGCTGCCTTCTCTTCAGTGGTGATGATCTTTGGCACGGCAACGTCGATGGTGACGAGCAGATCGCCTGTCGCCTTCGACGTCTCAACCCCTTTTCCGGAGAGCTTCATCGTTGTGTCCGGCTGGGTGCCTGCGGGCACTCTGATTTTCGTTGTTCCGTTGAGTGTCGGGATGTTGATAACGGCACCGAGCGCTGCCTCTGCGTAGGTGACCGGTACATTGATTGTCAGATCCTGCTTGCCGCTTCGTCCGAATATCGGGTGCTCTCCTACCCGAATCTCAACATAGAGGTCACCTGAAGGCCCTCCGTTGGCACCCGGTCCGCCCTTGCCCCTGACACGCACCTTCGTGCCGTCGGCAACACCCTTGGGGATCTTCACTTTCACGGTATTCGGCCCGACGTTGAATTCCTTGGTTGGTCCTGAGAGCGCTTCATGGAAGCTCAAGGTGATCGACCCAGCGACGTCCTGACCCTTGTGTGGCCGAACCTGACGCCGACCACCTCCGAAGAGATCCTGAAGGCCACCGAAGAGATCTTGGGACGAGCCACCGCCTCCGAAGCCGCCTCCGAGCAGATCTTCGACGCGAACGTACTGCTGGTTCCCAGCGGGACCGCCTACGAAGTAACCCATCTCACGAGCGTGGTCGTACTCCTTGCGGGTCTCTTCGTTCCCGATGGTGTCGTACGCTTCGTTGATTTCCTTGAAACGGCTCTCGGCTGCATCGTCGCCGGGGTTGTTGTCTGGATGGAACTTGCGCGCGAGTTTTCTGAACGCCTTCTTGATCTCTTTCTGATCAGCGTCCTTGCCTACGCCTAGTTCGGCGTAATAGTCCTTCTCCATCCACTCTTTACGCATGTCCTACAACGACGAGGGCAGGTCGGATGACCCGTCCGCTCATCACATATCCCTTTCTGACTTCCTGGTCGACGACCTGGTCACCTTCGCCGGGGATCACGGAGATCGCTTCGTGGAGCGCCGGGTCGAACGGCGCGCCAACTGCATCGATCGGTGTGAATCCGTCGGCCCTGAGAGCCTCGAGAATCTGGCTGTGGGTGCTCTTCATACCGTCGAGCATCCTCAACTCTGTGTCTGTTGTCGCTTCGGTCGCGATGGCAGCATCGAGACTGTCGAGCGCTGGCAGGAGTGATTCGATGACACGCTGGCTTGCGCGCTGCACATTCTCGATGCGGTCGCGTTCGGTGCGCTTGCGGTAGTTGTCGAATTCAGCAGCCACCCGCTGCAGGTTTTCAAGCAGCTCGCCGGCCTCGAGTCGTGCCTCGCCGAGTTCACGGACCAGTAGGTCCTCGCACTCCCTGCGATCCTCGGGAAGCTCGATTCCGAGTGACTCTGCGGTGTGGTGCGGTTCGTGTACCCCGACCATCTCAGCGGTTTCATCGTCATCGTCGGACGCTTTGGTCTGAGGAGTTTTCGGTGTTTCGGTCATGGTGTCTCCTGAGGAGCCCAGAGTCCGAGCAGGTACCGAAATTCCGGTACCTGCTCGGACTCGCGGGCTAGGCCTCTTCATCCTCGACGACCTCGGCTTCGACGACTTCATCGTCGGCAACCTCGGCCCCGTCATCTGTCGACGCAGCAGCTGCCTCGGCTTGTGCAGCCTCGTACATCTTCTCACCGATGACCTGGGCAGACTCCATGAGTCCGTTTGTGCCCTCCTTGAGAGCGTCAGCGGAAGCGTTCTCGTCTTCGAGGAGCTTCTTCAGCTCGTCCAGTTTCTCCTGGATCGGCGCCTTGTCGTCATCGGTGAGTGCCTCACCGTGGTCCGCAAGTTGCTTACCAACCGTGTACACGGCGTGGTCCGCAGCATTACGCGATTCGGCAGCATCCTTTCGCTCCGCGTCATCTGCTGCGTGCGCTTCTGCGTCCTTGATCATGCGATCGATGGAGTCGCTGTCGAGCGCGGTACCACCCGTGATCGTAACCTGCTGAGTCTTGCCCGTTCCAAGGTCCTTGGCCGATACGGACACGATGCCGTTTGCATCGATGTCGAATGTGACCTCGACCTGGGGTATACCACGGGGCGCCGGCGGTATGTCCTGGAGCTTGAATCGTCCAAGGCTCATGTTGTCGCTCGACATTGCACGCTCGCCTTGCATCACGTGGATCTCGACCTCAGGCTGGTTGTTCGCAGCCGTCGTGAAGATCTCAGATCGACGTGTGGGAATGGTCGTGTTGCGCTCGATCATCTTGGTGAATACACCGCCCTCGGTTTCGACTCCGAGGGTCAGCGGGGTCACGTCGAGGAGCAGGATGTCAGAAACGTCGCCGGTGAGGACGCCTGCCTGGATAGCAGCGCCTAGGGCAACGACTTCGTCAGGGTTCACTCCCTTGTTCGGTTCCTTACCGCCGCTCAGGTCCGCAACGAGTGCCTGGACTGCCGGCATGCGGGTTGATCCACCAACCAGAATGATGTGGTCGAGATCGGAGAGTGCAACGCCTGCATCTTCGATGGCGCGCTTGAATGGCGCCCGGATACGTGCAAGTAGGTCATCTGCCATCTGCTCGAACTCGGATCGTTTCAGGGTGCGAAGCAGGTGGATCGGACCATCGGCTGTTGCGGTGATGAACGGCAGGTTGATCTCGGTTCCCTGAACCGTTGACAACTCGATCTTTGCCTTCTCAGCGGCCTCCTTCAGTCGCGTGAGTGCCATCGCATCCTTGGAAAGGTCGACGCCGTTCTCCGACTTGAAACCCTCGACAAGCCAGTCGATGACCTTCTCGTCCCAGTCGTCGCCGCCGAGGTTCGTGTCGCCTGCGGTTGACTTCACTTCGAACACTCCCTCGCCGATCTCGAGGACCGATACGTCGAAGGTTCCGCCACCGAGATCGAACACGAGGATGGTTTCGTCGTGTTTCTTGTCGAGTCCGTATGCAAGGGCGGCGGCTGTTGGCTCGTTCACGATCCGTTCGACTTCGAGACCTGCGATCTGACCCGCTTCCTTGGTGGCCTGACGCTGTGCGTCTCCGAAATACGCCGGCACGGTAATGACCGCCTTCAGCACCGGTTCACCGAGATACGCCTCTGCATCGGCCTTCAGTTTCTGAAGGATGCGGGCTGAGATCTCCTGTGCGGTGAACGTCTTGCTGTCAACATCGATGGACCAATCTGTTCCCATGTGTCGTTTCACCGAACGGATCGTGCGATCGGGATTGGTGATCGCCTGGCGTTTCGCTTGTTCACCGACGAGTACTTCGCCGTTCTTGGCAAACGCCACGACAGAAGGCGTCGTCCTGTTGCCTTCGGCGTTTGCGACGACTTTCGGTTCCCCGCCTTCGAGGACAGAGATCACTGAATTCGTTGTTCCGAGGTCGATTCCGACGGCTCGTGCCATGGAGTTGCTCCTTGTTTTCGATCTGCCTACGCGATGGCGCGGCAAGAATAGCTTAGTCGATTCAGCAAGTATAACTTGAGTCGAGTCGTATCAATTCCCGAAGGTTTGCGACACACAAGTGACGATGCGCAGACGGGCGAAAACGGGACCGAAGACCGGGAGTTGTCGACGCAGAGCTTTTCAACGACAAACACCGGTGGGTGCCCACCGGTGTCTATCTCTCCGCCCGCTCCGGATGTTTGTCTATCCAGACATCCGGGCGATCTTGATCCGTTCCTTCAACGGCACACCCGTTGACCGCTGATACCTCGTCTTGGGCCCGCTCTCGCCGAATTCCGCACCGTCGGTCTGCATCGCAATAGCCAGATGTGGTTTCTCTTCCACGATGGTTTCGGGATCGGAGACCACTTCGGGTTCGTGAACCGCGTGGGCCTGTGCACTCATCTGCTCGATCGCCGCCAGGTCGATGACCTTTGCACCTTCCTGGGTCGCCTCTGCAAGAGCCACCGCGGCTTTCTCCAGGGTCAAGGCGGCCTGCTCCATCGATGCAAGTCTCGCTCGAACGTGCTCTGTCCTTCCTTCGATCCGGTGCCTCACAACCTGGGCATCTGCTTCCGTTTCTGAAACGGTTCGGTCCCTCTCTGCGATGGCTTCGTGGATCGCCCACTCAGCATCTGCCGAGCGGTTCGCCGCTTGATTCTCTATCTCGAGCATTCTTTGCTCCGCGTCGGCGTAGATCTCAGCGAGGATGTTTGTACGGCCCGCAGCGAGTTCGCACTGAAGCTCGCTCGTCGTCTCAGAAAGCTCGGTGGCATCCCTGCGGGCGGTTTCGATGATTTCGTCCGCTTCGGAATAGGCATCATCGAGAATCTCGTCGCGTGTGTTCTCTGCGGCAACGAAGGTCCGTCGGATGGCATCAGCCGAAGCATCAGCTGCGTCGAGCTTCTCGGTGAGCGAACTCATGCGATCGTCATTGCGACGCAGGGCGTCGACAAGGCGCGCCATAACTGCATCGACCTCAGCTGGGTCGTATCCGTTCCTTCTAACCCGACCGAATCGGTGGGTTTCAGCGATCGATGCGCTGATCATGTCGTCAACCTTCCCGGACCGCCGCCCACTAGGCCCCTACGACCCTCTGCGTGCGACCGGGTGGTCTTTTCCAGGCTCGCTGACGATATCGGCACATCAGGAGTTGCGCAAGAGGTTTTCCGCGCATCTGGTACCTGGGGGTGAGCTGGCCTACGCTGGGGGCATGGAACGAATACGCGTCGAACTCGACAAGCCGTGGCTCAGCGTTGCTGATATCTGCGAATACATGGACGTGTCTACGTTCGTAGTGACGTCCGTACTTCGAAGTGGGGAGCTTCCGGCTGTGAAGTTCGGTCGTGAGTGGCGGGTGTCGCTCAACGACTTCGAGAACTGGATAAACCTGCAACGAACACGGAGCACAGAGTCCAGAACGCAGAGCGACCGGCCGGTCGTGAACTGAAGACTGCGAACTGTTTGCTCATTACGCTCCTGTCCATGTCCACCATCGCCATCATCCTTGCCGCGGACTCGGGAACCGGCTTCGCCGGACCGAAGTACATCGCACTGGTTCGAGACAAGCCGCTCCTGCAGCATGTCGTTGATGATGCAGTCGACTGGCCCGTCGATGATGTTCTCGTCGTGCTCGGATCCGATGCGGAGGTGATCATCGACACCATAGACTTCAGAGGTTTGACGATCGTTGTCGATCCCGAGTGGTCTGAGGGAAGTGCCTCGCCGCTGCGAGCGGCGCTCGATCTTGCGTCGCGCGATCGCTCCATCCGCCGGTGTGTGATCGCTCGGGGAGACCAGCCGGGCGTGGATGCAGCGACGGTCGCATCGTTGATCGACACTGCAACCACACGGGAGGCTGACGCCGTTGTACCGAAGTACAGGTACTCCATCGGGTGGCCTGTCCTGCTTGATCAGTCGATATGGGAGCACCTGCTTGGTGGAGAAGGCTCGGTCGATCTTCTCGACGTTGCCGTGTCCCACACATCGAGTTTGGCTGAAGTTTGGTTCGACCATCTTGGGCCTGCAACGATTGAGAGCGCAGACGATCTGCCATCGGTTCGGCGCTGACTTTCACACGGGCGCCGCGATCTGGGTAGTCTCGGTCAATGTGTTGCCGGACGAGCGTGTCGGGGAGGAAATAAATGGCGTCGATCTCTTCGATACGATCGATAGGACATCGGAATGCGACGAAGCTGCGCAAGTCGCAGGTCAGAACAACTGAGTCGCTACTCGAACAGGCGTCGACACGAAGAGGGAGAAGCGTCGTGTCGGATCGCACTGGCATCGCGACTGCGGACCTCCTCAAATGGGCTCAACAGGCAGACATGATGCGCGTCGGTGGAATCGGCTCTGAATACGCCGATCTGCTCTCCGCGGTTGGTGTCGACACGATCAAGCTTCTTCGCAGGCGTAATGCCGAGAACTTGATGGTTGCCATGACCCAGATCAACACGAGGCGGCGCCTTGTCCAGCGTCTGCCGACGATCGAGATGGTCCAGGGTTGGATCGATGCCGCAGGAGACATCGATCCGCTCGTCTCGAGCTGAGCCCTCTCCCACGCGTACCCTGGGTTCTAGACCGGACTCAGTCCGGTCTAGAACCCAGGGTACGCAAAAAGGGGTGGGCTCGTTGATGCGGGACCACCCCTTTTTCGTTGGAGGGTTTGGGTGTTACTTCTTGGCAGCTGCCTTGGTTGCCGGAGCCTTCTTGGTTGCAGGCTTCTTGGCGGTCGTGGCCTTGGTTGCCGGAGCCTTCTTGGTTGCAGGCTTCTTGGCGGTCGTGCCCGTTCCCTCAACTTCCTTCACGGTCGTCGATGGACGGAAGGAGTCCTTCCACGAGACGAGGACATGCTCCATTTGCTCACGGAGCTTGGCGACCTGATCCTGGAGCTGATCGACATCGATCTTCTCCTGCACCGTGTCGACCGTCGCCTGCGCGCGCTCGCCGACGTTCTTCTCGCCGACCTGGACTTCGCTGACCCTCTCGAGACCCTTGCCCGTGAGGCTCTGAGCCTTCCCGAAGACTGCCTTGAACACTTCGGTTGCCGATTCTGCGGCGCTTCCACCGAACTCAACCGCCATGTTCATGTACTCGCCGGCGCTCTCCGCGGCGCTCTTTGCCGTGGACATGCCTACGTCTTTGGCCTTGGTCGCAAAGTCGACGGTGCTGTCCGCAATGTCCTGGGCAGCCTTTGTGGCTGCATCTTTCTGTGTCTTGACTTCGGTCATGATTTCTCCTGATCGTATGTGATGAAGCTCGCGTAGATCTCCATCAGCGCCTGTTTCTGGTTCGTTGTGAGTTTTGGATCAGCGTTGACTGCTTCGCTGATTCCCGGTACGTCTGCCCTGTCAAGGAGTCCGGCCCGCTCATAGAGCGTCTCTGTTCGGATGGCGAGTGCCTCGGCGATCGAGCGCAGAATCTCAGCTGAAGGCTTCCGGATTCCTCGTTCGATCTGGGACAGGTATGGGTTCGAGACACCGGTCATCTCAGCGAGTTTGCGGATCGACAACGCGCTGCGTTCGCGCTGCTCTCGAATGAACGATCCGACATCGGGGAGTTGTGGCGTCTTCATGAGGGACAGTATATAGCCTTTTGCAAACTAATGCTAGCAATTGCAAGCACTCGTTTCAGGCCTGATATTCTCTCAGAACGCCGTTCGGCGTTCTGACAACATGTCGTCGAGGGCGGATTGGATCGTCCGGCGGACGTCCTCGGCGCGTTCGAGCTGATCGAGAGAGTCGAGGTGGTGGCCTGGTTGAGATGGCATCACCGGCGGTAGGAACCGGATGTGCCAGCGAATGGGCAGGGGAACTGGGTTCAACGCGATCGCGATCTCCTCGAGGCGTTGCTCGGGGAAGATCAGACGAACCAGCCTCGCGAGTCGCTTGGATACCATCACGGTCGGGTGTACTTCTTCTGAGCCGACTATCGCTACAGGAATGATGGGCGCCGAGGCCTCTTCGGCTACTTCTGCAAATCCTCCTCGGCCGAGTCGGCCGACGCGGTAGGCCTCCCACACGGGCTTCATGAAACCGCGCTCGCCCTCAGGGAACACACCGAGAAGATGTCCTCTCCTGAGCAATTCCCTTGCGTCATCCCGCGCCGCATAGGCTGCACCAATCTTGCGATAGAGGTGTGACACGACGGGGAGCATGTTGAAGATCTCAGTACCGACGACGCGAACCCGCCGTGGCACTTCCGATTCATTCATGACCGCGAGGCTGAGCATCGCACCGTCGTAAGGGAGTGCGGCACCCCCATGATTGGCAACCAACACGGCACCACCATTCGTCGGTACGTTCTCGACGCCCTCGACCTCGACTCTGAAGTAATCGAAGTACAACACGTTGAGGATATGCCAGGCCATTTCGGCGATCACCGGGTCAAGTCCAAAGCTGTCGATGTCGTAGGTCGCGAGCGCAAGCTGACGCCAGAGGGTCGGCCACGCGCTGATCCCGAGTCGCCCCGTGAGCGGAATCGCTCGATCCGCGATGGACCCATCGCCGTGCAGGCCGCAGGTCTGAGTCCCCGCGACATTCGGGAGACCGCACGGATGACCCTCGAGACTCGTCCAACCGCAACGAGTGTCCATATCGACGAATTGGCTGAGCCGCTCATAGAGGGCCTCCCGTTTCGCCTTGGCTTCTGCACGGTCCTCCGGAGCGATTCCTGGGATGTTGATCCCCCCGAGACCCGGAGGTTCACGTGTCTCGACTTCGGTGCGCTCCTCGGTTTCAGCGAGAGCGCGGATGAGTTCGGCCTTTGACATCGTCGATCTGCCTGCGAGGTCACGGCTTCGAGCGATGTCGAGAAGCTGCTTCTTGGTCAGCGATGACAGTTGTTCGGAAGTCACCGTTCCCCCTGATCTTGTTGACCGTACGCACTCAGCACGGTTTGTCTGCATGTGTATGTTGGTGCGAACCCAAGCGTCTCGGTCATTGCCGTCGTGTCTACGACCCTGCCGTGTTTGAGCAGACCTCTGAGATGATCAGGAACGCTGATGGTCACCCTTTGCAAACCGGTGAGCGCTCCGTCGAAGAGCCTGCCTGGTAGTGGCTGGGGTATGCGGCGCCCGAGACGCAGGATCCGCGAGAGATAGAGCTGACCTCTTCCTGCAATGTTGAAGGTCCCTGACTTTGGGTTTTCGACGACATGTTCAAGAGCAGCAACTGCATCAGTCTCGTGGATGAACTGAAGCCTCGGATCGAATCCCATGAGTGTCGGCACGGCCGGCAACGTGAGATATCGGCTGATCGGGTTGCCGATGCTCGGTCCGAAGATAGGCGCAAATCGGAGAACGGTGAAGCGGATGTCTGGATGCCGCGCAGCGGCCTGACCGATGAAGCGCTCCATCTCGGTGAGGTCACGCTGGAAGCGGCTTGGTGTTCCCTGTGGTCGCGTTGATTCGTTGAGTACCGATGGATTGCGCGGGCTGGCACCGTAGAAGGCCGTGTCGGACTTGACGACTACCTGTTCCACCGTGTTGAGCCGCTCTATGGCGCCGAAGAGCGCGAGCGAGCCGACGATGCGCTCCTCAGCCTCGGTGTTCTTGCCTTGTTCGGATGTCGGATGAACAGACTGCAGATGAAAAACGATGTGAGGCTCGACTTCGAGCACGTATCGGGCAAGCGTGAGCCGGTCAAGCGAGAGGCGCTGGAAGTCAGAGGTGAATTGCACCCTGGGTTGCTGATCATCGACTGCGAAGACCTCCAGATCCGGCCTGGCCTCGAGACGGCGCGTGAGGTTGCCGCCGGTCCATCCCGCAGCTCCCGTAATCAGCACCCGTTGCATCCGTATCAGGGTAGAACAGGTGTCAGGCGTCGGTTGTCAGAAAAGAGTCCCGTGCGTGTTCTACCTGATCCTCGAAACCGGGCACCTGCTTCTGAGTGTGATGAGGCGCTAGCCTCGCGATACCGCAAGCGAGTGGACCTATGTGTGGCAACCGATCGACAGCCGTTCTCATGTGCGCCAACCCAGATGAGGGCTATATCTGTCCGTCTCCCGGTTCGCGAGGAGATAGCTGATGCCAGTTGCCGGTGTCGTTGGAACGGGACTCGTCGGAGGTTCTATCGCGGCAGGTCTGAGGAGCGCTGGATGGCATGCCATCGGGTACGACTCAGATCCAGACTCGATCGAGATCGCGCTCGAGCGTGGGCTCGTTGACGCTTCCGTCGGATCCATCGACGCGGTTCTTGCAGCCCGGCCAGATGTCGTGGTTGTTGCTGCGCCGCCCAAGGCGACGATCGAAATCCTTGCGAGCCTCGACACGCAATTGGTCGTCATGGATGTTGCCGGGGTGAAAACTCCTGTGCTTGCGGCTACCGATCATCTTCCGAACTTCGTTGGGACACACCCGATGGCCGGCAGAGAAACCTCGGGGCCCACATCTGCTTCTCCTGCCTTGTTTCGTGGCGCGAACTGGGTTGTTGCCGACGGTGCCCGGGTGAAAGCGACCGAGCAGGTCGTCGAAATCATCGACTCGCTTGGAGCGAATCCCGTTCTGATGTCGGCTGCTGCCCATGACCGAGCCGTCGCTGCGATCAGTCATCTTCCGCAACTATTGGCTTCTGGACTGCTCACCTCTGCTGCAGAAACCCGGGACGCTCTCGATCTCGCTGCCGGTAGTTTCCGCGATCTCACGAGGGTTGCTGCGTCCCAGCCTCTTCCATGGGTCGAGATCCTGAAGGCGAACAAGGCCGCGGTCAGCGCGGCGGTCGAAGCGTTGATTGAGCAGCTCACGACGTTGGAGATGGCGATCGAATCCGATGATGACGACCTGCTTGCGTATCTGTCCAGATCGCGTGATATTCGACGTTCACTTGGAGCACCTGTTGTCGCGGTTCGTGTGAGCCTCGCCGACGAACCGGGCGAGATCGCACGCGTCGGACACGCACTCGAGGAGTCGCATGTCGATGTGCGGGATATTCAGATGCGGCATGCGCCTCACGGCGGGGGCGGCGTCCTCACGTTGTCCGTGCGCGCTGGTGAGGAAGAGGCGCTGCGTCATGCGCTTGCTGATGTCGGTCTCGTGACGATCCTCTAGGGGCCTGTTCATCGGTTACGCTGGCGTGGGAGGAGCCATGAAATCAGACGATCCGCTTTTCACCATCGGAATGGAAGAGGAGTACTTCGTTGTTGACCGCGACTCGCGCGACCTCGTATCTGATCTTCCCGATTCGCTCCTGGAGATGCTCGGCAAACCGCCCGTCGGGACGACCAGTCCGGAGTTCATCCGTTCCCAGGTGGAGATCGGCACGCCGGTCAGCAACAATGTCGTCGAGCTCAGTGAATATCTCGGAGTCATGCGCAGGTTCGTCTCAGAGACGGTCTCCGAACACAACATGGCGATCATCGCTTCGTCAACTCATCCGTTCGCCAAGTGGGGCGCGCAGAAGCATGTCGACAAGGACCGCTACAACCTCCTGGCCGAGGCACTTCAGGGCGTGGTGCGTCGCTTGCTGATTTGCGGCATGCACGTGCATGTTGGAATCGATGCCAAAGACGTTCGTATCGATGTGATGAACCAGGTGTCCTACTTCCTCCCCCATCTGCTGGCCCTGTCGGGGTCGTCGCCGTTCTGGCACGGTGAGGACACAGGCCTCAAGAGCTATCGGCCTGCCATCTTCCGCGCCCTTCCGCGAACCGGTCTCCCTGACGAATTCTCGAGTTGGTCCGACTACAGACGACATGTCGACGTCCTCGTAGAAACTGGGGTGATCGAGGATGCTTCCAAACTCTGGTGGGACATCCGTCCATCGAATCGTTATCCCACTCTCGAGATGCGCTCGGCCGATATCTGCACGCGGTACGAGGATGGCATCACCATCGCGGCCGTCTACCAGGCTCTGGTTGCTGCGCTGAACGATCGGCGAATGAACAATCAGAAGTGGCGGATCTATTCACGGATGTTGATCTTGGAGAATTCGTGGCGTGCGCAACGCTACGGCGTGGACGAACCTCTGATCGACTTTGGTCGATCCGAGCTCGTTTCGATGGACCAACTCATGGATGAGCTGATCGACTTCATCGGCGAGCAGGCTGAGAGGCTCGGATGCCTCGACCACGTCAAGCGGATCAAGGACATCGTCGCGAGGGGCACAAGCGCAGATCGCCAGCGTGGTGTATACGAAAATTCGCTTTCTGATGGCGCAGACACGAGCGAGGCATTGCGCGAAGTGGTCGATCATCTGATCGCCGAGACGGTGGAGGGCCTGTGACTCGAAGTCTCCGCATCGCCGGAGCGCAGCTCGATCTCATCGTCGGTGATCTCGGTGGCAACGAGGTCAAGATCAGACATGCGATGGCGTGGGCAGAGGAGCGCGAATCCGATGTGCTTGTGCTTCCCGAGCTCGCGATTCCGGGGTACCCACCGGAGGATCTTGTGCTGCGTCATGGTTTTGTCGATGAGAACCTTGCGGTGCTCCGTCGGCTTGCCGAGGCTTCAGAATCCATGGCGACGGTCGTGGGTTTTGTCGACCGGCTCGATGAGAGCCAGAAGGATGATGACGCCCTCGGAAGGATCGTCACGAACGCAGCAGCTGTGGTAGCGAACGGGGAGATCAAGGGGATATATCACAAGAGCCTCCTTCCGACGTATGGCGTCTTCGACGAAGGCCGCTACTTCGCCGAAGGACGTATCCCCCTGACACTCCACGCAATTGCGGGCGCTGCATGCGGCATCTCGATCTGTGAGGACATTTGGGACGACGATGGACCGCCCACCGGCCAGGCAGTGGGAGGTGCAGACGTACTGCTCAACATCAACGGATCGCCGTATCACATCGGGAAGAGCGCGGAGCGACTCCAGCTATTGACCGATCGCGCGATTTCTGGCGGCGTTCACGTTGTGTATGTGAATGCCGTCGGGGGGCAGGACGAACTGGTCTTCGACGGAGCATCGATGGTCATTGGACCCAGTGGGGAGCTTCTGCACCGCTCACCTCAATTCATCGAGGACCGATTCGTTGTTGATATCTCATTCGAGGGACACCCATCGCCCCTACTGCCACTCGTGGATGTCACGGACGACCGATCGAACCGCAAGCCGACGATCGTGCCCTCTATTGCTGCGGAGCTCGATGACACACAAGAGGTATATGAAGCGCTTTGTGCCGGCCTGTTCGGGTACGTGACGAAGAATGGGTTCAGCGAGGTAGTCGTCGGTCTTTCGGGAGGTATCGATTCCGCACTCACAGCAGCGATCGCTGCAGACTCGCTCGGTGCTGCCGCAGTGCGTGGAATCACCATGCCGTCGAGGTATTCATCCCCCGGATCCGTTGATGATTCATACGACCTCGCAGACAGGCTCGGTATTCGCATCGACACGATCCCGATTGGAGGCCTTTTCGAGGGTTTCATCCACGCGCTCGATCCGCTCTTTTCCGACTTGCCGGTGAATGTTGCTGAGGAGAACCTCCAGGCTCGGATACGAGGGACCATCCTGATGGCGGTGTCGAACAAATTCGGAGGCATGGTCGTTGCAACGGGCAACAAATCCGAGATGGCCGTCGGTTATGCGACTCTGTACGGCGACATGGCTGGAGGTTACGCCGTCCTGAAGGACGTGTACAAAACGATGGTGTACGAGTTGTCGCTTTGGCGCAACGGAAGGGGTGAAGTCATCCCGCAGTCGACGATCGACAAAGAGCCCTCGGCCGAATTGCGTCCGGATCAGCGCGACTCCGACTCGTTACCACCCTATCCACTGCTCGACGAGATCCTGCACCGGTACATCGAACTCGACATGACCGCGGACGAGATCGTTCGTGCCGGCTATGACGAGACGATCGCCCACGAAATCGCAACGATGGTGGACAGGAACGAATACAAGCGGCGCCAGGCCGCACCTGGAGTGAGGATCACCCAGAAGGCATTCGGTAGGGACCGGAGGCTCCCCATCACGAACTGGTTCAGACCGTGATGTCACACACGATCGGACCGGTGCTCATGAACGGGGTGAGTACTGACCCGAACCTTGCATCCGTGTCGATCTTCGATGTCGGTTTCCAGCGCGGATACGGGTGTTTTGAGGCAATGCGTTCGTATCGTGGGAAAGTCTTCAGACTCGACGGGCATCTCGACCGCCTCGAACGAAGTGCTGCGCACTTGCGCATCCAGCTTACGGATCGACTCATGCTTCGGTCGTGGTGCAGCGACGTTGGGGCCGGAGGTGACGGTGTCCTGCGGGTGTACGTGACCGGAGGCACGGATGCTTCGGCGCCGGGAACGGACAACGTCACCGTCGTATATCTCGAACCGTTGCCTGATCTTCCCTCGAGCGTACGTCTCGACCTGCTCGATGCTCCATGGCACGCGGATGGACACGTGAGCGAACTGACCGGTGCAAAGACCCTGTCGTACGGGCCGAACCTTGCCGCAACGATCGAGGCCAAGTCGAAGGGATATGACGATGCCGCGCTGCTCGGCAGCGGCGGCATCGTACTCGAGGGACCAACGTTCTCACTCGGATGGGTGACCGATGGCGTTCTGTTCACACCGAGCCTTGACAGCCAGATCCTCGAGTCGATTACCCGAGAAGCAACCCTCGAAGCAGCCGACCGCATCGGTGTCGAGGTATCTGTCGGTCGATTCTCAAGTGACGCACTTCTCGGATCTGACGAGGTCTTTGTCATGTCGACAGTTCGCGAAGTAATGCCAGTGACCGCCGTGGGGATCGTTGACTTTGCTCCCGGTCCTGTGACCGCAAGGCTGCGAGAAGCGTTCGGAGATCTGGTGAGCGAAGACGGCGCATGACGGTTCTCGACGACGTAGATCAGCTGTACGAGCTGGCAGTGATGGAGCCGTCCACTCTCAACGACCAGGTGATTGCGGATTGGGCAGAGGGTGTTGCTGCCGGGTCCGAGATGGACCGCACCGGAGCCAAGTACGTTCGTCGATGCTTGAATATCTCGCGGAAGCTTTCTTCATTCTGGATTGCGAGAGCGGCGGCGAGCGATGCTCCGTCTGACTGGCGCGCCCGTGTGGACATCGCACTCGGCATTCGTGCCTGGAGGCCGCAGCTCGATTTGGCGCAGCATATCTTGGAGAGCTCTCCGTCCGAAGACGTCTATTCGTTCGTCGTCGAGCTGTTCCGAATCGTCAACAACGAACCCTTCCTCGATGGAGTGTCGTTCGAAGAGTGGCGCGAAACGCAGCAGAGTTGAGCTATGTGAGTAGCATCGATGCCATGCAGTCAGGTGCGCGCTCGGAGCTTGGAAAGTCCTGGGATGTGTCTCCCTTGCACAAATCACCGTTCTCATCGGCACGTCGACTTGGTGCCGTTGCTCTCGCTATCACGGCATTGTCCGTCGCCTGCACGTCCTCTGATTCTGGTGCCACGACCTCGACTTCGCCCGGTGCGTCTTTGACAACGCTGACAACGACACAGGCATCCGAACCGGGCAGTGACTCCACAACTACGACCGCGGTCCCTAAATCGGTGCTCACCGCCCCTGAATACAAGATCATCGATCGGAGTTCCGGCGAGGGCGTAGGGGATACCGTTGTGGTGCTCCTCGACGCAGGGACGTATGACTCATTGACGGATCTCGACCTCTTCGACCTGATCGCGGAGGTCGTTGAGCTGTTCCCGCCGATCGAGGTCGTGCATGTCGTCGATAGCGCAGCTGCCGCCAACGTCGTTGGTGACCCGGATGCTTCTGAGGCGGATCGCCAGGCCGTCGCGGCGAACTATCTCGCCCGCCTCGACAGCGGATTCAAGATCACCTATCTCGGACCCTTTGCGTCATCCGGTACCGCGGTACTCGGGTCGTAGGGTGCAATGGTGCGTCGCACCCGTCTCGAAATGCGACATCGAAAGCGGGACGAAGAAGGGGAGCCTCTTTGGCCTGTACATCGGTCCGCTACCCGCTACGAGAGCAGAATGGTGGCTGTGATCAGGAATCCGGTGAACCCGACGATGTCTGTGATCATCGTCAGGAATATGTTGGATGCCAGGGCCGGATCCCTTCCGACTCTTCGGAGGACCACAGGGATTCCCGCTCCCGCAAGACCGGCGATGAGGAACGCCACCCACAAGGAGACGAATACGATCACGCCGACGTCGACGGGATCGATGCTGGTAGCGCCGGTTTTAAAGACGCCGATAGTCATTGCGGCGATGAGGGCACCCGTTGTCGCCATGACCGTGCCATCGATGAATCCTACGGCCACCTCTCTTCTGATCGCGCGGCGGGCGCGTCCAGGCGGGAGATCTCCAACAGCCATAGATCTGATGATCACGGCGAGGCTCTGTGCCCCTGAGTTCCCTGCCAGACTTGCAACCATCGGCATGTAGGCGGCGAGGACGGCATAGGTCGTCAGTGTTGATTCGAAGCGTGAGATGATCCAAGCGAGCAGTAGCCCGACGACGAGATTGAAGAAGATCCACGGAAGCCGCCTGCGCACGGATCGGCCAACCGGTGTGAACACGGTCTCCTCTTCGCCTGCACCCACCATCACGGCGATGTCCTCACCAACTTCAGCGAGGATGGCCTCTATCGCCTCGGAGACCTTGACCATTCCCACGAGCACACCCTGTGCATCCACGACAGGGATCGCGATCAGGTGGTACCGCTGGATCTGTTCGGCGACCTCTTCACGGTCTGTATCTGTTCGGACGCTTACGATGCCGGTCTCCATGACATCGTCAAGGCCTGTTCCCGGTCGGGCGAAGACAAGCTTTCGGAACGGAACGACACCAACGAGCCTGTGTCCGTCATCGACTACGTACACGTAACGCAGGTTCGATCCGAGCTCGGCATGCAGCCGGCGAAGAAACTCTATCGCCTCTCCCGAGGACATACCGATCGGCAGCGCAGCGACATCGGTGGTCATCATGCCGCCTGCGGTATCTGCAGCGTATATCAACAGGCGCTCGACTTGACTCGCTGTCTTGGTATCGAGTGCTGCGAGTACCGCCGTTCGGTCGTGTGGCTCGAGCGCTCCGATAACGTCAACTGCCTGGTCTGTCTCCATCTCAGACACGAGGGCTGCGGCTTCGGCAGGAGTCAATTCTTCGAGAACGTCCGCCGCGGCTTCGGGATGCATCTCGTCGAGAACATCGCCAGCTTCATTTGCCGGGAGATCCTGCAGCAGGTCCGCAGCGCCCTCCTCATCGATCGCCTCGAGGATGTCGGCAGCTTCGTGCGGGTCATCTCCTGCCAACTCTTCCCATGCGTCGTGGTGTGAGTCGAGGTAATCCTCGGCTTCGTTTGGGCGGCGACGTGCAAGTTCGCGGATGGTCGAGCCGAGCTGGCCTGGGCGTGTGATGCGGATTCTCATGGCGTTTCCAGCCTATCGCCTTGCTGCACTCCGAGCGCGCAACGGACCCCCAGGGGGATAGGGGCCCGCTGCTTGTTCTACAGGCCCCCGAGGGGGGCCTGTAGATAGTTTCGCAGGCCCCCCAGGGGGGACGAGGGGACCTGCTGAGGGTCGTCTGGCGACCCAGCTATCTGAGGATACCGCATCCCGCGGTGACTTCAAGATGAATTGCATACCTTTTTTCTCAGGAAATCAGGATTCGCCCGGAAGGCCCGTGTTCGAAGGTTCTTTCGACGATTCGTCCGATGGGGGATCCCCCAACGCCCTCGTCGTCGAGGGCCTGGATGAGCGCCTCTGAGAGTGGTGTGTCAACCGCGATCAGCAGTCCACCACTTGTTTGGGCATCCGCAAGTACCCACATCATGTCTTCTGCGATGCCCATCGAGATGACGTGAGATGCAACAGCGGCGAGGTTCCGTCTCGTCCCTCCTGGAATCTCTCCAGCAGCGGCCAGAAGCCGGACGCCATCAAGGGTCGGCACCGAGGCGGAATCGATCTCTGCGCTGACACCCGAGCCTCTGGTCATCTCCGAGAGGTGACCGAGCAAACCGAATCCCGTCACGTCCGTGACTGCTCTTGCCCCGATACGTCGCACCGCGTTTGCTGCATTCCTGTTCAGTGTGACCATCGTTGCGATCGCCTTCTGGACGGTCTCATCAGGGGCCTTGCCGTGTTTGGCGGCCGTCGCGATGATCCCAGTACCGAGTGGTTTGGTGAGGATGAGCGTTTGCCCCGGTTCCGCGGCGCTGTTCGTCGTTATGTCTCGTGGTGGTGCGACGCCCGTCACTGCGAACCCGTACTTCGGTTCCGCATCGTCTACCGAGTGCCCGCCGACGACCGTGCATCCGGCATCGCTCATGATCTCCAACCCGCCCTCGATGACATGGCCAAGCACATCGAATGGGATGGTGTCGCGCGGCCATCCAACGAGCTGAAGTGCAGTGAGGGGGTCTGCGCCCATCGCATACACATCGCTCAGCGCATTTGCGGCCGTGATCCTGCCCCAGTCGTACGGATCGTCGACGATGGGCGTGAAGAAGTCGACCGTTTGGACGATCGTGCGGTCCGTCCCAAGGCGAAAAACCCCGGCGTCATCTAGACCCGTGATACCCACCAGGAGATCAGGGTGCAGTGTGGCTGGGTGGTTGTGCGTGTGACGCAGAACCTGCGTCAGCTCGTCAGGACCGAGCTTGCACGCTCAACCAGAACCGTGCGAGTACGCCGTGAGGCGGAGATGTTCCATTCGGTAGACGGTAGACCCGCGTCGGAACGCTCGGTGTCGCCCCATCCCGCAGAGAACGCACGTCGCGTCCTGTGGTCTACTGTTTACC
Organism: Acidimicrobiia bacterium; assembly: GCA_036985855.1. GTDB lineage: Bacteria > Actinomycetota > Acidimicrobiia > Spongiisociales > UBA5794 > B3-G11. The sequence goes on along the minus strand of BTQL01000009.1, from coordinate 22,407 downwards.
GTCTACCGTCAACGGAATTCGGGCAAACCATGGAGATCGCAGTTATCGGTGGGGGAACCATGGGCGTCGGGATTGCTCATCGGTTCGCCGCCAACGGTGCTCTGGTGAGCGTCGTCGACGTCGATCTCGAAGTCGCCGGGGCTGCGGTCGAACGCGTGGAAGAGACACTGCGAACCGCAGCGGCGCTGGGAAAGATCGAACCCGAACAAGCCGAAGCCGCGATCCGCAACGTCTCTGCTGCTGGATCAGTGCGAGACCTCGACCCGGGCCTTGATCTCATCGTTGAGGCCGTGATCGAAGATGTCGAAGTCAAACGATCGATTCTGATCGCTGCACAGCTGCGGGAGCCAAAGGTCCTCGCGTCCAACACTTCGAGCATTTCCATCGACGCGCTTGCCGAGGGTCTCTCGATGCCTGAGCATTTCGCCGGAATGCATTTCTTCAATCCCGTATGGGCGATGCATCTTGTCGAAGTCATCAAGGGGACAGCGACCTCCCAGCCAACGCTGGACTCCATTGCGTCAATGGTTGAGTTCCTCGGGATGGAGCAGGCCCTCATCAACGATTCTCCGGGATTCGCGACGAGCCGGCTCGGTGTTCTTGTGGGAATCGAGGCAATTCGTATGGTCGCCGAGGGCGTCGCAGAGGCAGTCGATATTGACCGGGCCATCAAACTCGGTTACGGACATCCAATGGGTCCGCTCATGCTTGGCGATCTCGTAGGCCTCGATGTCAGACTGAAGATTGCCTCACACCTCGCCACGGTGTACGGGGATCGCTTCGAGCCGCCCGAGTTGCTTGTGACGATGGTCGGCGATGGCAGACTGGGGAAGAAGACAGGTTTCGGTTTCTACGACTGGACGTCTGGCTCAGCGGAGCCGATCAAGGAAATCTGAGATCGAATCGAGCGTGATCTCTGGCTTGTCCGCGAGTGGATTGTGCCCTGCATCGTCCACCACGATCAGCCTCGCGGTGGGGATCAACTGCTCCATCTCCCTGTTGATAGCGGTGTAACGCTCGTCGCGGCTCCCTACTACGAGGAGAACAGGCACCGTGAGATCCGGTAGATCATCCCACACCGATGGTTGGGCGCCCTGGCCGTATCCCCGGAGAGCTGCCGCCAGTCCCTCGGCGGTGTTTTCCATGCGAACCTCCCGGTCCCAAGAAACGTAAGTGTCGTCCAGGTGATCGAGCATCGTTATGCCGGTGGACGTCCATGACTCGATGAATGCTTCGACGCCGATGTCTCTGATCCGGTTGGCGAGCGCACGGTCCTGTTCGGTCCGAGTGGCTCTGTCGATGGGTTGTCGTATGCCGGGAGTTGAAGAGATGAGCACGAGCCCGGACACGATCGAATGACCTGCGAGGGTGGTTAGCAGTGCGATGCGACCACCCTGGCTGTAACCCAAGAGGGGTGTTGCTTTGCCGAACCCTTCGAGCAGAGTGACCACTGAGTCTGTAACGCTGTCGACGTCAGCGGGATGGGATCGGCTCAATCCATGGCCGGGAAGATCAGGTGCGATGACGGTACGGCCGAGAGCCTCCGCTGTTTGGGAGAATGTTTCACCTGTGAGTGAGAAACCGTGAAGTGCCACGACGTCCGGGCCGTTGCCGAACCGGCGAATGTGAAGCACCTGGTCAGGCGTCGATCGGGATCTCGGTGGTCAGGACCTTGTACAGCACCGCAGCGATCGCTGCGACGACACCGAGGAGGACGAGTGTTTTCATACACAAAGCGTAGACCATCAACGGTGGACCGTAGACGGCAGAAGCACGGACCACTCCCTGCGGTCTCCTGTCTACCCTTCCGGCATGGCCCCCTCATTTCGCGCTCGTCGTGTCTTTCCGTACATTGCGTGGGTGACCCTTGGGTTCAATGTGCTTGTGATCCTGTGGGGGACCGTGGTTCGAGCAACAGGGTCCGGTGATGGCTGCGGCGAGAGCTGGCCGAAGTGTGGCCAGCAGTTCGTTCCTCCGAATCCGACTGTTGAAACCCTCATCGAATTCTCCCACAGGGCTTCATCATTTCTCGCAGGTCTGGGCGTGGCAGCGGTGTTCTTCCTGGCGTTGTGGGCATGGCCGAAGCGCCACATCGTACGACGAGCTGCCACCGTCTCGGGAGTCCTCATTGTTGTCGAGGCCGTTCTCGGCGCATCGTTGGTCATCTTCGGCTGGGTAGATGACGATATCTCGGTTGCCCGCATGATCGCGGTGTCGCTGCATCTCACCAACACGTTCATGCTGCTTGGTTCCCTCGCGGTCACAGCGTGGTGGGGTTCGGGATTCCCGCATCCAACGCTCAGGGGTAAGAGCAGTTCGATCCGGTGGCTCTGGGTAGGTGCTGGTGTACTTCTCTTGCTCGGTAGCACCGGCGCTCTCAATGCTCTCGCAGATACGATCTTCCCTGCGGGCTCTGTGGCAGGGGGGATAGCGGACGAGTTCGGTACTACTGCCCCGATGCTGCTTCGTCTACGCATCATCCATCCAGTTCTGGCCATCGCCGGGGGAATACTGGTTGCATGGATCGCCGCTGACACTGCGAGACACGGCACGCAGAGGACCAAGCGCCTTGCCGCGGCCGTGAGCATCATCGTGTTGGCCCAGTTCTTCATCGGCGTCGCAAACATCTTCTTCCTCACCCCGCTGTCGATCCAGGTGATCCATCTGATGGTCGCCGACTTCCTGTGGCTGTCTTTCGTGCTTTTCGGCGTTTCGTGGTTGGGCGACCCCGTTCGGGTCCGGGAGCGCAGGCCAGTGGCCGCATGACAGATATCGCAGCACCGGACCAGGGGTTGACTTCCAAGGTGAGGGCCTACATCGAGCTGACGAAACCTCGTATCATCGAGCTCCTCCTCATCACGACGATCCCTGCGATGGTGGTTGCCGCTCGAGGCTGGCCGGGATGGAGACTGGTCCTCTTGGTACTCATCGGTGGCACGCTGTCCGCGGGTGGGGCGAATGTCATCAACCAGGTGTACGACCGCGATATCGACCGGATCATGAATCGCACTGCGGGCAGACCGATTCCGACTGGTCGGGTCTCGCCAAGAGCAGCAACCTGGTTCGGTATCTCGCTTGGCGCAGCAGGTTTCGCCGTTCTCGCTGTGGGATCGACGCTGCTCGCGGGTGTGCTCTCAGCGGTCGCATTCGGTTTCTATGTGCTTGTGTACACGATGCTGCTGAAACGGTCGACCACGCAGAACATCGTGATCGGAGGCGCGGCTGGTGCCGTGCCTGCACTGATCGGCTGGGCGGCTGTGACCGGTGACCTTGCCGTTTCCCCCTGGATCATGTTCGCCATCATCTTCTACTGGACTCCACCGCACTTCTGGGCACTCTCGATCAAATATGAAGAGGACTATCGGCGTGCAGAGATCCCCATGTTGTCGGTTGTTGCCGGCGACGAGGTGACCTTCCGCGAGATCCTCTGGTACTCGGTGGTAACGGTGGGCGCGAGCCTGATGCTCATCTCTGTGGTCAGCCTCGGGTGGATATATGGGGCGACCGCTGTCGCCCTGGGCGGCTGGATGGTGATCGCTGCTGCACGGCTCCGAGCAGATCGGACCAGAGCGATGCGCTTTTTCGGTTTCACGAATCTGTATCTCGCCGGTGTGTTTCTTGCGATGATGATCGATCGGTTGGTTGATACACCCGCATTGGGAGGCGCAACCTTCTGGCTTGTCGCGGCAACAACGCTTGTCGGTATCGGTGGTCTTGCCGTGATTGGGTCCGAGGTGTCCTCACACGCCCGCGGTCCGGGTGTATCTCGATTCCGACAGATGGTTGAGGTCGGCATCACAGCGCTTTTCGCTTTTGGGATGACATGGGCGGCTTGGCTCGCTGTTCCACCCGGTCTGTAGCCCGTCGCCGATCTGTCGGTTTCCACCAGGTGTCCCTTCCCTGGACACCTAGGCTCTTGGCCGTGACAGATACGGCACCAATCCGACCGGACGAACGATTCGACGAGTTGGTCGTTGCGGCATACCTTCACAACACGCTCCCAGAAATGTTCCCGTGTCAAGACGTCGTCTTCGACCAGTTCCCCGGCGGTGCTGCGAACCTCACATACAGGGCCCGTTGCCCGGAGGGGGATGAGTGGGTGCTGCGGAGGGCTCCCCTTGGTCGGGTCGCCGAGGGTGGGCATGACATGGCCAGAGAGTACTGGGTGCTGTCACAGTTATGGCAGGAGTATCCGCTGGCTCCCAGGGCCTACCACTATTGCGACGATCCTGACGTCATGGGGAAACCATTCTTCGTGATGGAACGCAGACATGGTTCGGTCATCCGACGTGAGTGGCCTGCAGGATGTGTCGACGATCCGCTCCACAAGCGAGCTGTCGCTGAGTCGCTCGTAGACGCGCTCTGTGATCTCCATACGGTTGACCCCGATGCCGTGGGTCTCGGAGGTCTAGGTCACCCAGACGGATTTGTCGGGCGCCAGATCGATGGCTGGTCGAGACGGTGGGCTGCAGCTGCGACGCGACCGGTCGAGGACATGGACACGGCGGCAGAGCTGCTGCGCGCAGACGTACCCGAGCCAGAGAGGGTGGCGATCCTCCACAACGACTTCAAACTCGACAACACGATGGTTGGAGAGGATGGCAACCTTGTGGCCGTGTTCGACTGGGACATGGCAACGCTCGGCGACCCGCTCGTTGACATCGGGACTCTTCTTGCGTACTGGGCGCAACCGGGTGATCCCACGTATCTCGTGTTCGGGTCCGAAGCTGTGGCTATCGGAGATGTGATGCCAAAGGCCGAGGTCCGTGATCGATATGCACGGCGAACCGGCTTCGATGTCTCGAACATCGCGTATTACGAGGGTCTCGCCCTCTTCAGGATCGCCGTGATCATCGAGCAGATATACGCCAGGTACGTTGCCGGACAAACAGCTGATAAACGGTTTGCAGACTTTGAACCGCTCGCTCCGTTGTTGGCGGCGGCGGCAAGAAACCTGCTGTCGTAGTCTTGTTGCTTGCAGGCGGCCGGGGTAGGTTCAATCCCCACACTCGAATCGGCGGGAACTGATGCCAGACGACAAGATCGACGAGCTTCGCAGGGAGATCGATCAGATCAACCGGCGGCTCCTGATACTCATTGCGGACCGCCAGGACGTATCTGTTGCGATCGGAGCACTCAAAGCAGCGAACGGTCTGCCGCTGTATTCGCAGGATCGCGAAGCGGAGCTTCTCGAGACGTTCCGTAGAGACGCCATGCGAATGGATCTCGATCCGGACTATGTCGAGGAGCTCATGCGAGTGGTGCTTGAGCATTCCAGGGCGGCCCAACGTAGGAAGGTCGGTGACGACTCGTGACACACACGCCGCATCGACGAACAGCATCGACATGGAGATAGCGACAGGGCAAGACGGTGCGAATCGGTGCTGGTGGGGTGTTGGCGATGCCGACTATGAGCGGTACCACGACACCGAATGGGGATTCCCACAGGGTGACGACCATAGGTTGTTCGAGAAGATCTGCCTCGAGGGATTCCAATCCGGTCTGAGCTGGTTGACCATCCTGCGCAAACGCGAGAACTTCAGGGCTGCGTTTGCAGGTTTCGACCCGACGATCGTCGCGACCTACGGTGAGCGCGACGTTGAGAGGTTGCTCGGCGATGTCGGGATCGTCAGGCATGGTGGCAAGATCAAGGCAACCATCAACAATGCACAGCGTGCCGTTGAGCTCGTCGAGGAACAAGGCTCTCTCGCTCGGTTCTTCTGGTCGTATGAACCGCTTCGTGGCGACGCACCCACACACATACCATCGATCACCGACACGTCCACGGCGCTATCGAAGGATCTCAAGACGCGTGGTTGGCGCTTCGTGGGTCCCACAACTGCATACGCCTTCATGCAGGCGATGGGTCTCGTGAATGATCATCTGGCAGGGTGCTTCGTGCGCGAACAAGCAGAGGCGGCGCGAGAACGATTCCGCCGACCGTAGATCGCCAACCATCGGAAGTGGTGGTGATGAGCGGTGAGCGGCCTATTGATATTCGCTTCTGGCTTCTCTCGTCATGAGCTCATGAAGCGCCTGGCCGACATCTGCCTGCTCGTAGAGCACAGCACCGACCTTGTCTGCGATCGGCATCTCTACCCGGTGCATCTGCGCGAGTCTGAGCACGCCCCCGGTCGACTTGACGCCTTCTGCCACCATGCTCATCTCCTCGACGATATCATCGAGCTTCCTGCCCTGGCCGAGCCCATATCCAACCTGGTGGTTTCGGCTTTGCGAGCTGTTGCAGGTTGCGATGAGGTCCCCGAGTCCGGCCAAGCCGGAGAAGGTCCGGATGTCACCGCCCATCGCCACTCCGAGTCTCGTCATCTCAGCGAGCGCCCTCGTGATCAGCGTGGCGAGCGTGTTGTCTCCGAAGCCTTGCCCTGCTGCCATTCCTGCTGCCATTGCCATCACGTTCTTGACGGCACCCGCGGTCTCCGATCCGATCACGTCCGGATTGGTGTACACCCTGAACCGAGGTGTTCCGAACACGTGTTGAATCGATCTGGAAACGTCCTGGCTCTCCATCGCGATGACGGTTGCTGCGGGTTGACCCGCCAGTATCTCGCGGGCGAGATTCGGTCCGGTGAGTACGCCGACGACCGATCGATCATGGTTCGGCAGCACGTCCATGGTGACCTCGGTCATCCGCATCAATGTTTCCGCTTCGATGCCCTTGGTGAGCGATAGGATCGGGACATCGTGCGGTATCGCCCGTGTCAGGTGCGAGAGAACTTCCCTGTATCCGTGGGACGGCACGCCCATCACGATCACGGACGCGTCGGCAACCGCTACGTGCAGGTCGTCTGTCGCGGTGAGTTCGGCGGAGAGGTCGAAACCCTTCAAGTATCGCTTGTTGCGATGGTGCTTGTTGATGCCCTTGGCGACCTCGCTCCGGCGCGCCCATATCGTCGTCGGGACGAAAGGCGCAGCGAGCGACGCAATCGTCGTTCCCCAGGATCCCGCACCGATAACCGCATATTTCATGGGCGCAGCTTACGCTCGCTGCGTCCGAGGATGCTCCCGCCGAATCACATGCTTGCAATTCGGGGCGGCTGATAGCAAGCTGCTGCTCGTGCCGGAACGGAACGCCGCTGTGACGCCAGGACCCAGATCGTTCGTCCTTGACACGTGTGTGCTGATAGCAGATCCAAAGGCGCTTCTGCGTTTCGATGAACACGATGTCGTGCTTCCCCTCGTCGTCATCGAGGAACTGGATCGCCAGAAGACCCGGATGGACGAGGTCGGCGCCAATGCTCGCAGCGCGATCCGACTCCTCGAGGAGATGGGCGCATCGCGGCGTGGCGGACTTGCAACGCCACACGGATTGCCCGGTGGAGGCACGATCCGAATCGAGCTGAATGGGATTCAGTCTGAGCGGATGCCCGTGGTTCTCAATCCGACGACACCTGATCACCGGATCCTCGCGACCTGCCTCAACCTGCACGACTCCGGATCACATACGGTGCTTGTCACCAAAGATGCGGCACTCCGGATAAAGGGTGCCCAGCTCGGGATCGATGTAGAGGACTACAGAGGTGACATCGTTCAGGTGGATGCGTCTTACAGCGGCGTCACCGAAGTCGAGGTGGACGCCGACGTGGTCGACGAGATCTACAACTCGGGCAAGGCTGAGATCCCGTTCCATGAGGGCATCATCAACCAATTCCTGATCTTGAAGGGCCCTGGGTCGGCTTCGGCTCTGGTGAAGGTCGCAGAGGACGGGCCTGATCCGATCGCCGTTCGCGTGCCGGGTTCGCGACACATATTTGGTGTCGAAACCAAGAACGTTCGCCAAGCGTTTGCTGCCGATCTGTTGATGGACCCTGATATTTCCGCCGTGAGTCTGATGGGTCTGGCGGGAACAGGGAAGACCTTCCTCGCGCTGGCCGCGGGCCTCGAGCAGGTCATCGAAATGGGCCGGTATCGGAGAGTGTCCGTATACAGGCCGCTCATCGCAGTCGGCCGTCAGGAAGTTGGTTTCTTGCCGGGTGACCTCAATGACAAGCTCGAGCCCTGGATGGCAGCGGTCCATGACAACCTATACGCACTCTTCGGGAGTAGCGGGGCCAATCCGAGGGACATGGTGGAAGAGCTCTTCGAAAGGGACGTTCTCGAGATGGCGGCGATCACGTATCTTCGAGGCCGTTCGATAACCGACGAGCTCGTGATCGTCGATGAAGCTCAGAATCTCGAGCTCCCGACCTTGAAAGTGATCCTGACGCGCATGGCTGCCAATTCGAAGGTCGTCTTCTGCGGAGATCTGACGCAAGTGGACAACCCGTACATCTCACCGTTCGGTGGACTCTCTGCTCTGATCGAGAAGTTCAAGGGCAACCCGATGTTCGGCCATATCACGATGGAGCGAACCGTGCGAAGCCCCCTTGCCGAGCTTGCGACCCAGCTGCTCTAGGGCGTACCGATCGGGCTGATCGTTCCGGCTTCAGATATCCCTCGGTCGTGGGCATTAGTGTCACGTGATCGACACAGAAAGGGTCCCTTGGCCAGCAGTGAAGATCTACGAGCGTCGATCACCGGATCGATCGTTGCGATCCATGTCGAATCCGGGTCCTTCGTGACTGCAGGGGAGACGCTGTGTGTGATCGAATCCATGAAACTCGAGCATCCGATCACGGCTGCCACGGCCGGGACAGTTGGCACCGTGCATGTGGCTATCGGCGACGTTGTCTCCGAAGGTGATGTCCTGCTGGGGCTGCACCATGCCGAACATGTGACGGAACCGGACTCCGCGCAACCGGACCTTCTGCCGGATCGGTCGGCTCGACTGGTGGAGGTCACTGTTCGCAGGGATCTCACGACCGATGCTGCACGTCCCGAGGCTGTGGAGCGGATCCACTCGATGGGGCGATCCACGGCACGCGAGAAGATCGAGGCGCTCACGGATCATGGATCGTTCCGCGAATATGGCACGTTCGTCATTGCTGCTCAGCGCGCGAGACGCACGATCGACGATCTTGTCTCGAACACGCCAGCGGATGGACTCGTCACGGGCATTGGAACGATCAACGCTGAGGTTTTCGATGTTGTCGATACACGCGCTGCTGTTCTGGCATACGACTACACCGTGCTCGCTGGAACCCAGGGGGCACAGAACCACCGAAAGACCGACCGGATGCTCGAAATCGCAAGGCAACGAGACCTCCCCCTCGTCATCTTCGCCGATGGAGGTGGTGGTAGGCCGGGAGACACGGAGACGACGGGGAAGTCCGGGCTTGATCTTTCCACGTTTGCAGCGTTCGCGCGGCTCTCGGGCAAGGTTCCGTTGGTATCTGTGGTATCCGGGTACTGCTTTGCCGGCAACGCAGTTCTCGCCGGTATGTGCGACGTGATCATCGCCACCCAAGATGCACATATCGGAGCAGGAGGACCGGCCATGATCGAAGGCGGCGGTCTTGGCATCGTCGAGGCAGACCAGATCGGTCCCGTGAGCACGCACGCACCGAACGGTGTGATCGACGTGGTCGTCCCGGACGACGATGCCGCGGTCGCCGCCGCAAAGGCGTATCTCGCCTTCTTCCAGGGGTCGAAGGCGGAATGGGTCGTGCCGGACCAGCTGCAGCTTCGTACGAGCATCCCCGACAATCACAAGCGCGTGTATGACGTACGCCAGATCGTGACGACGATTGTGGACGATCTCTCAGTATTCGAACTCCGTAGAGACTTCGGCCGGTCGATCGTCACCGCATTGGCGCGGATCGAAGGCCGCTCCATCGGGATCATCGCAAGTGACCCCGGTCATATGGGCGGAGCGATCGATGCCGACGCAAGCGACAAGGGCGCCAGGTTCATGCAACTCTGCAACGCGTTCGACATACCGATCCTCTCGTTGGTCGATACGCCGGGAATCATGGTGGGACCAGATGCTGAGAAGGATGCGACCGTTCGGCACGCATCACGCTTGTTTCTGGCCGGAGCCAACGCAGATGTGCCTGTGATGGCTGTGATCACCCGTCGCGGCTATGGGCTTGGAGCCATGGCCCTGGCCGGGGGAGGTTTCAAGGAGACAGCGTTCACGATCGCGTGGCCATCAGCAACGATTGGACCTATGGGACTCGAAGGGGCCATCCAACTCGGATACCGCAAGGAGCTCGAAGCGATCCAGGACCCGCATGAGCGTGAGCGCCGCTATGACGATCTGGTCGCCGCAGCGTACGATGATGGCAAGGCTCTCAACGCTGCTACCTGGTTCGATGTTGACGAGGTGATCGATCCTGCCGACACGAGAGAATGGATCGCTACGTTCATGCGTGGCCGACCCCCTACGCGTACCTGGGGAAGAGCCGGTTTTGTCGATACCTGGTGATCAATGTGTCGGCGCGGTCCCTGCTACGACCACTCCGGTGACCTTGGAGTCGTTCGTAGCGTGGATGGGGCCTACGTACGAAACGCTCGTCTGACGCCTTGCTTTCCAAAGTCTCTAGGGCCGCACTTCCTCATCGCTCACGGGTCGTCTGTCACGTATGCCCTGAAGCGGGTTGCTTCATCGTGGGGGAGGCGCACGACGACGGCGGTTCCCGTGTCGTTGTGTTCTGTAACGCGAACTTCGGCCGAATTGTGGAGATCGGCGAGCAGATCCCCACGGTCGTACGGGATCTCCAGCCGGAGTTCGATCGTTCGGGCGTGCAGGCCCTCGACGATCGCATCGAGGAGGTCGTCTACTCCGTGTCCCGTCGCGGCCGACACGAAGACGGCGTCAGGGTGGGTGGCCTCGAGGCGCCGAAAGGTCGTGTCATCGATGGCATCGGTCTTGTTGAAAACGATGATCTCACCAACGGTGTCGGCGCCAATCTCGTTCAATACTGCGCGCACAGAAGTGATTTGGTGGTCCGGATCAGCGTCGGAGGCATCGACCAGATGCACGAGCAGGTTGGCGTCAGCAACTTCCTCGAGAGTCGACTTGAACGCTTCGATGACTTCGTGAGGAAGATCACGCACGAACCCGACCGTGTCCGAAACGAGTGCCGCGTGACCATGAGGAAGATCGAGCTTCCGCACCGTCGAGTCGAGCGTCGCGAACAGCCGATCTTGGACGAGCACGCCGGCGTCGGTCAGACGGTTGAACAGCGTCGACTTGCCCGCGTTCGTATATCCGATGATCGAAACTACAGCCTCGCCAGAGCGCTTGCGCTGCTTACTCCGAGTCTTCCGTGACCGGGCTGAGTCCTTCAGCTCTGCTTCGATCTTGCGAATACGGTCGAGGATCCTCCGGCGGTCGGTTTCGAGTTTCGTTTCACCGGGGCCGCGAGTTCCGATACCTGCACCAAGACGGCTGAGCTCGATGCCTCTGCCCCGCAGTCTCGGAAGCCGATAGCGGTGCTGGGCAAGCTCGACTTGCAGCATCCCCTCCTTTGTGTGGGCGTGCTGTGCGAAGATGTCGAGGATCAGCGCGACACGGTCCACAACATCGCATTGGAATGCCTCGTGCAAGTTTCGCTGCTGAGCCGGGCTGAGATCATTGTCGAACACAACAACATCGATGTCCTCGATCTTCGACAGCGAGACGAGCTCGCGGAGTTTCCCGCTGCCGATGAACGTGGCTGCAGTCGGTCGTTCTCGACGTACGAGCACAGACTCGATGGGCTCAGAACCCGCGGTGTCCGTCAGTAGTTCGAGCTCGGCAAGGCTTGCCTCACCTCGAGCCCGACCGCTTGCTGATCGGATCAGACCAACCAAGAGTGCCCGCTGTCTTACGACGTCGAAATCGGTTTCGGATGCCGTGAGACGCTGACGCCGGCGGTCTGCGTGGGATCCTGATCGTTCGGACATGAACCAACGGTACAACGAACCAACCTCTGTCTGTTGCCCGAGGGCTACCGATGTGCCTACTCTGACGAGTTGGACGGGTAACGCCCGCGCAGGAAATCAATTTGGAGGCCTCAATGGATGACAACCTAAAGAAATGGTTGCCGTGGATCGCAGTTGCAGCGGTTGCACTCATCGTCATAGTCATCATCGCCGTAAACAGTGGTGGGGACGACGACGTGGCGGCACCGTCAACTACGTCTACGACAGCGGCCCAGGAGACGACAACAACTGCGGCCCAGGAGACGACAACCACCACCGAAGCACCAGAAGAGAAGCCCACACCGGGGCCACTCGGTGCTGTGGAGATTGCACCTGGTGAGGACATCCAGATCCGGAGCCTGCAGGCGATCACCGGTGACGTTGCATTCCTGGGTATTCCGAACCTCCGGGGAACGGAGCTCGCGATCAAGGACTACGGAGCTATCAAGGGTCACAACGTCAACCTGGGTACTCCGCTCGACGACCTCTGTTCAGCCGAGGGTGGCCAGGCTGCAGGCCAGACCATTGCATCGGATGACAAGGTCATCGGCACGATAGGTACGTCGTGTTCAGGTGCAGCAACAGCCGCGTCGCCTCTTATCAGTGCGTCCGGCGGTGTTCTGATCTCGCCATCGAACACGTCACCTGCACTCACGTCCGACCTGGCCGGTAATGCTGGCGACAGCTATCACCCGGGTTACTACCGCACAGCCCACAACGACCTGTTCCAGGGTGAAGCGGTTGCCAAGTTCGTCTTCGAGGAGCTCAGCCTCACAAAGGCAGCAGCCGTCCACGATGGTGACCCCTACACGAACGGTCTTGCCACTGCGTTCAAGAACGCCTTTGAAGCACTCGGCGGAGAGGTCGTCGTTTTCACGGCCGTGAACAAGGGTGACACCGACATGACCGCGGTCCTCACAGAGGTCGCAGCCGGCGCGCCGGAGGTCATGTACTTCCCCATCTTCATGCCTGAAGGTGGATTCATCGCCGTGCAGGCGGGTGGAATCGCAGGAATGGAAGATGTCGTCATGATCGGGGCCGATGGTCTCCTCACAGACAACTTCATGGAGTTGCCAGAGACCGAGGGAATGTACTTCTCAGGTCCGAACCTCGACTACGGGAACAACAAGTCCGAGATCGGTACCACTGCTGCCGACTTCCTGGCTGCATATCAGGCAGAGTACGGCGAGGCGCCTTCGGCTGCCTTCTGGGCACACAGCTACGACGCAACCGTGTTGCTGTTGTCTGCCATCGACGCTGTCGCGGTGGAGATGTCCGACGGGACACTCATCGTCGACCGCCAGGCGCTTCGTGACGAGCTCACGGCGACATCGGGCTTCGGTGGCATCATCGGAACCTTGTCCTGTGACGAGTTCGGTGACTGTGGCGCACAACGGATCTCGATCGTGCTCCATCTCGACTCATCAGATATAGAGGCAGGAAAGAGCAACATCGTCTTCGAGTTCTCGCCGGGTGGCTGATCTCGTAGATACCAAGTGAAGCCAGAAAGCCGGCGTCGTAGACGCCGGCTTTCTGCTTTACTGCCAGCCACATGACGACCACGACGCCGGCTCCGACGCGAACGTTCAAGTTCTCCTGGACCGATTCGTTCCTCTGGGGAATTCGCGTCATGTCGATCTTTGTCATCGTGTGGGGATTCGCGGGAGCGATCGCCCTTGGGATCGAAGGCAACGGGCTCAGCCTCGATGCATGGAAGCAGCTGATAATCTCAGGGCTCGCCCAGGGGTCGATGTACGGCCTACTCGCCCTGGGCTACTCGATGGTTTACGGAGTGCTCGGCTTCATCAACTTCGCCCACGGCGAGGTGTTCATGGTCGGAGCGATCGTCGGGTTCTACACGGCCGACGCACTGTTCGAAGCTGGTATCTGGGAGTCGAACTTCATTCTCTCGATCGTTGTGGTTCTTGCAGTCGCCATGGCTAGCTCGACGTTGACAGCCGTGTTGATCGAGAAAATAGCGTATCGTCCACTCCGAAACGCACCGCGGCTCATCCCACTCATCACTTCGATCGGCATCTCGTTCTTCATCCAAAACGCCGTCCAGCTGCTTGTCGGTCCGGCGGTGAAGAACTATCCGGCGCCTCCGAAGTGGTTGAGCGACCCCATCAACGTGCTCGGCATCGAGATTCCAGGAACGGCGATTCTGGTTCTGACGCTCGCGTTCATCTCGATGCTAGGCCTATGGCTCTTCGTCGAGAGGTCTACAACGGGCCGGTCGATGCGTGCTGTCGCAGAAGACAAGGAGATCGCAGCGTTGATGGGTATCAACGTCGACAGGGTCATAGTGACGACCTTTGCGGTTGGAGGCGCAATGGCGGGTGTCGCAGCCCTGCTGTGGGCTCTCATGTTCAGAGGTGTGTCGTTCATAACCGGGTTTCTTCCTGGAATCAAGGCGTTCACCGCTGCGGTGCTCGGTGGCATCGGGAACATTGTCGGTGCGATGCTCGGTGGCATACTTCTCGGGCTGTTCGAGGGACTCGGTCCAAACGTTGTCCTCCGCGGCCTTGCCTGGCAGATTCCGAGCGCTCTCGCGATCGTGCTTCTCATTGTTGGCGTCATCGGCGTCATCGGCGGGCGAACGTTCAACCGGAAGGGAATCGTTGTGCTTGGCGCTGCAGCGATCGTAATGGGCTTCACAGGTGTGATCGGGTTCACCATCGTCATCCCAGGACTCAGTCAGCTCAAGGATGTGGTTTCCTTCACGGCGCTCGTCCTCGTGTTGATCTTCAAACCTTCAGGATTGTTCGGTGAAAAACTGGGTCGAGAGGACAGGGTCTGATGACTGACACACTCGAGCGCACAGACGCGCACAACGCACCTTCACCGAATCCTGTCGATTGGCAGAGGGTTCAGAAGTGGGGCGCGCTCGGCGGTCTGACGATGTCCTTCATCGCAGCGATCGGAATGGTGACCGTCCTCGACCGCAGGATCATTGTCTCTCCTTGGTTGAGCCTTGGTTTCCTTGCGCTGCTGTGGGTACCACCTGTGTTCGGCTTCTTCGGTGCTACCGAGGATGTTCCCGATGGCTCTCCACCGCCTGTCAAAGGCGAGCGCGACCTCATATCCGGGCTCGTAACAGGCTTGCTCTCAGGATTGTTCTTCTCATTCTTCATCGTCATCATTGACACGTTCGATCTCACTGACATCTTCATCAACCTCGGCCCGAAGCTCGTTGAATTACTCACCTTCGGGCGAGGTCTGGGCGCTGGATCTGCGCTGTGGATCATCGCCTCCGGACTCCTCGGCCTCGCAGGAGGTGCCCTCAAGCTGGCTCCCCAAGAACTGCGGAATGCGCTGAGCACCGCCGCGGTCGGCGTTCTCGGAATCGCCCTGCTGGAGATCATCGTCACCGACATCACTCAGGGACTTCGCATCGAGTTCGTCTCCGATTGGATCTACGCCGTCAACGGTGGACTGACGTCGTTCTCCGCCGCCGTCATCGCTTCGATAGCGGGCGTCGTCGGATGGCGGTCTGATCAGCGATCTTTGACCGAGCGGCGACTCGAAAGGATGAACCTCGACCCTGACGTCCTGTTCCGCAGGAACATCACCGCTGCGATCCTCACGGTACTCGCTGTCATTTTCCTTCCGATGATTCTCGGTGGTCTCACGAACGAGCTCCTCGCCAATGTCGGCCTCTTCGTGCTGATGGGTCTCGGATTGAACATCGTCGTCGGTTCCGCCGGACTGCTTGACCTCGGCTACGTTGCATTCTTCGCCGTGGGCGCATACACGACTGCGGTCCTGACGTCACCTCTCTCCCCGTATTGGTCGCCGGAGCTGACGTTGAACTTCCTGTCCTGGGAGGGCTGGTTGATCATGGCGGTCGTCCTGGTAATGGCTGCGATCGCCGGTATTCTTGTCGGCACACCGGTCATCAGGCTCAGGGGTGACTACCTGGCCATCGTGACACTCGGTTTTGGTGAAATTGTCAGAATCCTCTTCCTATCTGACTGGCTTGCGCCGTACTTCGGAGGCGCTCAGGGCGTTATCAATATTCCGTCTGCTGCCCTTGGACCTGTCGAGATTCGGGGGACGAGTTCCCAAGCCATGTTCTACCTCATCTCAGTCTTCGTCGTTATAGCGATCTACGTTGCGTGGAGGCTCCAGACGTCAAGGACTGGACGCGCCTGGAACGCGCTGCGCGAGGACGAGGACGTTGCTGAGGCGATGGGTATCAACACGACAGCCATAAAGCTCACAGCGTTCGTCATGGGGGCAATATTCGCCTCGATCGCAGGCATGATCTTCGCTGTGAAGGTCGGATCGGTCTTTCCCAACTCCTTCAAGCTCCTCGTGTCCATCATCATCCTCGTCGTTGTGATCGTCGGCGGCATGGGATCGATTCCGGGTGTGATCATCGGTGCCGTCGTTCTCATCGGTGTGCTCGGAGGTCCGACTCAACCTGGGCTTCTACAGGAGTTCGGCCAATTCAAGTTGTTGATATACGGTGCGCTGCTTGTAGCCATGATGCTCAAACGGCCCGAGGGTTTGTGGCCATCACTACGAAGACAACGCGAACTCCACCAGGATGAGATGAGTCAGGATGCGTGGCTCGGTGCGGATCCGGGTCGGGACGAGGTCGGTGATTCCTGATGCCTGTGTTGGAGATCACAAACCTCAGGAAGGGTTTCGGTGGGATCCAGGCTCTTGACGGTGTCGAGTTCTACGTCGACAAGGGCGAGATCGTTTCTGTAATCGGCCCCAACGGCGCAGGCAAGACCTCGTTCTTCAACGTCATCACCGGGTATTTCTCACCTGATGATGGCCAGATACTGTTCAACGGCATAGACATCTCGGGCCATCAGCCCCACGAGATAACGGAGCTTGGAATCGCCCGAACATTCCAGAACGTTCGGCTCTTCGCAAATATGACCGTTCTCGAGAACGTGATGGTCGCGCAGCATTGCAGGACGACGACAGGGATTTTCGGTACCTTGCTGAACACGGCCTCGTTCCGTAAGGAGGAGCGCGAGATCGAGGAACGCGCCAAAGAAGTCCTTTCGTTCTTCGGCCAGCGCCTCACGGGATATCGATGGGACCAGCCTGCGTTCGTCCTGTCGTATGCGAACAGGCGACGACTTGAGATTGCTCGGGCGATGGCAACGATGCCCGAATTGATCCTGCTCGATGAACCGACTGCCGGTATGAACCCTCGGGAGACAGCAGAACTCACCGACTTGATACGACAGTTGCGGGACGACAAAGGGTACACGGTGGTGTTGATCGAGCACGAGATGCGTGTGGTTCGCGATGTGTCAGACCGCGTTGTGGTACTCGACCATGGAGTGAAAATCGCTGAGGGTGACTACGAGACCATCTCCCAGGACGCAGACGTGATCGAGGCCTATCTCGGCCGACCCGCGGAGACCAACAATGAGTGAAGAAACTCCGGTTCTGGAATTCCGCGGCGTGAACATCCACTACGGGCCGGTGCATGTGCTCAAGGACATGGACCTCGCGATCAGCCAGGGTGAGCTGGTGTGCCTCCTCGGGGGAAACGCCTCGGGGAAGACGACAACCCTCAAGACGGTCCTCGGGATGGTGCGCCCATCATCTGGTGACGTACTCATCGATGGGGAGATCGTTACAAACGACACGACCGCGCAGATCGTATCGCGCGGTGTGACCATGGTTCCTGAGAACAGACGTTTGTTCAAGCGGATGACTGTTCGCGAGAATCTCGAGATCGGCGCGTTTCTTCGTACTGACAGGGATTCGCTCGATGCCGAGATGGATCATATCTTTGAGATGTTCCCACGGGTCAAGGAACGGATCAATCAGAAGGCTGGCACACTCTCCGGCGGTGAACAGCAGATGGTCGCGGTCGGACGGGCGCTGATGGCGAAACCGAAGGTACTTCTGATGGACGAGCCGTCGATGGGACTGGCTCCAGTGCTCGTGCAACAGAACTTCGACATCATCGAGCGCATCAATGACGACGGTGTCACCGTGTTCATGGTCGAACAGAACGCGAACATGGCACTTTCGATAGCCGATAGGGGTTACGTGCTTCTCACCGGGAGCATCGTCCTCGCCGATACGGCAGAGAACCTCCTCGCGAACGAGGACCTCAGAAAGGCTTACCTCGGCGAAACCGAGTAGCAGCTCGATTGGAGGAATTGTGAGCGGTGAATCCGCAGACATCGTCATCGTCGGAGGCGGCATCATGGGGATGTCGATTGCGTTCCAGGTTGCTCGCCGATCGAAGATGTCGGTCATCGTGCTCGAGAAAGGGGGCGGCCTTGGTGAGGGCTCGACGGGTGGTTCATCTGCGATCACCCGCCAGCGGTATTCCAAAGCTGAAAGCGTTCGCATCGCCCGCGATGGCAATGTCGTATGGAGGAACTGGTCGGAGTACACGGGACTGTCCGACCCTCTCGGCCGTTTCCACGACATCGGTGTGCTGTGGATGATGAACGATGACGCCGGTGCGGTGGCTGCGGATCGCAATCGATTGGTCGCCGAAGGTATCGATGCGGTGATGGTTGATGCGGCCGAACTCGCAAAGTTGTATCCGGGCCTCTCGGCGTGCATGGTTCCGTTCGACCTCACCGGTGAGGTCGAACACGAGTGTGCCGATGGCGACGCCTTCCTGATCGAGCGCGATACCGGTTTCTTCGACGCAACCGATGCGCTGGTCGATGTCGCGACCGCGGCAGCCGGTGCAGGGGTAGATGTTCGTATGCGATCGGAGGTCGTCGACGTGAAGGTCGATGGGGGGCGGGCACGCGGAGTGGTCCTCGCCGATGGCTCGACCATTGATGCGGGGCTCGTTGTCAACGCTGCAGGTCCGTGGTGCAACCGTATCAACGCCATGGCCGGTCTCGACTTGTCCTGGTCGCTCGTTCCCACGCGTGTCCAGGTGATCTATCGTGCTCTCCCGGAAGAGGTGCCACGACCCATTCCGGTCGTCGGCGATGCCGCAGGGGGCATCTACTTCCGGCCGGAGGCCGGTGGGGGTCAGATCATTGTTGGCTCCATTCTCGAGGAGGACGAAATCGAGGTGGCCGATCCGGACAACTACAACATCGTCGCAGATCGGTCGTTCATCGATCTGAAGATCCACGCACTGCATCATCGGATCCCAGCACTGCCGTACGTCGGCGTTCCCGGTGGTATGGCAAGTCTCTACACGGTCAACCGACAGGACGTGCTTCCCATCGTCGGACCAACGTCCATGGAGGGATTCGCGGTCGTGAACGGATTTTCAGGCCACGGCTTCAAGGAGTCCCAGATGATCGGTTCGATGATGGCTCAGTGGATCACGGGGGAACGGGCCGATTTCGACACGAATGTGCCGATGAGCTTCTTTGCCGTGGATCGGGATCCGGTCGACATCGAGGCCCACACCGTGCTTGCGTGATGGACCGACCGGTCGCTGCGATACTGGGATCACACCACCGAATGGAGATTTCGCCGTGACTGTTCGCATTGGGTTGCTGGCAGCGTCTCGTATTGCTCAGACAGCGCTTGTTGAGCCGGCACGAGTCGTGTCCGGGGTCGAGATCGCGGCGGTCGCATCCCGCTCTAAGGATCGTGCTGTGGACGCTGCTGAACGGTGGGCGGTGCCCCGTGTCGTTGATTCCTACGAGGCGATGATCATCGATGAGGACCTCGACGCCATCTACATAGGAACACCTGCTGCTCTCCACCGTGAGTGGGCGATCGCTGCGATCGAGGCAGGAAAGCACGTCCTGTGCGAGAAGCCATTCGCCTCGAACGCCCACGACGCATTCAGAATCGCTGATACGGCTGCGGGAGCAGGTGTGATCGTCATGGAGGCCTATCACTGGCGGTACCACCCACTTGTCGCTCAGATGAGATCGATCCTTGACAGCGGCATGCTTGGGACGGTCCACAGCGTCGATGCGCTTTTCGAGGTGGAGACGGCAGCCATCCCTCGCAGCGACATCCGGTGGGATCTCTCGCTCGGAGGAGGAGCCATGATGGACATCGGCTGCTATCCGGCAAGCTGGCTCCGCTGGCTCTTTGATGACGAACCACAGGTTGATTCGGCTGAAGCCGTCTGTCCTGTTCCGGGGATCGACGGGAGCATGAGGGTGGACCTGTCCTGGCCGACCGGCGTATCGGGATCCATTTTCGCGTCGATGATCAGTGAAACGACCGGGCACGCATCCTCGCTCACAGTGGAGGGGTCGAACGGGACCATGGTCGTTGGGAATCCGGTCGCCCCACAGTGGGGCGGCGCGCTCGAGGTGCGTTCGGAATCCGGAACGACGGACTACCCGGTGTTGGCGGGATCGACCTACGAGTCGCAACTCGTTGCATTCAGGGATGCTGTTGTTTTCGGGGCAGAGTTTCCTACGACGGCTTCTGACGGTGTGCAAACGATGAGGCTCGTCGATGAGTGTTACCGCGCCGCCGGGCTCACTGTCCGGCCATCGCACGACGACGTTCGAGAGATCTGACGTCTCACGGCGAACCGTGTCAGATCACGATTCCGACGTCCGCCGATGCTGCGTTTTCGAGGGCTCTGACCGCCGCCGCGACATCCATGGTCGCGATGCCCACAGATTTGAAGAGCGTTCGCTTTGGCTGTTCCGCGGACGGGCCCGCTAGGAGCTGAGTCAAGGTTGTGTCCGGCTCCCTGGCTGCCTGGATCAGATCGCCTGCCTCGCGCGCCGCTGCGGCACGTTCTTCGACCACGACGAATGCATCTCGGACGAACTCGGGCGGAATCTCAGCCATGGCCGGGGTGAATGCACCGATGGCATTGACGTGGACCTGTGGTCGGAGGGAGGCGGCATGAAAGAGCGGCGTGGTCGAAGGTGTGGCGGTGGTGACGATGTCGGCGCCCTCGACAGCCTCATCCGGCGCTGCCGCGGGTCTTCCCCCGACTTCGTCTGCAAGCGCGGCGGCTTTCGCCCGATCTCGGCTCCATACGATGATCTGTTCGATCGTTCGTACCTGACAGATGGCTGCGATCTGATCCCTGGCCATCGCCCCTGCCCCGATCATCGCGAAGGAGGCCGCGGATTCGGGAGCCAGAAGATCGGTTGCGAGGCCCGCGACCGCTCCGGTGCGAATGGCAGTGAGTATTGGTCCATCGACCATACCGAGGATCGTTCCGATCTCGTCGAATACGACAACGATGCCGGCCGGGTTCCCCGGGACGGTCGAAACGATCTTGACCGCTCCGTGTTCCTGGACTCTGCCAACCATGATGAAGGAATTGCCCACGAGTTGACGCTGGGGTGTCTCGGTGTCCGATGAAAAGGCGTCTTTCAAAGCATCGATGGCATCTTCCATCGGCAGCGCGACCCGCGTGTCTCGAGCCGAGAGAATTCTCACGAGCGCGCGGTGAGCTGTGCCAGATAGGCCTCTTTTGCGCTCATCGAGTCCGGATCACTGAGCGTTGTCACCGCTGTAGCCGCATCATCTCGAGTCATGTCGCCGGAGAGAACCTCGGCTACATGGGCTTTCGTCATACGAATCGGGAGGTTTGCTTTGGAAGCGATCGTTGATGCAAGCTGCTCGGCCGCTGCACGAACCCGATCCGGCGCCACAACCTCGTTGAGGAATCCCGTGGCCATCGCTTGCTGAGCTGTGAAGCGACGGCCGGTCATTAGGAGCTCCTTTGTCAGCGCGGGGCCCATCTCATGAACAAGGCGTCCGATACCGCCCCACGCGAGCGGGATGCCGAGGTCGATTTCAGGGATGGAGAACACCGTGTCCTCAGCCGCAATCCGCAGGTCGCACGCGGCGGCGAGGACGACCCCACCTCCGATGACGAATCCATGGAGCGATGCGACCGTGACCTGGGGGATCGATTCTATGGCTGTGGCCATATCGCCGCCGAGCCGAAATGCTGCGTACTGCTGCTTTTGGTCGGATGTTTCGATCGTATCGGACAGCATGGTGATGTCGACGCCGGCACAGAACGCCCTTCCAGCACCGCTGACGACGACCGTTCTTGCCCTCGATTCACTGATGACCGCGGCCGCCTCGATCAACTCATTCAGCAGGTCTGTCGACAGGGCATTCAGGCTGTCGGGTCGGTTGAGCGTCAGGGTTGCAACGTCGTGGGATGTGTTCAGAACCAGATTCGAGAACGGCACAGGTCTCCGATGCGGTAGACAGTAGACACTAGACAGTAGAGCGTTGTGCTCGCGTCCGAAGTCCGAAGTCCGAAGTCCGAAGTCCGGCGTCTGGCTTCTGGTGTCCGCTGCTTCTGGTAGATTCAGGTGAGGAGGACGTAATGAGAAAGACGGTCCGGAATATCCTGGACGATAAGGGCAGTGATGTTTGGAGCATCGATACCGATGCCTCGGTGTTCGATGCGCTCGAATTCATGGCTGAAAAGAACATCGGCGCGGTGCTCGTTGTACATGCCGGTGAATTCGTAGGCATCATGTCCGAGCGAGACTATGCCCGCAAGATCATCCTCATGTCGAGACACTCGAAAGAGACGCTCGTTTCCGAGATCATGACACCGGACCCTCTCTGCGTGGGACCGTCAGAGACGGTTGTCAGCTGCATGGAGCTGATGACCGACAACCGGTTCCGCCATCTGCCCGTTCTCGCCGACGGTGAGCTTGTCGGACTCATCTCGATTGG
>BTQL01000008.1:0-57970 GCA_036985855.1 Acidimicrobiia bacterium | reverse complement strand
GGTGCCTGGGTCGTATCCGGATTCTGAGGCGGCGTAACCGGGTTGTCGCCCGGCGCGCATGCGGACAGAACGACAACGAACGCGGCTCCCAGCATGGCGACTTTCTTGAGCATGTGTGCTTCCCACTTCGTGAGTAGGGGATCGTAGCACTCAATTCAAGCGATCCCGCTACACTTGATGCCAGTCAGAAAAGGGTGATGCTTATGGACTTTTGGGACTTTTTTTGGATACTGGCGATTTGGATCCCTCTCATTCTTCTATGGGGTTTCGCGCTCGTCGACCTCTTTGCGTCGAGGCATTCAGGTCTGGCGAAAGCTCTCTGGGCAATAGCGATCATCTTCTTGCCGATCATCGGTGTGATCCTGTACTTCGCACTTCGTCCGAAACACGATGACACATACAACGTGAGCTCGGCGACACAAGTCGGTCCTTCAGGCTCAGACGACATAGCACGACTTGCCGACTTGAATGCGCGCGGACTGCTGGGTGACGAGGACTTCGCGAGCATCGTGACAACGATGTATCGCTGACGCGGCACGTTTTCGCCCTACAACTGGCCAGGGGTCCAGTCCTTGAGATCGAAGACCTTGCGAGTTACGACCACGTCGGCCAGCACTTCTTCGGGGATCCGTTCGACTGTGTTTGCGATTGCGATCTCTGTCGCGGCCGTGGCCACGGGTCCACCAGCAGAAAGATCGCAGAATTCCTGCGCACGTGCAGATAGCTCCGCCGTTCCGACCTTGCGAGCGAAATCGATGATCGCCTCCTTTGGTAGGCCCAGCAGCGGTCGCAGGATCGGCGTCTCTGTCGATCTCGAGACGGCAACCAGGTGGGGCAGAGTCTGACTCGAGACCTGGCCCAGAGCATCCCCGGTCACCAGCGCTGCGATTCCGACATCCTGAGCGATCTCGCTCGCGGCCCGCGCCATCAGCACCTTGAGCGTGACCTGCCGCATTCGAGAGTCGACATGTTCCAAGAGTGCGTCCTTGACGGGCTGGAATTCGACAAGGTGGACGGTTGGGTCGGTCCCGTGGCCCCAGCGTGACCACAATTCTCGAGCGACGGCGATCGCATGGTCCGATTGTGCGCAGTTCAGTGAGAAGTGAACGAAGTCAACAGGGCAGCCTCTCGCCATCAGCATCCATGCCGCCACCACCGAGTCGAAACCTCCGGACACGAGACACAGCACATGGTCCTGGGTTCCGAGCGGGAGGCCTCCGGCAGCTTTCTGATGGTCCGTCACGAGAAATGCTCGTTGATCAAGCACGGTCACGTGCACCTCGATTTCGGGGTTCGAGAGATCTACGCCGGCCGATCGTTCGAGCAGCTCGGTGCCGATGAGTCTTGCGAGGTCCATCGAGTTCCACTCGTGTGTTCCGCGACGCTGTACTCGCGCCGCGAAGGTGTGTCCATCCACCTGGTCCGCGGTGACCTCCGCCACCGCCCTCGCGAGATTCTCGATGCCATCGAATGCGATGCTGCGAACCGTATCGACCGATGAGAGGCCGAAGACCGAGAGCGCAGCGGATCGGACTGCATCAACGCACGCATCCGAGGGGTCGAGTTCGAATCTGTGTGTGCCGACCCTCTTCGTTTGCCCGTCGTATCCCGCCGAGCGAATCGCATGATCGAGATTCGCCCTCACGCGTTTGATCAGCCGCTTCTGGGTGCGCCGGGACTTGAGGAACACGTCGCCCGATAGCGTGACGTGGAGAGTCGTCGTGGCAGGCATGGGTCAATGATACGAAGCAGATCCGCGTCTCGTCACGGATTGTTCTCTACCGTCAGGCGCTGTGATGGAAAGTACTCGACGATGGCGATCGTCGGGGTTCCGAAGGAGTCCGAAAGCAGCTCGTTCAGACTGGACAACGGGGGGATGTCACCTTGTCCTGCGATGGTGATTTCCACTTCGTTCCCCTTCACTACGACCTTCATGAGACGAAGACCGTCTTGATTCTCGAGCCACTTTTCAGACGCGGTCTGAGCCGTCGATTGTCTCGAAGCCGAAGTCAGGATCCCCTCAGAGGTGAACGTGAGCGGTACGAGCACGATGAGAGCGCCGAGTAGCACGGTGATGATGACCGTCTTCATCTTCTCTCGATTCTCGTGGAGCTTTGCGATGAGGGCAAAACCCGTGAGCACGAAGACAAGCGACGCTGCAAGGATGATCGACACGAGGTTCGTCAAGAAGAGGAGGAATGCTCCGCCGGCATCGCCGTACGCTCCAGCGGTGAGCGTCACACCAACAACACCGAGTGGCGGGACGAGTGCCACAGCAATCGCGACTCCGGTAATCGAGGAAGAGACACGTTTGTCAACCGTTGCATATGCCCCTGCAGCGCCGGCTGCGACTGCAATCATCATGTCGATGAGCGTGGGAGAGATACGGGAAATCACCTGCGCGTTGGACGTGATCGGAACGAGGTGCGGCGCCCATAGGGCAACGATCCAGGCCGTGAAGATCGAAACTGCAACGCCTGCGACGACCGTACCAAAGGCCCTGGCCACTCTCGACATCCATCCGTTGACAATGCCGGCACTCACGCCAAGAATCGGAGTCATCAAGGGAGCGACAAGCATCGCACCGATCACGACTGCCGTCGAGTCTGCGAGGATGCCAAGCGTGGCGATCGTGGTGGACAGTATGAGCAATACCCAGAACCCGACCTGTTTTTGGGACGAATCGGGGTCTTCGAAATAGAGGTTGTCGATCACATCGAGGCGCATCTCCTCACCGACGTCGCGCTGGTTCAACCAACGTTTGATGAAACCTCCGAGCTCGACTGCACCGAGATGTTCAGCATCGGCGTTCGACAGGCCGTAACTGATCATGATCGCTCCCGAGATGAGCGCTGTGGCGGCGATCGTGAGCAGGAGTCCGGTTTCAATGGCGTCCGGAAGCACGAATATGACGCCGGCTGCGGCGATCGACAATCCGCCGCGCACGAGATTGAATGTCCAGGCATCCGAGGTTCGTCTCGAACGAAGCGCCAAAAGGACAACCATCACACCACGAATGGCGAGCAGAACGGCGAACGTCTGTGCAATCCGAACGAACGCAAGCTCGGGTAACGCGAGGATTCCTACCCCAACGAACAAAGAGAGCAACCCGAGACCTACGGTTGTCCAGGGGATTGGTCTGACGCGGGCCGCGTTCCACAGGTCCGTTCCGCCCGTGAGGATCAGTCCGATAGCCAGGGCGAGTGCGAGTAAACGCGTCGATGCCTGCGGTACGGCGAGCAGGAAGATCCCAACAGCGATGAATATGGAGCCGCGCTGTGTCGCTGGGTTCCACCAGTCGACGTCCTGCCCCCGGATTCTTGTGCGCATGGCCGAGAATCTAGCAGCAGCCGTTCGTGCACCTGGGAACTTTCTTCGTTCTTGCGTCCCTCAGGGCGATATACCGCCCTGAGGGACGCAAGAACGGTCAGGGAGGGGGGTTATGACTGCACGAACTTGACGAAGCGGCGTTTCCCGACCTGCACCGTGGCATTCTCTAGCAGGTGGCGAGCGATCGACTCATCGTCGACGCGCCGGCCATCGATTTTGACGGCGCCCTGTTCGATCAGACGTCTCGCTTCACCGTTGGAGGCGACCAGGTTTGCGTCGGCGAGTGCCTTGGGCAACCATACGGGATCGTCGTTTGGTAGATCAGCGGTAGGCACATCGCTGGGGGTTTGCCTCTGCTTGAAGATCCGGTCGAAGGCGGCCTCGGCCTCTCGCCCGGCTCCCTCACCGTGATACTTGTCGACGATCCTGCGAGCGAGGTCACGCTTCAACTCTCCTGGATGCGTGGAACCGCTTTCGACCTCTTCGTCCGATGCTCCTGCCGCGAGACGAAACCACTGGGGCATGAGCTCGTCGGGAATCGACATCGTCTTGCCGAACATGTCGTTCGCGTCGCTGCGGACAGAGATGTAGTTGCCAAGAGACTGAGACATCTTCTTGACGCCGTCCGTACCGACCAGCAATGGGACGGTCGCAACGGACTGAGGCAGCTGACCCGCTCGTTCCTGGAGATCTCGTCCCATCAGCAGGTTCAACAGCTGGTCGTTTCCACCGATCTCGACATCAGCGTTGACCGCGACCGAATCCGTTCCTTGCAGAATGGGGTACATGAGCTCGATGAGCGAGATCGGCTCGTTCGCTTTCCATCTTCTCGAGAAGTCCTCGCGGTCCATGAGCCTCGACACGGTCACCTTCGCGGTGAGCTCGAGCACGCCCGCCATGTCCATCGGGGCAAGCCATTCGCTGTTGCGCCGAATCTCGAGGCGTTCCTCCAGCAGGAGTGAGCGGATCGTTGGCAAACATGCGTTGACATAGGCGTCCACGTCTTCGGACGAGACTCTCCTGCGAGTTGAGCTCTTCTCCGATGGATCCCCGACCTGGGCTGTGAAGTCTCCAAGGATCAAGACAGCGGTGTGGCCCACTTCTTGGAATCGCCTCAGGAGATCGAAAACGACCGCCCATCCCAACGTCACATCTGGAGCTGTCGGGTCGACCCCGAGTTTCACCCGTAGCGGCTCCTCGCGCTCGAGTTGGCGCATGAGTTCGCCCTCAGGCAGCGCGACATCAACAGTCCTGGTGATGTATTCGAACTGTTCTTGTGGGGATGCCATGTTCGGTCGGAGGCTAGCGGCCCCGCGCCGGGCATCCGTTGCACTATTGCTCGACAAGGACGAATCTCAACAACGTGTCTGCTCCAGAGCTGATTCCGATCCTCGGCGTGATCGTGTATGCCGGCTCAGAGGATGGGAGGGAGGTGATGGAAACAGAACCTGCTCCGAGCAACGACCCTGAGTCCGATCCTGTGACCCCGAGAGCCTGTGAGAGTTTTCCTGGTCCGTCGGCAAGATGATCACGGCGCCCACGGCGTTCGATCGCAGCGCTCGCGCCATCGATCACAGCGCCTCCGCGTAGGAGTACAGCCTGAGGATCGTTCACCCCTCCCGTGACGATGTTCACGCACCAATGGATGCCGTAGGACCGATACACATAGAGCGTTCCGGCACATGCGAACATCGGTTCGTTCCGTGGAGTTCGGGATCGGTATGCGTGGCT
The DNA here is from genome assembly GCA_036985855.1 of Acidimicrobiia bacterium. GTDB lineage: Bacteria > Actinomycetota > Acidimicrobiia > Spongiisociales > UBA5794 > B3-G11. Next base: position 52,909 of record BTQL01000008.1, on the reverse strand, counting down.
GGCCGGGTCTTGTGTGCCGAGGTATGCCTCGACCTCGTTCAAGCGGATGGAAACGGTCAATTCGCCGACCAGGCTCGTGACAACGGCTCCGAGAAGCTGGATCGCTGCCGATGGGGAATCCAGTTCGAGGAAAGCCAGGTCGACTGCTGGTATCAGGCCTTACCTCGAAGTTCTCCGCCGGTGGCGGCAACCACGCTATTGGCTATCGCCTTGCGAACAGGCGAAACCTCTTCATCTGTCAGTGTTCGGTCTGGCGCTCTGAGATGGATCCTGACAGCGATCGACTTTCGTCCCTCTCCGATCGATGCCCCTTCGAAGACGTCGAACACGGTCACGCTGTCAAAGAGCCCCGCTGCACCGTCCTGTACTGCGCGGAGCAGGGTCGAGGTCGCAACGTCATCGTCGAGCGCGAAAGCGAGGTCGAAGACGACCGGAGGGAAGGCGCTCGGCGATGTGTATTGCCACTGGCTTCGTTCGAGAACGAGGGCGTCGAGGTCGAGCTCTGCGGCAACCACTCTGCCGGAGAGGTCGAAGGCTTCGAGCACCTTCGGATGGATCTCGCCGACCGTCCCGATCACCGCATCGTCGATGACGATCTCGGCGCACCTTCCCGGGTGGAATGGTGCGACGTAGGTCTGGCGAATCTCTGCATTCGCTATTCCGAGCTTGTCCGCGAGAGATGTCCACATTCCGGTCCCATCGAACATATCGAAGTCGACCGCCTGCGAGAGCCAATCGCCGCTGTCTTCACCCGCAAGAAGAAAGGCGAGTCTGTCCGGTTGCTCAGGCAGTTTGCCTGTGCCGGGCAGGAATACCTTGCCGATCTCGTAAAGCCTCGCCGTCTCGTTCTTTCGTGCGATTCCCAGTGACGCAGCTTTCAGCAGTCCGGGGAGGAGCGTGGTCCGCATGACGCCTTCGGTCTCGTTCAGCGGGTTCACGATGTTGATACTCGCCCTGGCCGGGTGGCCCGGCTCGAGACCGAGTCGGTCGAGATCGACGCGTCCAATGAAGGAGAAGCCGATCAGCTGGTAGTAGCCGGCGCCGACCATGATGTCACGGATCAATCGCATGCGGCGCTCCCGGTACGACAGGCCGCCACCAGGGCCCTGCGGAACGGTGTCGGGAATACCATCGAAACCGTGCAGCCGTGCTATCTCCTCTATGAGGTCGACAGGCGCTCGCACATCTGGACGCCTGGTCGGCACCGTCACCACAAGGGGATCCGTACCGCTCACATCGAAACCGAGCCTCGTGAGCAGGTCGGATGTCGTGTGAGAATCGAGCGCAATGCCCAGTATCCGTTCCGTTTCGGACAATGGATAGGAAACGGTCCACGGTCTGATCTGACCGGGATCGACGTCGACGGGCTCGGGAGCGGGTGAACCTCCAGCGATGTCCGTGAGAAGTTGAGCGACCCTGTCCGCGCCGAGAGGACAAAAAGACGGATCAGCGCCGCGTTCGAATCGGGCAGACGCTTCAGAGCGGAGCCCCAATCGTTTCGATGTCATGAGGATGCTCGCCGGGTTCCAGTAGGCAGCTTCGATGAAGACGTCCGTTGTCCCGACGTGAACCTCGATTGCGGCTCCGCCCATCACTCCCCCGATGGCAACGATCCGGCTGCCGTCGGTGACGACTATGTCGGACGACGTGAGTTCGCGTTCCTGATCGTCGAGTGTGCGGATCGACTCACCGTTGTTGGCCATTCGCACGTGAATCGTGTCACCGAGGCGGTCGACATCGAAGGCGTGTGTTGGATGCCCGAACTCGATCATTGCGTAGTTCGAAGCATCCACGACGTTCGAGATCGGCCGAACGCCCGCTTGGCCGAGCCTCCGGCGCAACCAGTGCGGCGATACTCCGACCGTGATACCACGAACCTGTCGACCGGCGAACCTCGGGCATGCGACGGCATCATCGATCGTGACATGCACCACGGAGGGCGGACCTGATTCCTCGACGCCGATATTTGGATCTCTGAGCGGTGCGTCATAGAAAGCGGCGAGATCGCGAGCAAGGCCGTAGACCGAGAGACAGTCCGGCCGGTTCGGAGTGACGCCGACCTCGTAGTAGACATCAGGAAACCCGAGAACAGGAGCAAACGATTCGCCGACCATGTCACGAGCGACGGGATAGTCATCGTTGAGCACCATGATTCCCTCGGCTTCGTCGCCAAGTTCAAGCTCTATCTCGGAACAGATCATGCCGTTTGATATGACACCACGGATCTCACGGCGAGTGATCTCGAGATTTCCGGCGAGTACGGCTCCGGGAACCGCGACCGGCACGACGGCGCCTGCCTCGAAGTTCCATGCTCCACAGACGATGTCGAGTACCTCGTCGCCGACGTCGACCTTCGTGAGCCTGACCTTGTCGGCATTCGGGTGCGCAGCGACTTCAAGCACCTCGCCGACAACCACGCCGGAGAACGAAGGCTCGATCACATGCCATTCCTCGATCTCATGACCAAGGCTTTCGAATGCCTCAGCGATCTCTTCTGGATCGCTGGTGGGAATGTCGATGAACTCTCTTAGCCAGGACAGCGTGAGTTTCATCTGAACTGCTCCAGCGTCCTGACGTCAGGATCGACGAACGTACGCAGATCGGTGATGCCGTGGCGAACCATCGCCATCCTCTCGACGCCCATACCGAACGCGAACCCGGAAAGGGCCTGGGGATCGTATCCAACGTGTTCGAAGACAGCAGGGTTCACCATTCCACACCCGAGAAGCTCGATCCATCTGTCCTGGGTGTAGGCATGCAGCTCAGCCGACGGCTCGGTGAATGGGAAGTAGTGCGGGATGAACTTCACTTTTGTGTCCATTCCGAAGTACTGACGGGCGAACTCGGCAAGGGTGCCCTTCAGGTCTCCGAATGTGATGTTGTCATCAACGGCCAGCCCCTCGATCTGGTGGAACACCGGAAGGTGTGTTGAGTCGATGGCATCGGATCGGAAGACCTTTCCCGGCACGACGATATACGCGGGAGGCTCGTGCGATTCCATGAATCGCGCCTGCATCGGCGATGTATGGGTCCGCAGCAGGACCTCCTCCTCGTCGTCGCCATAGTCGAGGTAGAACGTATCGCTCTCGTGCCTCGACGGATGCGTCTCAGGGATGTTGAGAGCCGTGAAGTTGTAGAAACCGGATTCCGCTTCCGGTCCCTCGACCATCTGGTACCCGAGTCCAACGAAGATGTCGACGATCTCATCGATCGTTTGCTGAATCAGGTGATGCGTTCCCCTCTTCGGCACTCGTCCCGGCAATGTCGCATCGACCCTGTCCGCTTCGAGCATGGTGTTCATTTCGATGACTTCGAGCGCGCCTCGTCTGGCAGCGATCCGGGTGGTGAGAGCAACAGCGACTTCGTTGATCGCCTTGCCCGCGGCCCCCCGTTCGGCGGGGTCCTCTATCGCACCGAGTCCTCGACGAGCTTCACCGATCGGCGATCTTCGTCCGACCGTTTCCGCCTCGAGGTCATCGAGCTCGGCGATTGTTGCTGCCGCGTCGATCCGTCCCGGTGCGTCCTGGTTGAGTTCTTCGAGTTCGTCCATGCGATGTGGCAGGTTAGCGCTCGCCGTGCCGATCGGACATTCTCGCAAACCCAGGGTTCTAGACCGGACTGGGTCCGGTCATGAGCCCAGAGAACGTCCGTTGGCCTACCTGTCATCGGTCAGGGTGTACATCAGGATCGACCCGGCAACAGCAGCGTTGAGACTCTCGATCGCCCCCGGCATGTTGAGTGTCACCGTCCTATCAGCTTGTTCGATGTCGCTTCTGGACAGTCCATGGGTTTCTGAACCGATCATGAGCGCAATGGGCCGATCTCCGCGCAGCGACTCCCCTCCATCGGCCACCACGGTCGCGATGACCTCGAGCCCGACGGCATGAGCATCGAGGACCGGATTGTCCGTGGATGCGAGGTGCACACCGAAGTGGGTCCCGACACCTGAACGCAGCACCTTGGGACTCCATGCATCTGCAGTCGAGCCCGACACGCACACATCCCAACCAAATGCCGCAGCCGAGCGGATCATGGTCCCTACATTTCCCGGGTCGGCGATGTCTCGGAGGACCAGAGTGTCTCGCGGACGTATCGATCCTGCCGCCGGAACATCGATCAAAGCGACCGGCCCCTGCGGGTTCGCGCTGTCTGCAGCCGCCTTCATGACCTCTTCGGTGACAACCATGATCGGGAATCCCCTGTCGGCGGCCAGTTCGCGAGTGACCTTGTCCTCTTCAAGGACGAGAACCGCAACAGGTTTGATTCCTGCGCCGATCGCAAGACCGAACACGTTGGATCCTTCGACGATCGTTTGCGCGGCCTCGCGCCTTCTCCTGGCTCTGTGCAGCTTCTTGAACTGCTTGATGAGAGGATTGCTTACGGATGTGATGGTGGCGTCCACCGCGTCATCGTACGGTGAAGTGTCCTCGAACGCGAAGAGGTCCCAGCCCGAGCGGAGGCCTCTTCGGCTTCGGTGTTCTGCGCTCTTCTGGATCTACTCAGCGATGGCGCCGGTTGCAACGTCAACGAGAGCACGGAACGCCTCCGGATCCGATACCGCCATCTCGGCGAGCATCTTGCGATCCACTTCGATGTCGGCGGCCTTCAGGCCGGCCATGAACTGAGAGTATGTGGTTCCGTTGATACGGGCAGCGGCGTTGATGCGTTGGATCCAGAGCCGGCGAAACTGTCCCTTGCGTGCGCGACGATGATCGTACGAGTCCTGCATTGCGTGCATCACCTGCTCGCGGGCAGCGCGATATCTCCGCGATCGGGCACCGGTGTATCCAGAAGCCCTATCCATCACCTTTTTGCGCTTCTTGCGCGCGTTCACAGATCGTTTTACACGAGCCATGGGGGCCTCCTAGTTGTGCAGCATGCGGTCGATGCGTTTTGCATTCTTCCCGCTGAGATTGGATTTTCCTTTGACGCGACGCCATCGCGCTTGGCTCTTCTTGTTGCGGTTGTGACCGCGCCAGGCCTTGTCATGCCTGATCTTGCCACTGCCGGACCGTTTGAAGCGCTTCGCAGCACCCTTGTGTGTCTTCATTTTCGGCACGTTTCACTCCTGCCGGGAGGGAGAGGTCAACCTTGGCTATTCCTCGTCCGTCTTGTCACTTTCGTTCTCAAAATCATCCGTCGGCGCATTCCTCGCAGGTACGAGCACCATGGTCATGTTTCGACCCTCTAGTTTTGGCATCGTCTCGATCTCGCCATAGTCCGCAACGTCGTCATAAAGACGTTTGAGGATGTCCCTGCCTAGCTCAGGGTGGGCCATTTCACGACCTCTGAATCGCATGGTGCATTTGACCTTGTCGCCCTGGCGCAGGAACTTGACGACCCGTTTCCGTTTCACATCGAAGTCACTCGCTCCGATCTTCGGACGGAACTGCACTTCCTTGATCACCGTGCGGGTTTGGTTCTTGCGGGCTTCCCTTGCCTTGACGGACTGGTCGTACTTGAACTTTCCATAGTCCATCATCCTCACAACCGGAGGACGGGCATCCGGGGCGACTTCAACAAGGTCGAGACCGAGTTGGGAGGCCAGCCATCGAGCTTCGTCAATGTCCTTCTCACCGATCTGGGCGCCATCCGGCGCAATCAGACGCACACGCTTGACGCGGATTCGGTCGTTGACCCGTGGTTCAGCGATGGGGATACCTCCTGGTACATAGTGGTCTTTGCACAGAAGGTTGCCTACAGAAACATGGGCAGCACGGCACGGTGCTGCCCGTTGTTCGGGACCTGGCTCACCTCGAAACGGTGGACAGGTGGGAAGCAGGCGCCTCCTCTTGCGTCGTATACGGCTGCAAGCCTAGTGGATGGCGGCCAGTAGTCGGCTTCCGTCGATCGATAGGGCCGAGCTCGAGCGAGTCTGCCGGTTATGAGAGGGTCTGCAGGGCTCGCACGGTGAGGACTGCGGCTTGTGCTGCTTCGCGGCCCTTGTTGCCCGGTCCGGGTTTCGATCGTGCAAGAGCATCATCGAGTTGGCGCACGGTGAGAATGCCGAATGTGATCGGGACGCCTGTATCGAGCTGGACGCGCATCAGACCCTCAGACGCCCGATGAGCCACATGCTCGTAGTGATCTGTCTCGCCCTCGATGACTGCGCCGAGACAGACAACGGCGTCATATCCGAGCGATGTGAGACGCTGTGCCATCAATGGGAGCTCGAATGCTCCCGGTACCTCCACGGCGAGGATCTCGGCTGCTCCTGATTCTTCGAGGAAAGCAATGGCACCGGCTCTGAGTCCCTCGGTGACCGATGAGTTGAACGTCGCCGTTGCGACGGCTATTCGGAGTCCTTCGGCCGATACGGGATTGTCGGTGGCCTCATCGACGCGCATCAGAGTGCATCCTCAGCGAGATGTCCCATCCGCGTGGTTTTCGTTTGCAGATACGTCCTGTTCTCGGGTGTCTGCCCGACCCAGAGCGGCTCGCGACCAACGACTTCCACGCCATAACGACACAGTTGCTCGATCTTGTCCGGATTGTTCGTCAGAAGGCGAACACTCGAGATCTTGAGGTCGTGCAGAATCTGTGCGTCAACCCCATAATCCCTGCTGTCGTCCGAGTGTCCGATCTCTCGGTTCGCGTCAACGGTGTCGAGACCCTGCTCCTGAAGATCGTATGCCGCGATCTTGTTCAAGATTCCGATGCCGCGTCCCTCGTGGGCCGTGTTGTACACGATGATTCCCTCTCCCTCCTCCGAAATGAGGCGCATCGACTCGTCGAGTTGGGTGCCGCAGTCGCATCGAAGGGAACCGAACACGTCACCGGTGAGGCAGACCGAGTGGACGCGCGTGAGAACTTCGTGTTTACCGGCCACATCACCCTTGACGAGGGCAACATGCTGGCTTCCGTCGATCGTTGATCGGTAGCCGACGATGTCGAACGTTCCATGTTCCGTCGGTAAGGATGCTGATGCATCACGTATCACGAGGGTTTCCGTTCGCCACCGATACGCGACCAGATCGTCTATCGATATCATTGCCAGATCGTGCTCTTCGGCGAATTCGGCGAGTGTGTCTCCTCGTGCCATGGATCCGTCATCGTTGACGAGCTCACAGAGCGCGGCTGCCGGGCGCAGGCCCGCCAGCCGTGCCAGATCGACGGACGCTTCTGTATGTCCCGGTCTCACGAGAACGCCTCCCTCCTGATATCGGAGGGGGAAGACGTGCCCCGGCCTCGTGAAATCGGATGGTTTGGCCCGGGGCTCAACCGTGGCGCGAATCGTGCGTGCCCTATCCGCGGCGGAGATACCGGTCGTCGTTCCCGACGCACAATCGATCGAGATCGTGAATGCCGTCTTATGTGCATCCGTGTTGTCGATGACCATCATCGGGATGTCGAGTTCGTCGAGGCGTTCGCCCGTCATCGGCAGGCAGATCAGACCCGAGGTGTGCCTGACCATGAATGCGATCTGTTCCGATGTGACCTTTTCGGCCGCGACGACCAAGTCACCCTCGTTCTCCCTGTCCTCGTTGTCGAGGACAAGGACGAAGTCGCCGCGTGCGAAGGCTTCGATGGCCTGGGCGATCGGTGCCGGATTCACTTGGAGCTCCCAACCATGCGTTCGACATACTTTGCGAACACGTCGACCTCGATGTTGACACGCGATCCGACGCCCAACCGTCCCAGGATGGTGACTTCCAGCGTGTGCGGAATGAGAACGACCTCGAACCAAGGTGCATCAACGCCGATATCGGAAACCGCAGAGACCGTGAGACTTGTGCCGTCGACGGCGATCGAACCCTTCTCGACCATGTAACGCGAGAGGTCGGAAGGTACGAGAATCCGATATCGGGCGACATCACCCTCGCGTTCGATCGTAGAGAGTTGCCCTACACCGTCGACATGTCCCTGAACGATGTGGCCATCGAACCGCCCGCCTACGGACATCGGCCGTTCGAGATTCACAACATCACCCTCTCGAAGATCTCCGAGTGAGCTTCGCCGGAGCGACTCTTCGACAACCTCGACGGTGAAAGTCGACTCATCGATCGTCACGGCCGTGAGACAAACACCGTTGACGGCGATCGAGTCGCCGATCCTGGTGTCACCGACGGTTTCTGGTGCACTGACTCTCAGGCTGATCGCACCATCGAGAGGAGCGGTAGAGACGATCGTTCCGAGCTCAGAGACGATGCCTGTGAACATCATCGCTCCTTGTCTATGGTCGCGGAAATCTTGATGTCGGGTCCGATACGTTCGACGTCCTCGATAGTGATCTGCGTCACATTCGCCATCGTGTCGAAAACACCGGCCAACGCAGGAATCCCGGTGCCGACGGCGAGTTTCGCTCCCACATACCACACGATCTGATCCACCACTTCTGCGTGCATGAAGGATGTTATGAGCTTAGGGCCGCCCTCGACCATCGCCGAAACGATGCCTCGTTCGCCGAGATCCTCGACCACAGCCACGGGGTCGACCGTAGATGATCCATCAGGGCGGTAGACGATCGGATCGCGCGACAGGATCTGACGATCAGAAGGAATCTCTCTGATGCCTGCGATGACCACAGGACGCGGCTGGGGACCCGAATAGTCGTCCAGTCTCACGGTGAGTGCCGGGTCGTCCGCGATCACGGTTCCTGCACCGACGATGACAGCATCATTCTGGGAGCGCAGGCGGTGGGCGTCTTCGCGTGCTTCTCGTGAGGTGATCCACTGTGACGTGCCGTCTTGTGCGGCGGCCTGCCCGTCGAGCGTCGTAGCGATCTTCACCGTGACCATCGGCACGCCGTTCGCTCTTTGGTGAAAGTACCCTGGATCATTTGCGACGATTTCGGCTGTGAGTACTCCGACGGTGACATCCAGGCCTGCTGCCCGCAGTCGTTCGATGCCCTGCCCCGAGACGCGAGAATCAGGATCGGTGATTCCCACGAAGACACGGGACACGCCCGCATCCAGGATCGCCTGGGTGCACGGAGCAGTCCGACCGTGGTGGTTGCATGGCTCGAGGGTCACATAGAGGTCTGTACCGACCGCATTTTCGACGGCATCCAGCGCAAGGACCTCGGCATGGGGTTGCCCGGCGGATTGGTGGGCAGCGACCGACAGCACCGTGCCGTCCGACGACGCGACGACCGCACCTACACGCGGATTCGGATGCGGGAAGGTCGATCGAGTTGCCTCGATCGCGCAACGCATCAGCTCGTCCGCGTGCGTGTCGGCAACTGGGTTGTTTCCAGCGCGACGCATCAAGCGTCCCCTTTCTCCCATCCGGACTCTCACCGTCGGTCCCGGAGTTCCACCGGATCAGCCCCAGAGTTGGGGGTCGCGGACTTTCACCGCCGGTCGGGAATTGCACCCTGCCCTGAAAGAGGTATGTGACACCAAGGTAGTACGACCGGCGGTCTAGGCGATCTGGGCGCAACACACAGACGAGAAACTTGCAATGCACGGTTCGGGGTCGGAGACCGGGAGGGAAGGTCCTGACCGCGAACAGCCTACGTCCTGCGATCTATCTGGTAATTCGTGCCGGGTGTCCGCTTTGCGACTTCCTTCATTTCAGATGCGACGGCAGATGCTTCCCACTCGCTGGAGATGGCTTTGCGGGCTGTCGTGGCGACGCCCATCGACAACGAGCACACGGGGAAAGCTTGGCGCTCTCCCCTCCTATCTGTGACTTCGATGTATCCCTGTAGCGCATCAGCAGTGTCGTAGAAGTCGAGGATGCCGTCGTCGAAATTCGCGACGATGTAGTCACAGAACGGCTCAGCATTGTGATCGTTCACAACCGCGACGAAATCGTCTCCACCGACGTGCCCGACGAATGCATCCTGGTCACCCGTCTCGGTGGCTGCCTCGCTGAGGATCTTCGCCGTGAACTTGATCACGGCGTCGCCTCGCAAGAAGCCGTAGTGATCGTTGAATGCCTTGAAGTTGTCGAGATCGGCGTGGATGACCGCGAAATCCTTTTCTTTCTCGACGCGCCTTTCGAGCTCTCCCGTGATTTGGAAGTTTCCAGGGAGACCTGTGAGGGGCGATAGATCCCGCATCTGCTGGCTGCGTCTCAGCACGGTTCGAATCCTCGCGATGAGCTCCTCGAGATCGAATGGTTTTGTGATGTAGTCGTCCGCACCGAGATCGAGACCCTTGACGCGGTCCTCGGCGAGGCTTCTCGCTGTGAGCACGATGACGGGGATATTCGCGGTCGGTGGGTCAGACCGCATCCGTCTGAGAACTGTCAGACCATCGATCTCGGGCATCATCACGTCGAGCAGCATGAGGTCGGGCGGCGACGCTGCCGCCTTCTCGAGCGCTTCGCGTCCGCCTCCAGCGAGTTCGACCTCGAAGCCGTCAAGCTCGAGGTTCATCTGCACGAACTGCAAGATATCCGGGTCGTCATCGACGACAAGGATGCGCTCGGTCATGTCACTCCCGGTTCAGAATCGTACGCATTTCCTTCACAGCAGCCACCGGATCGTCCGCCCGGAACACCGAAGTTCCTGCAACGAACACGTCCGCGCCGGCCTCTCTGGCCGGTCCTGCCGTGCGGAGGTCAATACCCCCATCGATCTCTATATCGGTTGCCAAAGCTCGCGAGTCAATGATTTCCCTCAGATGCTCGATCTTGGGCAGGGCACCTTCGATGAACGACTGGCCACCGTAACCAGGATGCACGCTCATGACAACCACCATCGAAGCCATCTCGAGATAGGGTTCTATCGCCGAAACCGGGGTTGGGGGGTTGATCACGAGCCCGAAATCCATACCGAGCAGGACCGCCTCGGCACGAACTCCGGATGGGTCGGGTACAGCCTCGATGTGAACGGTGACGCCGTCGGCCCCTGCAGCTTTGAGTGGCTCGAGGTAGGTGAGAGGGTCAGAGATCATCAGGTGGCAGTCCAGGTAGTGGTCCGTGGACTTCCGAATCGCGGTGATGACGGGAGGACCGAGAGAGATGTTCGGTACAAAGTGGCCATCCATCACGTCGATGTGCAGAAGATCGATCTGGTCGTTTAGCGCTGCGATATCTCTTGCAAGGTGGGCGAAGTCGGCAGCGAGTATCGATGGTGCTATGCGTGGTGGAGTTCTCATTGTTTGCGAGTGTAAATGGTTAGTGTCACCCAGCGGAGAGAGGAACTCCATTTGGACCACTACCGAATCGTGCAAGGGTCTCGAGTCGACCTGTCAGCTATCGACCCTCGCGAGAAGACGGCATTCTCCTCGCTCAACAAATCGTCTTCGCACTCGGTGTTGACCCGGATGAACAGGGAGCTTGCTGAGCTCCAGCGGCTCCTGTGGGCTGATGGCACAAAGGCATTGCTGCTCGTTCTCCAGGCGATGGACACCGGAGGGAAGGATGGAACCATCCGCAAGGTGTTCTCCGGTGTGAATCCTCAGGGAGTCGACGTGCACGGTTTTGGAGTGCCCGGCCCCCACGAGCGGGCCCATGACTATCTCTGGAGAGTGCATGCGCGAGCGCCGGGAAGGGGACGCATCGCTGTCTTCAATCGAAGTCACTACGAGGATGTGCTTGTCGTGCGGGTCAACGAGTTGGTCCCGACTGATGTGTGGTCGCGACGGTATGAGCACATCCGTGGTTTCGAAACGATGCTCGCGGATGAAGGGACCGCAATCGTCAAGATCATGCTTCACATCTCCAAGGATGAGCAGAAGGAACGCTTGCAGGAACGTCTCGACGACCCAACGAAGAACTACAAGTTCGAGCCGAACGACTTGTTGTCCAGGGCGAAGTGGGACGAGTACATGGCGGCTTACGAGGATGCGATTTCAGAAACCTCCACCGACAACGCTCCCTGGTATGTCGTTCCGTCAGACCGTAAGTGGTATCGAAATCTCGTGATCGCTCAGATTCTCATCGATGCGATCAAGGGGATGGATCTTTCCTATCCGGTCGCGGCCTTCGATCCCAAGAGCGTGGTCATCGACTGATAGTGTCGCTTCTCGCCTGCCGCCTATTCGAATCTGACGGTTTGCCCGCGCCTTCCGTGCATCCAGGCCGTGGCGTCCAGCGGCTGTTTGCCCTCCGGCTGGACGATGCGAAGCTCGAGTGTGCCATGATCGAAGCCGGCGATCACTCGCGTCCCCGCGAGCGTGATCAATCCGGGAAGTGACTCGAATTCGGTGGCCGATGCCCCGTGGATACGCACTCTTCCATCCACGGTTTGGACCCATGCCACGGGACGCGGCTGGAACGCGCGGATCGAGCGTTCGGCTTGTTCGGCACCGAGACCGGGTGTCATTCGCGCCTCGGCCTTGCTCAGTCTTTTTGCATGTGACACCCCGGAGGCGATCTGTGGCACCGGAATACGGTGACCGTTGAGGTATTCCGGGATGGTTCCGTCGACGAGAGAAGCACCGAGATAGGACAGACGAGCCGTCAGACTTCCCCCGGTCTCGTTCGGTCCGATGGGCGTTGCGATCTCCGCGAGAACTGCGCCGGTGTCGATTCCCTCATCGATCTTCATGAGCGTCACGCCCGTCCGCTTGTCACCGCTCATGATCGCTCGCTCGACAGGCGCAGGCCCTCGCCATCTCGGGAGTAACGAGAAGTGAACATTGAGAAACCCGTACGGTGCGGTGGCCAACATGTCGGGAGTCAGAATCTGACCGTAGGCGACAACGACGCCTAGGGAGAATTCACCGGATTTCAGGACGTCGTCGAGGTCCTCACGCGTTTTTGGTTGAGCTACGGGGAATCCGAAGTGTTGCGCAGCGATCTTCACCGCGGGAGCGGTCCTCACCCTCCCTCTTGATGCCTGCCGGTCCGGCTGGGTGACGACGAGATCGATATCCTCGACATCTGCCAACGCGGCAAGGCTCGGTATCGCCGCGGCGGGCGTACCGAGGAATACGGCTCCCATCAGGTGATCCTATTCGTTCCGAGGGATTCTTCACGGAGCTCTTTGAGCACCTGTCTGCGGATCCGCGGTCCGAGATGGGCAAGGAGCAGAGTTCCGTCGAGATGGTCGATCTCGTGCTGGAGCACACGACCGATCATTTCGTCTCCCTCGAACATGACGGGTTCACCGTCGAGTCCGAAACCCTCGGCCTTGGCGTAGTCAGCCCGTTTGATGTTCCAGTAGCGGTCCGGCACAGACAGACAGCCCTCTTCGAATTTCCACTTCCCCGACGTCTCGACGATCCGTGGGTTGATCATCGCAAATGGGCCTTCGCCGACGTCGGCAACGAAGATCCTCTTCGATATGCCGATCTGGGGCGCAGCGAGGCCAACTCCCGGAGCGTCGTACATGGTGTGCACGAGGTCGTCGATCAATCGTTCCAGATCGTCGTCAAAGGTGGACACGACCGACGCGTTCATCGTCAGAACGGGATCCGGAAACGTGCGAATCGGGAAGATGGCCATGGGCGCAGGGTAGACGGTAGACAGCAGACAGCGCGTTCGTCACGCCACTCAGCGGGGCACACGCGCGTCGAGATTCAGCCGTACCGTCTGCTGTCTACAGGTCAATGGGATCCACATCCACCCGCACCTTGGCTCCTCTGCTTCGAAGGGTTGAGAGTACGGGGCGGAGAGCCAACCGGGCATCTTGGAGGTCTTGTCCCTGTATGAGCCACCGCATGCGAGCATCCACAGGTGCTGGCCCGAGGATCGTTCCCATCTGGCCAACTTCTCTCCTCAGCAGCTCCTCAGCACCGAACCGCCCCTCGGTTTCGATCGCTATGAGAGAGCCGACCGGCGGGAATCCGAGCTCACGCCGGGACGCGAGCTCTCCTTCCAAGAAGTCCTCTGAATGACCGTTGACCAAGGCAGCGACGACATCCTGGCGTGGTATCGCTGTCTGGATGAGGCAGCTTCGTCCCACACCCCGCTTGACGGTATGAGCGAGGCGTGCGAGCAACCTGAGGGCATCTTCGCCGGCTCGGTAGTGGGGAGCCATCGTGAGCCCGTCGACATCCACGGCGACGGCCAATCCCATGTCATGGACACCGATCAGGTCACGCTCGGATCCAACGGTCACGAGTCTTCCCTCATCGGCTCGGCCAACGTCGTCACCAACGAATGCCTTGATGGTTTCAACGGTCCTGCCGATACCTGCACCGAGCGCCTGAAATCGGCCTGCTCCGCAGCTGGAACACGCACCTAACCCTGCTCCGCATCGCCTGCACGAGTCTTCGCGTGACGCCGCACTCCCACAGGTCGTGCATTTGCGAACTTCTCCGCATGCGACACACCTGAACGCCGGTGCGTAGCCGCGCGAGCTGACGAGGACGAAGGTTCGTTCTCTCTCGGACGTGGTCCTTCTGATGGCTGCAGCAGCCTTCTCCGTGAGCAACCCCCCGCCGGGCGGTTCATCGCTGCGATCGGCGACCTCGACCATCGGCCACTGTCTTCCCTGTGATGCTGTGACGGGGACCCCATGGGCGATCGTCTCGAGAGTGGGAACGGGTCCGTGGAACACGACAGAGAACGACTCGCCTGCAGCTCGCCGAAGAACGACCTCTCTGACGCTCAGTGTCGGTGTTGCCTGAGAACGCATGACCCTGCGTCCATCTTCGACGACAACGACGATACCTGCGCCGCCGAACGGCCAGAACATGACCTCGCGGGTGCCGACCAGGATGGTTCCCTTGTCACCCGCGACTGATGACCATGCCCCGGTCACCTCCGCGCCCGGCATCGATGAGGTCGCTTTCACGACCTGGTCCCCGAACTCTGCATGAAGTCTGTGCGCGATTTCATCGATCTCGACAACGCTTGGCGCGATCACAACCACGTTCCGTCCGATGTCGACGGTCGGGCCGATCGACACTGCGATGGCTTCCCCGTATGGAGCAGTCCCTACGCGGTACTCCAGAGTGTGCCGACCGTCGGCGCGTGACGGTCCGCGCGTTGGTACACGTTGACCCGTGAGATCCGGTTTCGGGACATTCGGTGGAACGGTTCGCTTCAGGATCACAGACAGCGGCGTCACGTAGTGTGTCGATGCCCACCGCAGCGATTCGAGTGTCGCAGAATCAAAAGACGCCATATCGCCAGACAGTCCATCGAGCGGCAGGAGATTCCTTTCTGGGTCTGTTTCGTACAGGGCCGTGACGAAACCTTTCAACCTGCGACCGGACACTCTGATCCTGACCCGGCTCCCGACGTCTACCGGCAGACCATCGGGAACCAGGTATGAGAATCCGTCGTCTACGGCGAACGTTGCGATGTCCGGTACGACCTGGCAGGCAGTTCGGGCGGTCAGGACTCGGCCCTGAGACTCATGACTGCATCCCAGATCTCGGACGCTACCTCACGTTTTGTCATCAATTCGAGGTCTCGTACGGTTCCATCGGCGAACACGAACCGAACTTCGTTCGTGTCTGACCCGAACCCGGAACCTTCCTTGCTTATGTCGTTTGCGACAAGGAGGTCAACACCCTTGGTGGCGGCCTTTGCGACCGCAGCGTCCACGGATCCTGTTTCTGCCGCGAAACCCACCAAGAAAGGCCTTGGACTGGATGTGTGCACTGCCATGAGCACGTCGGGAGTCGGTACGAGTTCGATCTTCGGCACACCGTCCGCTCGCCGGATCTTGTGCGGTCCGCTCTTGCGCGGCTTGAAGTCTGCAACTGCTGCAGCCATCACGGCAACGTCCATTCCCGACGTTCGCTCCGTAACTGCTTCGGCCATTTCGTCGGCTGTTTCGACACGCACTACTTCGATGTCGGTGCCGGTTGGCGGCTCCGCGGCAGTGATGAGGAGCACGCTCGCCCCTCGTTCGGATGCGACGGTTGCGATTGCATTCCCCATCTTCCCGGATGATCGATTGCCAATGTAGCGAACAGGATCGATCGCTTCCCTGGTGCCACCTGCGGTGATCATGACGTTCAAGCCTGCCAGGTCCGGCGCGGGGAACAGCGAGTAGACCACGTCGGCGATGGTGGTGGGATCGGCAAGTCTTCCCATGCCGACATCTCCCCCAGCGAGCAGACCCGATTCTGGTTCAACGATCGTATATCCGTAGTCGCGCAGCTTGGCCATAGTGTGTTGTATGGCCGGCTGCTCCCACATTTCGGTGTGCATGGCAGGTGCGACAACTACGGGTGCGCTCGAGGCAAGCACGGTCGCTGTGAGCGCATTCGACGACTCGCCGTGGGCGAGCTTGGAGAGTGTTGAAGCAGTAGCGGGAGCGACAACGATCGCTTCGGCCCATTGGCCCAATGTCGTGTGTGGCGACACGTCATCTCCGCCGAACAGGCTTGTGACCGGCTCGCTTCCGGTGATCGCCGCGAAGGTTGCGGTTCCGATGAACTCCCTCGCCGTCTCTGTCATCACGACTCGAACCGTTGCGCCGCGCTCAGTGAGCAGGCGGGCGAGATATGCGGCCTTGTAGGCGGCGATTCCCCCGGTCACGCCGAGGACGACACGTCGCCCTACGGCCATGGTCTACTCCTCTATCGGAGCGACGACGACCTTGTCTTCAACGATCTCCTCAAGCGCTATCGACAGCGGCTTGCGCGACAGGGAGTGGACCTGTGGTGGGACGTAACCACCGATCCCGGATCCGAGTTCGTTGAAATATGCGTTGATCTGCCTTGCGCGGCGTGCCGCGAGCACGACGAGTGCGAATCGTGAATTCGTTTTCGCTACAATTTCGCCAATCGGCGGTTCAAGCATCATGGCAGTGGGCTCCTCTGGTCTGGCCTCGGGTGGTTGAAGGCATCATTGTATGGCGACACCTGCGCCTTCTTCCCCAAGTATATCGAGAACCTCGTTGATCGCGTCGTCAAGGGCATCGTTCTGAACGATGTGGTCGTACACGTCCGGCGCCTCGGTGATCTCCCTCGCGGCGACACTGAACCTTCGCTCGAGGTCATCTGGAGCCGTGTCCCCCCTGCCGGCAAGACGTTTTGCGAGCTCATCGAGGGAGGGTGGGCTTATGAAGATCAGTACGGCATCCGGATGTGTACGGCGAATCTGTTTCGCGCCTTCGATCTCGATGTTGAGGATCACGTTGATCCCATCCGCAAGGGCGGGTTCCACCTCGCTCCGCGGTGTCCCATACAGGTGACCTGCGTACTCAGCCCATTCGAGCATGAGGCCCTGATCGACTGCGTCGAGAAAGGCCTCGTTCGTGACGAAGTGATAGTCCACGCCGTCAACCTCGCCCTGTCTCGGGGACTTCGTTGTCCCCGAGACGGAGAACCGCGAATTCGTTCGGTCCACGACTTCATCGATGATGCTCGACTTGCCGACGCCGGAAGGGCCGGATACGACGATGAGTCTGCCTTTAGGAGAAGCGTTCAAGAAGGGCCTTGCGTTGGTTTGAACCGAGGCCTCTGATTGTACGGTTGTCGGCAATTCCGATCTCTTCGAACAGGCGCTTCGTACTCACCTTTCCCATATGTGGCATCGAGACGACGATCGCCTGGATCTTCGTGCCTGCAACCAGATCATCTTCCTCGGCGCGATCGAGGACGTCCTGGAAGGTAAGGCTGCCGCATTTGAGCAGGTGTTTGATCTCGGCTCGCAGTCGTCGAGCTTCGTGTGCGCGCGCTAGCGCTGCAGCTCGTTGTTCGTCTGTCATCTCTGGAAGCACTCGTCCTCCTTGTTGGGACGCATCGTATCAATCAAGTTTCCGGTGATCGGTGATATCGATCAGAATCGCTTCCGCTGCACCCGCCGGATCTGGAGCCCGCGTTATCGGCCTTCCGATGACAAGCATCGTCGCGCCACGGTCCATGGCTTCGATCGGTGTCGCAGTTCTTGTCTGGTCATCGCCGCGGTCGATCGGCCTGATGCCCGGCGTGACACGTTTCAGGGAGGGTGCCGCCTGGGCTACAACGTTGAGTTCCTGGGGCGAACAGACAAGCCCTTCGCACCCGGACTGGTACGCCAGTTTGGCCATCTTCCCGACCAGCTGACCCGGCGTTCGTTGTATTCCCATCCGTTCGAGATCTGTCTTGCCGAGGGATGTGAGCACGGAGACACCGAGGATCCCTGCTTCTGCTCCGGAAGCCCCCCTTGCGAGACCATCGACGGCGGCCTCGAGCATGTCGATGCCGCCTCCAACGTGAGCGGTGATCCAGCGGGCGCCATGCTTGCCGAGCCGCTCTGCTGCAGTCTCGACCTGGGAGGGGATGTCATGGAGCTTTGCATCGACGAACACCGGCTTGCCCAGCCGGACGAGTGCATCGATCGTCCCCGGCCCCGGTCCGTGCAGCAATCCAAGGCCGATCTTGAATGCACCGACGTACTGTGCAACGACCTGAGCCATCGAGACAGCCTCTTCGGCTGTTTCCATGTCGAGCGCAACGATGATGGGGTTCTCATTCACCATGGTTCGTACGCTCCAATCAACTCCTGAATCGACGACACTCCGTGTTTGCGCATGTATCTGCCGAGGCCGCGAGAGATCTGCTGGGCGATCCGAGGAGACTTGAAGTGGGCAGAACCGATGGCAACAGCCGATGCACCCGCCAGAAGGAATTCAACCACATGAGCAGCCTCAGATACGCCTCCGCACCCGACGATCGGAAGATCCGGAAGGTCTCTTGCGATCTCGAGAACACTCCTGATGGCGATCGGCCTGATCGGGGCCCCGGAGTATCCACCGATGAGGCCGCTGAGCGCCGGTCTCCGTGTCTCGGGATCGATGCGCGCGCCCATCACCGTGTTGGATACGACAACCCAGTCCGCCCCGGCATCGGCTACCGCCCCTGCAACGGCACTGATCGGTTGGGCATCCGAGGACAGTTTCGCTCCGACGGGGAGTGCGGTCGCCGCTCTGACGGTCCTGACGACTTCTGCGGAGAGTTGAGCATCGAGTGCGAATGGCGTTCCTTTCAGGTTCGGACAGGAGAGATTCACCTCTATCGCAGCAACGCCAACAGACGCCATTCTGGCCGCGACCTGCCCGAATCCGCTGACGTCATGTGCCACAACGCTGCCCCACACATCGGTGGGTACCTGGGCGATCGACTCGCCAAGGGAGTCGGCCCACGCGCCGATCCCGGGGTTCTGTATCCCGATCCCGTTGAGCATCCCGACCTCGCCGTGCGCTATCCGCGGAGGTTTCCTGCCGGACCAGGGTTCTGGAGCAACAGACTTGGACGTGGCTGCACCGTACTTCGAGAAATCGACAACGTTCAGAAAGTCCACGACCGAACCAACCGTGCCGGACGCGGCGACGAGCGGCGATGACATCTCGTACGATCCGAGATTGGTAACGAGGCTCGTCATCGCAGCCCGGCCGATGCGTGAAGGTCCTGGATGCTCGTGACTTCGATGTCCTCGGTGCGGGCGGCGGCGATGCTTTCAACGACGGCAAGTCCCCCTTGAGCCGTAGTGATACACGGTATGCCATGCCTCGTCGCTGCTCGTCGGATCACCCTGCCATCGCCGCGGGCTTTCCCCCCGACCGGGGTGTTCACGATCAGGTCGATTCGCCCATCCTCGATGAGCCGAACCGGATCGTATGACCCCTCCCCCACCTTGTCGACGTGGGTCGATGGGATGCCGTTTCGAGCGAGATGCCCGGCCGTCCCGTGGGTTGCGAACAGCTTGAAACCCAGTTCGATGAGCAGTCGGGCACATACGACCCCAGCGGCCTTGTCCCTGTCGGCGAGAGAGATGAACGCCGAGCCCTCCTCTGGTATGGAGTGGCCTGCACCCGAGAGCGCCTTGGAATAGGCGATTGCCACAGTTGGGCCGACGCCCATGACCTCGCCTGTTGCACGCATCTCAGGCCCGAGAAGTGTGTCTTCGTTCGGGAATCGTGTCCAGGGCAGGACGGCTTCCTTCACAGCCGTGTATGGCAACTCGATAGCCGACTGCGGCACGAGACCCGAACGCCTGAGCTCAGAGAGCTTCTCTCCCATCATGACCCTCGTTGCCACCTTTGCGAGCGGCACACCGGTTGCTTTGGATACGAACGGAACGGTGCGCGAGGCCCGAGGATTTGCCTCGAGAACGTAGACCTCTTCGCCGCGGATCGCGAACTGGATATTCACAAGACCGACGACATTGAGCCCGCGCGCGAGTTTCAGCGTATCTGCGATGACGTGTTCGATGATGCGTTCCGAAAGTGTTGGAGGAGGCACGACACAAGCTGAGTCGCCGGAGTGGACTCCTGCCTCTTCTACGTGTTCCATGATGCCGCCGATGTAGATGTCCTCTCCATCGAACACAGCATCGACATCGACCTCGATCGCCGATTCGAGGAACCGATCGATGAGGAGAGGTGATTCGGAGAGGTCGACCTCGCCTCCCGGGGTCGCGCCATACAGATCAGCGAGATAGGCGCTGAGGTCCTCGACGCTGTAGATGATGCGCATCGCTCGGCCCCCAAGCACATACGATGGGCGGACGACCGCAGGGAATCCGATGTCGTCAACGACTTCCAACGCCTCTGGAATGCTCTTCGCTGTTCCATGTTGCGGTTGTCGAATCCCGCACTCGGAACACAGCGCCGAAAAGCGTTCTCTGTCTTCGGCCATGTCGATCGAGTCGGGACTCGTCCCAGCGATGCGAACACCTGCCTGCTCGAGATCGTGCGCGAGCCCGAGTGGCGTTTGACCTCCGAGCTGCACGATCACAGCGATCGGTTGCTCGGCCTCGACCACGGCCAGGACATCCTCAGTGGTGAGCGGTTCAAAATACAGCCTTGTCGAAGTGTCGTAGTCTGTGGAGACCGTCTCTGGATTGCAGTTCACCATGACGGTCTCATAACCGGCGTCTGCAAGTGCGAAAGCTGCATGTACACAGCAGTAGTCGAACTCGATCCCCTGTCCGATGCGGTTCGGCCCTGAGCCGAGCACCATGACCGTACGTTCACCGGGCTCAGGCGCTTCCGATTCGTCTTCGTAGGTCGAGTAGAAATACGGCGTACGAGCCTCGAACTCGGCGGCACAGGTGTCGACCGTCTTGTAGGTCACGTCGGGTCCGTGCTCCCTGCGCATCCTGGAGACCTCGTCCGGGGAGACATCCCATAGGTACGAGAGCTGCTGATCTGAATATCCGAAGCGCTTGGCTTCGCGAAGCATGATCGTGCTCGGTCCCGAGGACTCCAACTGTTTGCGGATGTCAACGAGCTGTGCCATCTGGTCGAGGAACCAGGGATCGATGTACGTGCCTGCGGCAAGGTCCTCCGGTGGCATGCCTCGTCGCATTGCCTCGGCGACCTCGAAAACCCTGTTCGGGCTGGGAACCGCAACACGGTCGGCGAGCTCCTCGTCCGAGAGATCTCGCTGCGCAGCTTCAGCCGGATCGGCGCCGAGGCCGTGCCGACCACTCTCGAGGCTTCGCAGTGCCTTCTGGAGTGCCTCAGGGAAGGTGCGACCGATCGCCATCGCCTCACCGACTGACTGCATCGAGGTGCCAAGTGCGGATTCGACCGAGGGAAACTTCGCAAAGTCGAATCGTGGCGCCTTGACAACGACGTAGTCGAGGGCAGGTTCGAACGACGCTGGTGTCGCTCCCGTGATGTCATTGGCGATCTCGTCCAGCGTGAATCCAACGGCCAGCATGGCTGCGATCTTCGCGATCGGGAATCCGGTTGCTTTCGAGGCAAGTGCAGACGAACGCGACACCCTGGGATTCATCTCGACGATGAGGCGCCTTCCCGTTGCAGGGTCGACGGCGAACTGGACGTTCGAACCTCCCGTCTCCACTCCGATCGCTCTGAGGCACGCGATCGCGTCATCGCGCATCTCCTGATACTCCCTGTCCGAGAGGGTCATCACGGGGGCAACGGTGATCGAATCACCTGTGTGGATTCCCATGGGGTCGAAGTTCTCGATCGAGCAGACGATCACGGCGTTGTTCGCACCATCTCGCATCACCTCGAGCTCGAATTCCTTCCATCCATATATGGATTCTTCGATGAGCACCTCACCGACAGGCGACGTGTCGATTCCGATCTGAAGCATCTTGTCGAATTCGCCCTCGTCATGGGCGATCCCCGTGCCCCCACCACCGAGGATGTAGCTTGGTCGAACCATCACGGGATAACCGAGATCACGTACTGCCGTCCTCCCCTCATCCAGGGAATTGACGTAGTGAGACTTCGCCGTCTCCATGCCTGCAGCCACCATGATCCGTTTGAATCGCCCCCGATCTTCGGCAGCCGAGATTGCCTCGAGGGATGCCCCGATCAGTTCGATATCGAGCTCATGGAACACCTTGGCCTCGGCAAGCTCCATCGTCACGTTGAGAGCCGTCTGGCCACCGAGCGTCGGGAGGACGGCGTCCGGTCGCTCTTTCCGAAGGATCTTCTCGACGACGGGAGCGGTGATCGGCTCGACGTACGTTGCATCCGCGAACTCAGGGTCGGTCATGATGGTGGCAGGGTTCGAGTTCACCAATATGACACGGAACCCGTGTTCCCTGAGCACCTTGACTGCCTGTGTGCCGCTGTAGTCGAACTCACTGGCCTGTCCGATGATGATCGGGCCTGATCCGATCACGAGGATCGACTTGATATCAGTTCGTTTCGGCACGGCTGCCCTTCACGACATCGATGAATCGGTCGAACAAATGGGACGCATCATTCGGGCCGGGCGCAGCCTCGGGGTGATACTGCACCGAGAATGCCGAGACATCGTGACAGGCAATCCCCTCATTCGTGCCGTCGTTGAGATTCTGATGCGTAGCGGATACTTCACCAAAGGGCGTTGGCACGTACTCAGGTATCGTGTCGCGTGTTTCTAGACCGTCGTATCGCTGGCGCTCGCCGCCGGCCATCGACGACAGATCGACAGCGAATCCATGATTCTGGGATGTGATCTCCACGGAGCCGTTGCTCAACCTCCGCACAGGGTGATTCCCGCCATGATGCCCGAACGGAAGTTTGAAGATCTCCGCTCCGAGGGCAAGGCCGAGAAGCTGGTGACCGAGACAGATCCCGAATACTGGTGTCTTTCCGAGCAAACCCCTGATCGCCTCGACGGGACCCGCGAGGGGTTCCGGATCGCCTGGACCGTTTGAGAGGAACACTGCGTCGGGTCCAAGCGAGAGCACTTCGACCGCCGAGGTCGAAGCAGGCACAACCGTTACGTCCAGGCCTCGAGCGTTCAACGAACGAATGATGTCCGTCTTGATCCCGAAGTCGTAGGCAACGACGTGACCGATCTTCGGCCCGTCCGTGTCTCGCCGGTAACTCTCGGGTGTTGAGACCGCACTCGCGAGATCCTGCCCTTGCATCGAAGGGGTCGAAGCTGCGATGGCAGCAATATCGGCCTCGTCGGTGTCGACTCCCACGGCAACCGGCATCGCACCCCTTTCGCGAACGTGCCGTGTGAGCCGTCTCGTATCGATGTCGGACAGCGCTACAACGCCCTTCTGGACGAGGTACTCGCCGAAAGGTTGCGTCGAACGCCACGAGGATGCAACCCGACTCATCGAACGCATCACGAGAGACCTTGCGTGGACCATGGGGGACTGGTTGTCATAGTGTGCGGACCCGTAGTTGCCGATGTGGGGCGCCGTGAGCACGACCACCTGGCCGCTATAGGATGGATCCGTGATGATCTCCTGGTATCCCGACATGGCCGTGTTGAACACGACCTCTCCGGTAGCGATGCCTTCGACTCCGACAGACCGGCCACGAAACACCTCTCCGTGGGCCGTCACAAGGAGTCCCTGTTTCACGGACTACTCGACATACGTGATGGCGCCGTTGAAGATCGTTGTCTTCGCCTTGCCTTTGAGTTCCCGTCCGAGGTAGGGAGCGTTCACAGACTTCGAAACCGTGTTCGCAGGTACCCAGACGACTTCGGGGTCGAAGACGACGATGTTCGCTGCAATGCCGGCAGCCAGAGGCCTCCCGTGGTCGGGGAAACCGGCGATTCGGGCCGGAGCAACGGACATCCGGTCGAAGAAGAGCGACTGATCGAGGGCGACCTCTCCGTTGGTCACCGAACCTGCCCACTCCAAACCCGTCACGCCGTTCAATGCATGTTCGAACGGGACATCCTTTTCTGTAGCAGCTTGCGGAGCATGATCAGTTGCCACAACGTCGATCACGCCCGATCGAAGGCCTTCGATCAACGCCGCCGTGTCCCTCGGATCTCGAAGGGGTGGCATCATCTTGAAATTCGAATCGGTCGACCGTACGTCTTCATGGTCGAACATCAGATGATGGGGAGTCACCTCTGCCGTGATATCGATACCGTCACCCTTCGCCGCTGCAACCAGTGCAACACCTTCCGCGGTGGACAGATGTTGAACGTGATATCGCGCGCCGGTCATTTTCGCGAGGACGATGTCCCTTGCGATCAGGACATTGTCTGCTTCGCGCGGTATGCCGTACATGCCGAGCCGGGATGAGACGGCACCTTCATGCATGAAACCGGCGGCACTGAGGTCCGGATCCACAGCATGCTGAGCGACGATGCCTCCGAGTTGTGCGACATACTCCATGGCTGTTCTGAGAACACTCGCGTTTCTCACGGCATCACCGTCGTCCGTGAAGATGCGGACGCCTGCGTCCCACAGCTCGTCGAGATGAGCCATGCGCTCCCCAGCCCTGCCAAGGGTGAGACATCCAGCCGATACGACCTCGGTCTTTGCTGATCGGCGCGCCTGATCAGCAACGAACCTCGCGAGATGTCCGGCGTCGATCGGAGGGTCGGTATTCGGCATTGCTACTACCGCGGTGTATCCACCCGCAGCGCCGGCCGCAGTTCCTGAGGCAATGTCCTCTTTCCATTCGTGTCCTGGTTCCCGAAGATGCGTATGCATGTCAACGAAGCCGGGCCCAACCCATGCGCCGTCACAATCGATCGTCTGTGTGGCGTCGCCGAGATCTGAACCGATCGCTTCGATCCGTCCATCGACGATCGCGACATCTACGTCGCGAATACCCTTGTCTGTGAGGACCGAACCTCCTGTGAGAACGAGATCATGCATCGTGTTCCCCCCCCAACAACCGGAAGAGGACAGCCATTCTCGTCGCGACGCCGTTCGATACCTGTTCGAGAATCAACGCCCTGTCGTCGTCTGCAACGTCGTAGTCGATCTCAACACCCCGGTTCATCGGTCCGGGGTGCATGACGATTCCCTCGGGCTTGAGTCGAGCGAATCTCGCAGAGGTCATTCCGAACCTACTGGTGTACTCGGAGAGCGACGGGAACACGGACCCTCCTCCCCGTTCGGTTTGCACTCTGAGCAGATAGACGACATCGATGTCATCGAGGATGTCGTCTATTCCGTAGGCGACCGTCACGGGCCAGGCTTCCGGATCGATCGGAAGGAGGGTCGGTGGTCCGACGAGGACGACCTCTGCGCCCAGCGTTGTCATTGCGAAGATATTCGATCTCGCCACCCTCGAGTGTTTGATGTCTCCGACGATGGCGATCCGCAAGTCGTCGAGGCTTCCGAAGCGTTGTCTGATGGTCAGGCAGTCGAGCAGTGCCTGGGTCGGATGCTGATGAGCACCGTCACCGCCGTTCACGATCGGGATGTCGAGCCATTCGGCCAGGCGCCAAGCCGCTCCGGTCGCCTTGTGTCTGACGACCATGAGGTCAACACCCATTGCGCGAACAGTAAGGGCTGTATCTTTGAGCGACTCTCCCTTTGACAGGGCAGACGTTCCCGGTGAGAAGGAAACCGTGTCGGCGGAGAGCGCCTTCGCCGCCTTCTCGAACGACATCCTCGTCCGAGTCGATGGTTCGAAGAACATCGTCGCGACCGTCTTGCCTCGCAGCGCCGGAACCTTGGGGATCGGTCTCGTCAACACTTCCGCGAATCCATCCGACTCGTCGAGCAGATCCTCGATTTCGGTGCGGTCCAAGTGCTCTGTCGACAGTAGATGGTTCATTCGGCTCCCCCTTGGTCGATCCACACGCCCTCTTCGCCGTCGATCTCGTTGAAGCGGACAGAGACACGCTCCGATTCCGCTGTTGGGATGTTCTTCCCTACGAAGTCGGCCCGAATCGGGAGCTGTCTATGGCCTCTGTCGATCAGGACCGCGAGCTGCACCGCGCCTGGACGCCCCAGGTCGGCAAGAGCGTCGAGTCCTGCGCGGATCGTACGACCGGTGTAGAGCACGTCGTCGGCGACAACAACGGTCTTTCCATCGATGTTCTCTGGCATGTTGGTCGGACCGATTCTCGTCCGAGGTCGCGTGTCCAGGTCGTCGCGATACATCCCGATGTCGAGGCTGCCGGCTACCACCTCGCTCCCCTCGATCTCCGAGAGGGCCTTGGCTATCCGATCCGCGAATGGCTTTCCTCTCGTCGGGATGCCCACGATCAGAACGTCCGCAATTCCCTGATTGCGCTCGACGATCTCGTGAGCTATCCGTTTGGTCACTCGCTCGAGGTCTTCAGCCGACATCACTCTCCGCACGCACCACCTCCGGGCACACAAAAGCCGCACGCCTCGGCGTACGGCAACTTCGTTACGTTCATCGATTCCATCCTTGTCGGCCTCGCAGGACCGCGTTAAAGGTCGGTTGTCAGAGTGACTCTACTACGTGGTTGTTTCGTTCGGTTCCTCTCCCGTGTCACGTGCGACCGCAGAGAGCACTCCGTTGATGAACGATCCGCTTTTCGCGGTCGAGAATCTCTTCGCGAGTTCGACCGCCTCCGATATCACGATCCCGATGGGAAGATCGGTACTCTCGAGTTCGTACACGCCAAGGCGAATGATGTTGCGATCGACCACGGGCATACGTTCGATGCGCCAATTCGATGCGCATCGCGTGATGGTCTTGTCGATATCTTCTCTCTGGTTCCATGTGCCCTCTGCGAGCTTCGCAGCGCGGAGGGAGACATTCGTGACATCGATCTCTTCGAGACTGCGCGAATCCGCCGCATAGAGCGCGCCGAGCGCTTGCTCGCGCGCTTCGGCCTGTTTCACGACACTCGCGTGATGTAATCGCCGGTGCGGGTATCGATCTTGAGGATGTCCCCCTCGTCTACGAAGAGCGGGGCCTGGACGACCTTCCCTGTCGAGAGCGTCACGGGTTTCGTCGCGCCTGAAACCCGGTCGCCCTTGACACCCGGTTCCGCGAACGTGACTTCGAGCTCAACCGATGCCGGAAGCTCGATGTCGACCGGTGTGCCCTCGTACAAAGCGAGTCGAATGGCCATTCCATCTGGCATGAGATCCGCGTGCTCGCCTACGAGACTCTCCGATACCGAAATCTGGTCGAACGTCTCGCCGTCCATGAAGTTGAAGCCGAGATCGTCCTTGTAGAGATACGTGAATTCTCTTCTGTCGATCGTCGCTTTCGGAACGTTCTCTCCAGCGCGGAAGGTCCTGTCGAGTACGGCACCGTTTCGCACGTTCTTCAGTTTCATGCGTACGAACGCTTTGCCTTTGCCTGGTTTCACGTGCTGGTAGTCGACCACCGTGAACAGGCCCTCTGGCAGGTTCAACGCCATTCCAGGCCTCACGTCGTTGGTCGAGATCATCTGCCGTCTTCCTCTGTTTCAGGATCGAGTTCGGTCAGGCGAGGCCGATCCCATCGAATGCAGCCTGTACGGTAGCGTCGTCCGCGTGTACGAGCCGTGGGATGCCGAACTCTTCGAGAAGCACCATCCGGAGGCCGTCGACGTCGCGCTTCTTGTCCTTTTCCATCTGGGATCGCACCGTGTTCGCTTCGGCGTCGGGCGCCGATACGGGCAGTCCAACTCTCTCGAGGACCGAACGCTGTCGCATGGCACCCGGGAACCCGAACATCGCTTGGGAGGCTGCGCCGGCTGCCACGGTGCCGATCGAGACGGATTCGGCGTGGCTTCGCCCTGTTGTTGTTTCGATCGCGTGACCGACGGTATGCCCGTAGTTCAGGATCGCCCGTCTGCCTCGTTCTCGGAAGTCCTCGTTGACCACCGAGACCTTCACCACGACCGACCGATTGATGATCTCTTCGAGGTCTACCTCGAGGCCGTCTCGTTCGTACAGCTCGACGATCGTCATGTCTTCGATGAAACCAGCCTTCAGTGCTTCGGCGGCTCCCTCACGTTTGAGTCCAGCAGGTAGTTGGTCGATGATGTCGACATCGATGAGAACCGCCTCCGGGTGGGCGAACACCCCTGCGAGGTTCTTGCCGTCTACATTGACACCTGTCTTCCCACCGATCGCAGCGTCCACGGCTCCAACGAGCGTTGTTGCCACGTACATCACCGGTATGCCTCTCAGATAGGTTCCACCGACGAAGCCGGCCACGTCGGTGAGGGCTCCGCCGCCCACGCCGACAACAAGATCGTCACGGGTGAATCCGCACTCGTTGAGGAATCGATACACGCTTTCGACGACGCCGAGTTGTTTCGCCTGCTCGCCGTCGGGCACCGTGTAGCCGGTCGCCTGCATTCCTGCAGCGCTCAGGACCTTCCCATAGGAAGCCGCGAGTCCATCCGTTGCTGGCTGGGACAGAATCGCAACTCTCTGGCGCGGTCTCGACATGGCTACGTCAACGAGCACTTCGTTCAAACCCCGTCCGACAACGATGGTCGACACCGGCTCCTCTGCCCTCCAGATCACATGTCGACGCACGCTGCCACCTCCATGGCGATTTCGTCTGGGGCCCGCCCGATCGTTGAGACCACGCAGTCCGAAGCGTGCTCGTAGATACTCTGACGGTCGGCAAGGATACGTTCGACCGCGTCGGGAGAGTCGAGCAGTGGTCTATCCGTGCACGGTCGCATCCTCTCGGCGATCGTTGCTGCATCAACGTGGAGCAGCACGACGGTGCCTGAACCCTTCATGATCGCCACGTTGTCGTGGGAGAGAATGGCTCCGCCTCCCGTTGCGACAACCGCAGGATGGTCTTCGGCCGTTTCGGCGATCACGTCGGCTTCAGCACTCCTGAATACGCGTTCTCCTTCAGCGAACAGCTCGGTGATCGTCCTGCCTGTCGATTCCATCACCCTGGCATCCGTGTCGACGAAAGGCAGTCCGAGTATCTGGGCAGCGAGCACAGCAACGGTCGTCTTCCCTGAACCCATCATGCCAACGAGCCAGATGTGTCTCATGTCAGAAGTCTGCCAGCCTGGCCTTGTATGCGTCGACGGAAGCCGCGAATTCCTCGACGGTGTCTCCACCGAACTTGCGCATCATCTCGTTCGCAAGCACGTATGCAACCATCTGCTCGGCGACCACACCAGCGGCGGGGACGGCACACACGTCGCTGCGCTCCCGGAACGCCGATGCGGTCTCTTTCGTGTCGACATCGACCGTTCCAAGGGCCCGCATCAGGGTCGAGATGGGTTTCATGGATGCTCTGACTCTGAGGACCTCACCCGTGGTCATGCCTCCCTCGAGGCCACCCGCCCGGTTTGTGCGTCTCGAGAGCTCGCCGTCGTTTTCGATGATCTCGTCATGAGACTCCGAGCCACGGGACCTGGCCTGGGTGAGCCCTTCACCGATCTCAACAGCTTTGATCGCCTGGATCGACATCAGTGCGCCTGCAAGAAGGCCATCGAGTTTGCGGTCCCAATGCACGTGGCTACCGATCCCCGGCGGCAGGCCGTATGCGAGAACCTCCACGACGCCCCCGACGGTGTCTCTGTCGCTCCTGGCTGCCTCGATCTCGGCGATCATCGCTTGCTCTGACACCTTGTCGAACACCCGGACCTCTGAAGCATCGACGGCACCGATGTCGGAAGGGCCGGGGAGCGTCTCGACGGAGGCCTCGACCGATCCGATGGCGATGACGTGACTCATCACGGAAACACCCGCTTGAGCAAGAAGCTGTTTGGCGAGATAACCGACGACAGTTCTCGCCGCGGTTTCACGAGCCGAAGCTCGCTCGAGGATGTCCCGAGCGTCGTGCGTATCGTATTTCTGCATGCCGACGAGATCGGCGTGTCCTGGGCGGGGTTTCGTCTCTCGACCGGATGGCTCGCCTTCGTGGGGTGACATCTCTCGCTGCCACTTCTCCCATTCGCTGTTCCGGATGAGGACCGCGACGGGCCCGCCGAGGGTCTTTGCGAACCGGACACCAGCGAGGATCTCCAGCTCATCACGTTCGAGGCGCATACGTGGGCCGCGGCCAAAACCGAGCCTGCGACGAGCGAGCTCTTCGGCGATGCCGTCCCTGGTGACGCTGAGCCCGGCCGGCAAACCTTCGACGGTCGCGACGAGACCAGGACCGTGTGATTCACCTGCGGTGAGGAACCTAAGCATGGAGATGCAGGGTAGGAGCATCCCGACGTCGAGGGGAATCCCTCATCGCAGGTACCAGTCGATGATGGCCTGCCCGACGAAGAGCGTCACAACGGCTGCAATCGTCATGAAGGGGCCAAAGGGGATCGCATCCTTGCGACCTCGTTTGCGTGTTGCAAGCAGGTACCCAGACACGACACCACCGATGAGGAACGAACCGATACCGGCCACGAGTACGTGTCCGAGGCTCAGATACCCGGTGAACATTCCGATCAGGAACGCGAGCTTGACATCGCCGAATCCGAGACCCCCTCGCACGAGGAGAGCAAGAACGAACATCACAGCGAAATATCCAACGGCACCAGCGCCGGCCTCGAGAAGTGTTCCCCCGGAAGGATCGATGAGGTGACCCACGACCAGCGCCGCTGCGCCGATGAACGTTGCCGGACCGAGGATCCGATTGGGAATCAGCTTCGTATCGAGATCTGTCACGGTGAGGAGAATCATCGCCCAGAGGAACACGACGTAGGCCGGAAGCAACCACAACGATGGCGTGGCGAGCGGAAGCAGGCCCGAAAGCGCGACGGTCCCAACAAGGACAAGAACGTTGGTGTTGCGTTGCCGGTGTTTGCTCTGCGCACATGAGACGAGTGTCAGTCCGAGCGCTGTCCCGCATTCTCCGCACACCGGCCCGTACCAGCGGTCGGGTAGCTCCTGGCGGTGAGCATCGGCCTCGGCAACGATCGATCTGGCGACGACAGCACCAAGCAGAGCAGTAACGACGACGGGAAGAATCATGCCGGGAGCATACGCATCTGAAGGCAGACACAAGAGCCGCATCCGCCGTGACGTACGAAGCACCGCCCCCAGACACGTTGGCGTTCACCGGTCGACACCGCCGCGTCGATCTCTCCGTCGGTTTCGATCGAGGGGTTCAGCACATCGCGCGAATCACCACGACGCCCGCCTTCTCAGCCTTCACCAGGCACGCCTCGACACGCTGCCGGAACTCGAGCAGTTCGCGTTCCCTGCGTTGGCTGGGCAGCTCGGTCAGACCGGTCGCGCGGTACTCGTCCATCAGCACATAGACATCGGAGACTTTGAGGCCGAAACAACGGGAGAATGCCGTTTTCCAGTTGACGATCTTTTTTTGAGGGATGAAGCAGTTGAAGTAGACGTCGAGTCCGACCTCGCTCTCGGACAGGATCAGGTGAAATGCGACCCATGCGAGGGTATAACTCTGGCTTCCGCGGAACGAGTTCAAACCCCTCTGCGTCGCGAGGTCCTGCAGTTTCACATCGCCGATGACAGCGTCCCAACGAGAGAGATCGCTGGTGAAGTCATAGCGTCCTTCCTCTTCGGTCAGGTACCGTTTCTCGAGGTAGGTTGCGGCCCCCTCCGAGAGCCATTGGGCCTCCGACATGGGTTCCTGCAGGACATGAATCAGCTCGTGGATGGGCGTCGTTCCCGCACTGCGGGTCGCGAGAAGCACGACTCGCCCGTCGCGCTCCGCTCCACGCAGATCGAGTCCCCACTGCCGACCGGGTGGAGCGGGCATTCGGCGTTGTGCCTGCTTGGTGCTGTCGACGACGTACATCGTCGTCGCGGGAAGGGTCAGTCCGAATCCTTGGAGCGTGGTCTCCGCGTAGGTCGACGTCAAGCAGACCTCCCATAGGACCATCTTGTCGACCTCGCCATCGATGACGAGGTCGAGTTGTGGAGGAACTCCGGAACCGAAAGGACAGACCTCGTCCCCGGCACGGGTGCGGGGGACGAGGACGAGGGTCAGGGTCATCGCAAGGGTCGTTGCATATGCGAGATGTACCAGGGAGCGCGAGCGAGAACGATGCCAGATGTCTTTGGATCCACCACCCTGTTGCACGGACGAACTCACCGAGTCCATCCACCGAATATGCACGAGGGACTATCGGTGCGTCCGGCGACGTCTGAGGTACTGTGACTGGGCAACACTCAGTGCCGGGCTGCCTGCTCCATTGTCATGAGTGGCGCTCGCTGTCCTGTGAACAGTTCGAAGGCCCCGGCGGCCTGGCCAACCAGCATCGTGAGACCGTCGGCGGTGGGCAGACCCAGGGCGAGTGCGTGAACGATCGCCGGTGATCGTCGATGACCGTAGGTCATGTCCACGAGTGCGCCCGCGCGCTCCACGACACCATCGGGTAGATACTCCCCTGCCATGCCGAGCGGCGTGGCGTTGATCACCGTCGCCATCGGCACGGCCGTGGCCCACGGGAGGACTTCAACCTCGACACCGACGCGGGAGGCGAGCGCACGCGCCTTCGTGTCGTCCCTTCCGGACAGAAATATCTCTCTTCCTTCAACAGCGAGCAGCGCCCCTGCTGCTGCACCGCCGTTTCCGAGCAGCAGAATCGGCGAACCAGCATCCGCATCCACGGCGTGGAAGGCATAGAGGACACCTGCAACGTCGGTGTTATGGCCGACGAGACGTCCGCCCACGGTGATCAACGTGTTGACGGCCCCCGTGCGAGAGACTTCTCGGGACAGCTCATCGGCCGCCTCGAAGGCATTGTGTTTGTGGGGCATCGTGACCGACACACCGTCGAGTGCTCCCGAGCGCAGCGCATCGATGACCCGGTTGAATTCATCGAAAGGAACAGACATGAACCCGAATTCCGCATCGATACCGAGGGCATCGAAGGCGGCATTGTGGATCGCAGGTGACCTTGAATGTTCAACGGGGTCCCCGACGACAACGAACTTCACGGCAGGATTCCCGCCTCTTTTGCTGCCTCCACATTGGCTTGATGTTCTTCGTAGGTAACTGCGAACACGTGTGAACCGTCCTCGTTACCAAGAACATAGAACAGGTAATCGGTCTGGACGGGATTCACCGCAGCTTCGAGGGCTGCTGTCGAAACGGCTCCGATCGGTGTCGGGGGCAGACCGTTGATGTCGTACGTGTTGTAAGGGGAGTCGACTTTGAGATGTTCGGCAAGGACTCGACCAGGGTTGTATCCAAGCGCATAGATCACCGTTGCATCGATCTGGAGCCGCATGGCCCCTTGCAGCCGGTTGTGGATCACCGAAGATATGACGGGTCTGTCCCCATCGGTTCCCGCCTCCCACTCGATGAGAGATCCGATGATCAGGGCGTCATAACGCGAGATTCCGAGCTCACCGATTCCCGACCAGTTGATCGTCTCGAATCTCCGCGCCATCTCGTTCGCCATCGGCTGGAGGATTTGAGAGGGAGTGGCATCATCCCCGATCGGGTACCTCGCCGGATAGAGGAGCCCCTCCCAACGGACGATCGGATCTGGTGCGTCTTGAGGCAGCAGCGGCGATGTAACCGCTCCGTTCCGCAAGACCTTCTGAAATTCGGCCTTCGAGTACGAGGTTCGATCCGCGAGTTCGCTGATGATGCGATCAACGGTCCAGCCCTCGATGACGGTGAACGTGTTTCCGTCGACCACGTCGCCACCTTCAACGAGGCGTCGGACGACAGCGTCAGCCTCCATGTCGGTTGTGAAGTTGTAGGTACCTGCCTTGAGGCGATCCTCGACACCGGCGGATCGTGCAGCAGCTTCGAGAGCGTCAGATCGCACGACACCTGCGTCGTGAAGCCTTCGATAAATGGTCGTCGCTGAAGATCCGGACTCGATTTCGATGATGACAGGTTGTCCTGCCACGACGTCCCAACCATCGCCACCTGCGACAAGACCTGCGATCGAGCGTGCCCCGAGGAACAGGACGACGATTGCGACGACCGCTGCAACGGCGACCAGTACGACTCGTGTCGTTCTGCTCGGTCTCCCGTCAGGAGTGTTCGTTGTCGCTTCCAATTTCGTATCTCCGAGCATCCAGGTAGCCCTGGAGCATCACCGCGGCTGCGATCTGGTCTCGCTTGTTCGTACGCTCACGTCGCTTCACGCCGCCCTCGAGCAGAGACTGCTCTGCCGTCACGGTCGTGAACCGCTCGTCTCGATAGGTCACGGGCAGACCGGTGAGTTCGCCGAGAAACGCTCCGAACTCCCTTGATCTCCCTGCGGCGGGACCCTCGGTACCGTCGAGGCTCAGCGGGAGACCCACAACGATCGAGGCGATCTCCCACTCGGTGCAGAGATCCTTGATGCGCTGCTCATAACCACCGACTTTGCGGTCGATGAATTCCACCGGTGATGCGATGGTACCGGTGACATCAGATACCGCTATACCGATCCTTCGCTCCCCCGGATCGAAACCGAGGATTCGGGCGTTCACAATGCCGCCAAAGCCTGCCTGGCTGCACTATTCATGAGCGTGACTGCTTCGTCGATGCCGTCGGTGTTCGGGCCGCCTGCCTGGGCAAGCTTCGTGTCCCTGCTGCCCCCACCCCCGAGCGCCTTCGCCCCCGGTGCCGCTATGTCTCCCGCCGAGATGCCTTCAGACACCAGGTCATCGGACACGAAGACGATGATCGCAGCCTTTCCGTCTGTGACAGAACCGAAGGTTCCGATTCCAGACCCGAGACGGTCACGAACCTGGAAGGCGAGAGCACGGATGCCGTCACCGCCGAGCCCATCGATGCGTGTCGACGCGAGAGAGGCGTTTCCTATCTTCTCGGCGTGAGCGATCACATCGTCTGCCGCCTGTGTTCGCTCACGATCCTCGAACTCACCGATTCGCTGCTCTGCAGCCTTCAACCTGTCCGAGATCGACATGGCTGCATCGATCTCCTTACCCGGCTGTGCCCGCAGGATGGTGCCGATGTCGGCGAGGTTCGAACGGAGCCGGCTGAGATGGTCGTAGGCGGCAGAGCCGGTGAGGGCTTCGACTCGCCTGATATTCGATCCAACAGATCCCTCGCTCACAAGAACAAGTGGGCCGATCTGACCGGTACTGGGGACGTGGGTCCCGCCACAGAACTCCGTTGAGAAATCGCCCATCTTCACGACTCTCACCTCGTCGCCGTACTTGTCGCCGAAGAACGCGATTGCACCCATCTTCTCAGCATCGTCTTTGGATGTCTCAACGGTGGTCACGCTGGCATTGGCGATCACGCGCTCGTTGACCTCGCGCTCGACTTGATGCAGCGTCTCGCTGCTGACACCTTCGAAGTGGGAGAAGTCGAAGCGCAACCGATCCGGGGCGACGAGCGATCCCTCCTGTTGAACATGCTCACCCAGAACATCCCGGAGTGCCCAGTGGAGAATGTGCGTGCCTGAGTGGTTCTTCCTGATTCGTTCCCGCCTGGTGCCATCGATCGACGAGGTCGCATCCTGGCCAGATCGAACGTAGCCGCGCACGACCCTACCTCGATGCCCGTGCACACCGGGAAGGGCCAGCTGCGTATCGAGGACCGTGATGGTGCCGGTCTCGGTGGTGACCGTTCCTATGTCACCGACCTGGCCACCAGATTCCGCGTAGAAGGGGGATCGGCTCAAGAAGACCTCGACATCCTGGCCTTCCTCCACAGACTCGACGGTCTCTCCGTCCCTGAGGAGAGAGAGCACGGTCCCTGTGGCAGTAAGGCTGCTGTATCCGGTGAACTCCGTTGGAGCGACACCGCTCAGGATCCGTCTGTACACATCGGTTTGGTCTGCGGCGGCTGCGCCCTTGAAAGCAGCTCGTGCTCGCTGTTGTTGCTGAGACATCTCGGCATCGAAACCTGCCCTGTCAACCGTGAGATTGCGTTCGTTTGCGATCTCCTCGGTCAACTCGATCGGGAAACCGAAGGTGTCATGGAGTTTGAACGCGACCGATCCGGAGATCTCGGTGTCCCCGGCAAGTTCAGAGATTGCCACATCGAGCAGCTGCTCCCCTGACTCGAGAGTGCGAAGGAAACTCTCTTCTTCGCGCCCGGCAACCTGCTTGATGAGCTCTCGCCTGTCGACGATGCCTGGGTATGCGTCACCCATCTCGGCGACTGTTGCGTCCACGAGGGGCGCGGTGATTCCCCCTGTTGCACCGAGCATGTGCGCGTGACGCACGGCGCGACGGACGAGACGCCGCAGGATGTAGCCGCGCCCTTCGTTGGATGGCACAACACCATCCGAAATGAGAAAGGTGAAAGCGCGCGCATGGTCGGCAAGAATTCGAAGAGAGATGTCTGATCGCCCGGAGTCCCCGTAGCTGACCCCTGTGGCCTTCTCGCCTACGGAGATGATCGCGCGCACGGAGTCCGTCTCGAATAGTGAGTCGACTTCCTGGAGCACCATTGCCATGCGTTCGAGACCCATGCCGGTGTCGATCGACCTCATGGGGAGGTCACCGACGACGTGATAGGGCTCGTCCTGGATGTACTGCATGAATACGAGGTTGCAGATCTCCACGAAACGTTCCTCGTCGACGATCGGCCCGCCATCCGGCCCATATTGCGGGCCGCGATCGTAAAAGATCTCGGACGATGGTCCCGCGGGTCCTGCCACACCCATCTGCCAGAAGTTGTCCCTGTCTCTGCGTTGTAGGCGTTCAGGGTCGATACCAACGATATCGAGCCAGATCCGTGCAGCTTCGTCGTCGGTCTCGTGGACGGTGAACCAGAGCTTGTCGGGGTCTATGTCGTAGGCCTCTGTGAGCAGTTCGTATGCAAGAGGGATCGCCCGCTCCTTGAAGTAGTCACCGAAAGAAAAGTTTCCGAGCATTTCGAAGAAGGAAGCGTGGCGGGCGGTCGTTCCAAGGATGTCGATGTCTTCGGTGCGAACGCACTTCTGCGAGCTGACGGCATTGTCGTACGGCGCCTTCTCTTCGCCAAGAAGGTACGCCTTGAACGGCACCATTCCTGCCACTGTCAGGAGCAGCGTTGGATCGACAGGGATCAACGAGGCCGATGGCACAACGGTGTGGCCTCGCTCTGCAAAGAAGTCGATGAAAGTGCTTCGGATCTCGTTGGTGTTCATCGCAGGCGAGGTTAGTCCGCGCCCGGCTCCGACGGGTTCGACACGTCACGCAGTGCAGAACGCTGCAACCTCACTCCGACGGCCTCGATCGCGTCCGCAGCGAGGGACGCAGATGCCCTGGCGACCCCCTCAGGGGTGAGTCTTTCCTTCAGGGTGCGCACTCTGTTCACGACGAATACGGTCGTACCGAGCGTAACCGCGGACCCAAGAGCGAACCACCGTGCACGAGTGAACATGCTCAAGAGAATAGGCCGGGGACCGTCGACAGCAGACAGCGAGCAACTGTCACGGATGTGGACGCGCCTAACGCTCCTTCCCGAGGATCTTGTCGATCTTCGCGAGTCTTTCGGCGAGGTCTCGTTCGGTTCCGATCAGCTTCGGCCGGTAGAGCACCGCGTCTTCGTGTCCATCGGGTAGGTACTGCTGAGGGACGACGGCACCCGGGGTGTCGTGGGGGTAGATGTAACCGACGCCGATGCCCATGTCCCGCTCGCCCTGGGTGGCGCCCGTGCGCAGATGTGCAGGAACTTCGCCGGGGGGACCCTCGGTCACTGCATCGATGCCCGCGTGCATGGCGTTTTTGACGGTGTTCGACTTGGGTGCAAGCGCCAGGTACAACGCAGCGTGTGTGAGGGCATGGTTCGCTTCCGGAAGCCCGACGATCTCGACCGTGCGAAAGGCCTCGTTCGCTATGGACAGGGCTGTCGGATCGGCAAGACCCACATCCTCTGAAGCGAAGATGATCATGCGCCTTGCGATGAACTTGGGGTCCTCGCCTGCCTCGATCATCGTCTGGAGCCAGTACACGACCGCATCGGGATCGGAACCTCGCATCGACTTGATGAACGCGGAGATCACGTCGTAGTGCCTGTCCCCCGCCTTGTCGTACCGAATGATGCGACGCTGCAGTGCCTCGGCAACAGCGTCTTCGCCGACAGCATCGGCTCCCCTGCCCTCGGCAATCGTCGCAGCGATCTCGATCGTGTTGAGAGCTAGCCTGGCGTCGCCACCGACGCGTTCAGCCAGGGCTTCCCTGGCATCAGCGTCAACAGGCATCCCGATACCACGCATCGCGTCTCGAGAGGCACGGTCGATGAGCTCCGCGATCTCGGTGGGTGTGAGAGGCTCCGTGCGAAACACCGTTGCCCGTGAAATGAGCGGACTGTTGACCTCGAAGAACGGGTTCTCGGTCGTTGCACCCACCAGGATGATGACACCATCTTCGACCCCCGGTAGAAGGGCATCCTGCTGAGATTTCGAGAAACGATGGATCTCATCGAGAAACAGGACCGTGCGTCCGCGCCCTTCTCCAAGCCTCTGTTCTGCACGCGCCAGCACCTCGCGGACATCCTTGACCCCCGCGTTGGAAGCTGAGAGTTGTTCGAAATGGGCACCCGTCGACGTTGAAATCAGCCTCGCGAGCGTCGTTTTTCCAGAACCCGGCGGTCCCCACAAGATCAGAGAGGACAGCTTCCCCGTCTCGACCATCGAGCGGAATGCTGCCCCTTCACCGAGCAGATGGCGCTGACCGACGACCTCAGAGAGATCTCTCGGTCGCATACGTGCCGGAAGAGGCGCCTGGGTGCGCGTGGCCTCCTCCCTACGGGCTGCGAAGAGATCGTCCGTTGCCATCAGGCGCCTGGATCGCCTTCCTCTTCAGCCCACGCCGCACGAACCTCAGGCCTTACGTCGATTCCGAGCTCGATGAGCTGCTCCTCCTGGACCCTGTCAGGCGATCCAGTAAGAGGATCCGCACCTGTCTGGGTCTTGGGAAAGGGGATGATCTCGCGGATGTTCGGTTCGTCGCGAAGGATGCTGACAAACCGGTCTATCCCGATGGCGAAACCTGCGTGGGGCGGCGTGCCGTAGCGCAACGCCTCGAGGAACCATCCGAAACGCGCTTCAGCCTCCTCAGCTTTGATGTTCATGACCTCGAAGACCTTCGCCTGCACCTCAGGGTCATGGATCCTGACGCTCCCCGAACCGAGCTCGGATCCGTTGAGCACGAGATCGTACGCCTTGGACACAGCGGTCTCAGGGCTGTTGATCAGCGTCTCGAGGTCTCCCGGGTTCGTGAACGGGTGATGTGCCGGAGTGAGACCTCCATCTTCGCCGACGTCGAACACAGGGAAATCGGTGATGAATGCGAAGGCAAGCTCTTGGTTGCCCTCAGGCCGACCGACGTCGAGTCTGAGTTGACCGAGCACCTTGCCGACCACACCGGCATCGTCCGCGGCGATGAGCAACGTGTCGCCTGGGCGGGCCGAAAGCGTGGTCTTGAGCGTCTCGAGTTCAGCTGCAGACAGGAACTTCGTCACGGGTGATCGCAGCGACCCGTCATCCTCGACGACCATCCACACGAGACCTTTCGCACCGAGCTCCTTAGCCCTCGTGACCAACCGATCGAGGCCGGACCGGGAGAGGTCGAGGCTCCCGCCGTTGATACCGCGGACCGTTCCCCCTGACACAAGAGCTCCTCCGAATGCTTTGAACTCCGTTGCGGCGAACACGTCTGAGAGGTCAACGATCTCCATGCCGAAACGCAGATCTGGCTTGTCCGAACCGTACCGGTCCTTCGCCTCCTCATAGGTCATTCTCAGCAACGGAAGCTCCAGGATCTCTCCCCGCAGCTCGGCAACGACCTCCGCCACGATCTTCTCGAGGACCTCGAGCACATCGTCCTGTCCCCAGAATGATCCCTCGAAGTCGAGCTGGGTGAACTCGATCTGACGGTCCGCGCGGAAGTCCTCGTCCCGGTAGCACTTTGCCACCTGGTAGTAGCGTTCGACGCCGCCGATCATCAACAACTGCTTGAAGAGCTGGGGCGACTGTGGCAGTGCATAGAAATTGCCCGGTCTCAGACGGGAAGGCACAAGCATGTCTCTTGCGCCTTCAGGCGTCGAGGCGATCAGCGTCGGAGTCTCGACCTCGAGGAAACCGCCTCGCTCCATGACCCTACGCATCGCGCCGATCGCACGGGACCGTGCCTTGAGATTCTCCGCCATGCGGGTTCTGCGCATGTCGAGATACCGATACTGGAGTCGTTTGGTCTCATCGACATCGACCCGTTCGTCGATCTGGAACGGTAGCGGTGCTGATGGACTCAGCACGTGGAGTCTGCCTGCCACCACTTCCACTGCACCGGTCGGAAGATCATCGTTCGTCGTGCCTTCGGGCCGCGGCCGAACCGTCCCCATCACCTGGATGCAGTACTCACTCCGCAGGCCATGCAGAACATCTTCGTTCGCGGGCGCATCCTCAGGCTTGATGACGACCTGAACGATTCCCGACGCATCCCTCAGATCGATGAAGATGACCCCACCGTGGTCACGACGGCGACCGACCCAGCCGGCGAGCGTAACCGAGTCACCAACGTTCTCAGCGCGCAGTTCGCCTGCACCGATCGTCTTCATCCGGCTCGTAACCATCGCTCGATCTCCTTTGCGGCAATGACTTGCTGGTGCCCGCTGTCGAGGTTCTTGACGGTGACG
The DNA here is from genome assembly GCA_036985855.1 of Acidimicrobiia bacterium. GTDB lineage: Bacteria > Actinomycetota > Acidimicrobiia > Spongiisociales > UBA5794 > B3-G11. Next base: position 12,528 of record BTQL01000008.1, on the reverse strand, counting down.
TCGCCATCGGCCCATTCAGCGCCGACAACGATCGCGGTGTTCGCTCCGCGTCGATCAGCCTCTTTGAACTGCGATTTGACGGACCGCTGTGCATCGGTCATGTCGATTCGCAAGCCGGCCACGCGCAACTCTGATGTCAGTTTTCTGGCCGACTTGCGCAGCGATTCATCGGTGACGATCACGAACGAATCGAGTGCGGGCTCTTGAGTATTCGACATCGAAGCAAGGAGGATCCGGTCGACACCCATTGCCAGGCCCACGGCTGGTGTCGGTTTGCCCCCGAGTGCCTCGAACAGGCCGTCGTAGCGTCCCCCACCACCGACAGAGCTCTGGGCAGCTTCGTATCCCGTCGGGATGTACTCCCACACTGTTCGCGTGTAGTAGTCGAGTCCTCGAACGAGCTTGTCGTCGATCACATAACCGAGGCCGATGGTGTCAAGACCAGCCTTGACGGCGTCGAAGTGACACTTTGCTGCTTCTCCGAGATGGTCAATCGGTACAGGCGCATCTGGCAACACCTCTTGATCGAGCTTGGAATCAAGGACTCGCATGGGATTGCTCTCGACCCTGAGCTTCGAATCCTCGGAGAGATCGTCGAATCGCTCGAGCAAGAATTCTCGGATCGCATCACGATACGCAGCCCGATCCTCCGGATCACCTATCGAGTTGAGTCGAATCTCAACGTCGGGGACATCGAGGCGTTCAAGCAGGCGATAGCCGAACTCGATCACTTCGACGTCCGCCTCCGGCGAATCAGATCCCAGGTATTCGACACCGGCCTGCATGAACTGGCGCGTGCGTCCCTTCTGGGGCCGTTCGTAGCGGAACATCTCACCCCAATAGGCACCCTTGAACCGACCTTGAACTCCCCCTGCCTGGATCACCGCACGCACCACTGATGCCGTTTGCTCTGGCCGGAGCGTGATCGATCTACCCCCCTTGTCCTCGAAGGTATACATCTGTTTCTGCACGACTTCGGTGTCTGTACCCACCCCGCGAGCGAACACCTCCGTATCCTCGAACATGGGGGTGAGAACGAAGTCATACCCGTACTGCGCGCTCAACGCATCGAAGATGTTGCGCGCATCACGCCACCAAGCCGAATCCGGTGGTAACACGTCGTAGGTGCCCTTCGGGGCCCTGAACTTCATTGCAACAACTCCTGAAGGAACGGATTGAATTCACGCTCGGCGGCAAGCGTAGTGGTGGGACCGTGCCCCGGTAGAACAGCAGTCTCATCCGAAAGCGGAAGCACTCGATTCGCCATCGATTCCATGAGGGTCTCGTATGACCCTCCTGGAAGATCCGTGCGCCCGATCGACCCGGCGAAAAGCTGGTCACCCGAGAAGAGCACACCCTCGTGCGCATTGTAGAAACAGCAGTGCCCCGGGGTGTGTCCCGGGGTGTGGAGCACCTCGAAGTCGACACCCGCGAGGTGCAACGACTGTTCATCAACCAGATCAATGAAGTCGGTCGACACCAGTTCCTCGTCACCCATTGGGAACCCGGATCCCAACAGGGCCTGGAGCTGCAGGCGCGGATGACGGGCCATGTCGAGATCATCTGGATGCATGTATGCCCGAACCGTTGTCGATGCGATCCCATCGATCCCTCCAACATGGTCGACATGCCCATGGGACACGAGCACGGCTATCGGCGTCAGATCGTGTTTCGCGAGAAGATCACCAACACCAGTTGGATCGGGCGGAGCGTCGATGACGACTGCCGGCCCGCCTCTGTGTGGAGCCACCACATAGGTGTTGGTTTGGAAATGCCAGAGCGGTGCTGTGTCGATCAACAAGGTCATGGTGCGACGATAGGTGGGTCGCGGTGCTGAGAAGAGGTGCACCGATTCGGACCGTGTACTGTCGGCGCTCTCCTAAACGACAAGCCTGTATGCGTCATAGACACCGTCGATGTCCCGTAGACCGGAAAGTACACCTTCGAGTGCCTCGCGGTCTGACAGCTCGATCTCGTAGCGCAACAGGGCGATGCGGTCTCGTCCCGTGACCGAAGACGATGCGTGAATGTTCGCTCCGTAGTCGGAAAGTGCAGCAGTCACATCCCTCAGGAGCTTCGATCGATCAAGCGCTTCGACCTGGATCCATACGAAGAACGTTCCGGTCTGTTCGGCCGCCCATGCCACATCGACCATGCGTTCCGAGCGTTCGGTGAGCGATCCGATATTGCCACAGTCTGCCCTATGGACCGATACCCCGCGACCGATCGTCACGAACCCAACGATGTCGTCACCGGGGACCGGCCCGCAGCACTTCGCCATGCGGACGAGCATGTCTTCGAGCCCCTCCACGATGATGTTCCCGGTCGTCTGCCGCCGTCGTTTGTGTGGTGTGGGCAGACGTTCAGCCATCACGGCCTCGGCCGTGTCGTCAGGTTTCAGTTCCCTTGCGAGCCTTTGTGCAACCGTCTGAGGGCTTGTTCGGTTCTCCCCGACAGACATGTAGAGACCGTCGAGGTTCTCGAACCCGAGCCGGTGCGCGACCGCTTTCAGTTCCGTGTCTGCCCCGCTCAGAGGCAGGGCGTCTCTCCTCAGGGCCTTCGTGACCGCTTCTCTGCCGTCGGCGAGGGCGTTCTCTCTCCGCTCGCGGGTGAACCATGCCTTGATCTTGGATGTCGCCCTCGAGGACTTGACAAATTCGAGCCAGTCCCTGCTCGGGTGGGCGTCCTGGGCTTTCGAAGTGATGATCTCGACGATGTCACCCGACTCGAGTTTCGTCGACAGGGGCACGAGTCTCCCGTTCACTTTCGCCCCGGTACACCGGTGTCCGACATCGGTGTGGATGCGATATGCGAAGTCGACGGGTGTCGAGTTTCTCGGAAGCACCTTCACATCGCCGGCAGGCGTCAGGGCGAAGACTTCGTCCTGATAGAGATCGAGCTTCAGTGCCTCGAGGAACTCCTCGGGATCCTCAGCATCTTCCTGCATGTATCGAATGTCCTCGACGACGAGGAGATCGGGTTCTCCGCTCTCATCAGCCTTGTAACGCCAATGGGCGGCGATGCCGGCCTCGGCACGGTCGTGCATCTCCTGTGTGCGAATCTGCACTTCGAGCGGTTTCCCGTCAGGACCAACAACCGTCGTGTGCAGCGATTGATAGAAGTTGAACTTCGGCATCGCGATGTAATCCTTGAACCGACCCTGGATCGGAGGCCACATCGTGTGCACAAGGCCGAGAGCGGCGTAACAGTCACGAAGTTCGTCGACGATCACGCGGATTCCGATGAGGTCGTGGATCTCCTCAAACGCGAGACCGGATGCGACCATCTTGCGGTAGATCGAATACAGATGTTTCGGTCTGCCGGTGATCTGGGATTTGATGCCGTTGCTGGAGAGAACGTCGACGAGATCACCTATGACAGCCTCGATGTATTCAGCGCGCTCGGGCGAACGAGCCGCAACCTTCGCCTCGATCTCTGCTTTCGGTCCCGGATACAGGATTCCGAAACACGTCTCCTCCATCTCGTGCTTTATCTCCTGCATACCAAGTCGGTGGGCCAGAGGTGCATAGATGTCGAGCGTCTCGAGCGCGACCCGTTGCTGCTTCTCCTCGGGAAGTGGTGTGATGGTGCGAATGTTGTGCGTCCGGTCGGCGAGCTTGATCACAAGTACCCGAATGTCCTTTGCCATCGCAACGGCCATCTTTCGAATGGTCGCCGCCTGCGCGTGTTCCTTGCTGGAGAACTTGATACGGTCGAACTTTGTGACCCCATCTATGAGCAGGCCGACCTCATCTCCGAACTGGGCGACCACTCCATCGAGTGTCAGATCGGTGTCTTCAACCGTGTCATGCATGAGCGCGGCCGACAGCGTGGCCTCATCCATTCCGTATTGCGCCAGGATCTCGGCAACGGCGAGTGGGTGCACGATGTACGGATCGCCCGTCGCGCGCTTCTGACCGGCGTGCTGGGTGGTCGCAACAACGTATGCCTCTTCGATCAGGCTGGTTTCAGCGGCTGGATGAGCATCGATGAACGTGCCAACGAGGTCGGCGAACATTTCGTCCGGCGTGCGTCCCAGCACGGCGGGGTCGACGAATTCGACATGGCTGTCCGAAGCTGCCGATGACGTGTCCGGAGTATCCGATGGGGTCCCCATCTGGCGATTCTACCGGCGCTTGCGCCTCTGCTTTGGAGGCCTCGGCACGGCAGATTGAGAGGGGCGAACCGCGGTGACCTGCGCCGTGTCGAGTTCCGGTACTGCTGTAGCGCCGTCGTCGTCTTTGCCGGCACGTCTTGTCTGACGCTCCCACGCAGGTTCGCCTTCTTTCCAGCGAGCAAGGATCGGAGCTGCGATGAAAATGGACGAGTAGGTTCCGATGGCGATACCGATGAACAACGCAAGTGCGAATTCCTTGAGGGTCTCGGCACCGAGAGCGAGGAAGCCGACCATCAGCAACGTACCCACCGGAAGGAGGGATGTGAGGGATGTGTTGATCGACCGCATCAGCACCTGGTTCATCGACAGATTCACGATGCTCGAGAAGGTCGACCTGTCATGGAGTTCATGAACGTTCTCCCTGACCTTTTCGAACACGACGACGGTGTCATAGAGGGAGTATCCGAGGATCGTGAGAACCGCGATGATCGTCGATGGGGTCAGGAGGAAACCGGTGAGCGCATACAGTCCACCCGTGATGATGAGATCGTGGAATAGGGCGGCAAGCGCTGAAATAGCCATCTTCCACTCGAATCTCCATGTGATGAACAGCGCGATGACGATCAAGAACACAACCAGCGCCTCTATCGCCTTTCGTGTCACTTCTGCGCCGAAGGTCGGTCCCACGGCCGAGACGTTGGCCTCGTTCACATCGGTTCCTGCAGCGTCCGAGACGATGTCCACAAGTACGTCCATCTCATCGGGGTGAAGCGCTTCGGTTTGGACGATGATGAATCCGTCGCCCGTGAGCTGGACTCGTGCGTCCGCGTAGCCGATCTCACGAAGGTCAGCCCTGACCTCCTCGACCGACGCATTGGCATCGTTCACTACGCTCACGATCACACCGCCCGTGAAATCGATGCTGAGGTTGAAGGGGCGCACCAGCATGATCACGATCGAAGCAACAACGAATGCTGCCGAGAAGAGCATTGTGCGCTTGGAAACGCCAACGAAGTCGAAGGTCGTCTCACCGCGGTAGATGCGTGAAAGCACGTTCACGATGTCACCTCGGCACGTTCAGCGATCTCCGTCCGGTCACCTTTGCCCATTGCACCTCTGATCGAGAACGTGCCGCCCTCGCCCAAGGGTCCTCTCGCCATCAGATATGCAGCCGGTTGAGTGAAGAAGTACGCAACGATGACATCGACGACCGTGGCGATACCAAGCGTCAGCGCAAATCCCTTCACCTGACCAACGGCGAGCATGAACAGGAGGATCGCCGCTAGGAAGGTCACCGTGTCGCCGGTCAAGATCGTCCTGTACGCGCCTTTGAACGCGTGGGCGATCGAGGGCCGCAGCGCACGCCCCTGTCTGTATTCCTCTTTCGTGCGCTCGAAGTACACGATGTAGGAGTCGAGCGTGATTCCGATCGATACGATGACACCGGTCACGCCCGCAAGAGTGAGCGTCGTACCTTGCGTCTGCCCGAGAAGGATGATGGTTCCGACGAGGAAGGACCCGAAGACACTCAGTCCGAGGATCGAGATCAATCCGAGTGAACGGTAATAGAAGAGCATGTAGGTGGCGACAAGGAGCAGGCCGGCGAGGCCGGCGAACAGACCAGCCTTGAGGCTGTCCGCACCGAGCGTCGCAGACACTGACTCGACGCGCTCGCGTTCGAAGTTCGTCGGTAGTGCGCCGTATCGCAGTATCGCCGCAAGATCCTCGGCGTCCTGTTCGGCATTCTCACCCTGACCGACCGTGATGATCACGGCGTTGGGGTCAAGGCCCTCAGTGGGCGAAACCTCGTTGGCAACCGCCGGGGCGGACGACACGACGCCGTCAACGACGATGGCGAGCTGCCGTCTCGGGTCACCGGGCGAGTAGTTCGCGAGATACGCCGTTGATTCTCTGAACTTCTCCCCACCATCGTCGGTGAAGGTGGGAACCACAACCCACTGGCCACCCAACCCTGTCGAGGAGAACTGGACCCGGGCATCGGTGATGTCGGCGCCCGTGGGGAATGCAACGGTGTCACCGTTCTGTAACTCGACGGGGATTCCGCCGACTTCATAGACGATGGGTCCATCGGCGTCCTCGAGAAACGATCGTTTCAGAATGTCGTCGACTATCGCGATACCTGTCTCAGGATCCACCTCGTTGAGCGGCTTCCGTATGGGATCCGTCGACGTATCGCCATCTGGACTCGTGGCGGCAGGGTCGGCAAGGGCCGGCGAGATGCGGAATTCGCCAAGCACCGGCCGGAATGACAATTCGCCGGTGGTGCCGACAGCCTCAAGCGCTCTCTCCCTGTCCTCAACACCCGGAAGCTGAACGACGATCGCCCGATCACCCACGACGGCCACTTCTGGCTCTTGCACACCGCCAAGGTTCTCGACACGTCGCCGAATGATGTCCGCTGCAGTCTCGAGCGTTGCAGGATCAGTGCCCTGTGGTGCCACGAGCGTGATGGCGAATCCACCCTGGAGGTCGAGTCCGAGCTTCGGCACCCATCCGACAGCGAGCATTGTTGCGAGGGAACCCCACGCGAGCGCGATGGTGACAAGAAGAGTGATCCAGGCCTTCTTGCGGTTCACTCCTTATCGCCCCCAAGCTTCTCAGCAATGGCACGTTTGACGATTCGCAGATTCTGACCACCGACATCTATCGTGAATTCGTCTTCATTCTCGGCTACGACGACGGCGATGATCCCTCCGATCGTTCGCACCTCGTCACCGACCTCGATACCGGAACGCATCTGATCCATCTTCTTGTGACGGCGACGCTGCGGAAGAATGAGGAGAACATAGAAAAGTCCACCAAGGATCAGCAGCGGGAGCAGGAACGCGAGTGCATTGCCACCGCTCGAGTTCTCCTGAGCGATCAAGAATCCTGAGTGCATACTGAAGTTGATCAAGGCCGTCGCCTCCGTTGTGGATCTGGCTGCTCCGAATGAGGAACCTCGAAATCCTAACCGACGGTCTGTCTAAATCCTTCTTTGACGACGCCCGATGACGTCGTCCTTGAATGCCTCGAAGGTCCCCTCGGCGATGTGGTCTCGAATATCTGCCATGAGTCGGTAGGTATACGACAGGTTGTGGAGTGTCAGAAGACGGTGGGCGAGCAACTCCCCGGTCCCGACGAGATGTCTGATATACCCGCGGCCGTACCGCCGACACGCGATGCAGGGACAGTCGCGCTCAATCGGTGTCTTGTCGCGAGTCCATTCTGTTCGCCTCATCGACAGATCACCGTCTCGCGTGAGCGCCTTGCCATGTCTCGCTACTCGCGTCGGAAGCACACAATCGAAGAGATCAGCTCCTCGACTCACCGCATCGAGAATCCCCTCCGTGTCCCCGAGGCCCATGACATATCGCACGGCGCTGTCGGGTAGCTCAGGGACCACCGAATCGATTGCGATCGCACGTTCAGCAGTGCTTTCACCCACCACGAGACCCCCGATACCGAACCCGGGAAACCCGATGTTCGCAGTTTCTGAGGCCGATAACGCGCGCAGGTCTGGCTCTGATCCTCCTTGCACGATCCCAAAGAGCGCGCGGTCGTTTCGCCGTTTGGCTTCTCTCGACCGCTCGGCCCACCGGAGCGTCCGTTTCATTGCCTCTTCGGTTGCTGGTCTGGTCGCAGGGAGATTCACCGGCACGTCGAGGACCATTGCGATATCGGATCCGAGCGCCTCTTGCACCTCAATCGATCGCTCAGGGCTCAGTCTCACTTCGGAACCGTCGTAGCTCGATCTGAAGACGAGCTCTTCTTCTGTGATTTTCGGCTCGAGCGACAGGACCTGGTAGCCGCCCGAGTCCGTGAGAATCGGTCGCTCCCAGGCCATGAACCCGTGCAGCCCACCGAGATCGGAGACGACATCTTCGCCAGGGCGCAGCATGAGGTGGTACGTGTTTGCGAGGACGATCTGCGCCCCGATTTGGTCGAGGTCCTCTGTGTCGAGTGTCTTGACTGTCGCCCTCGTCCCTACCGCCATGAAGTTCGGCGTTTCGACATCGCCGTGGGGTGTCACCATCACCCCGGCTCTGGCATCGCCGTCGGTTGCCTTCTCCGACCAGGAGACAGGTGCGGTCATCTCGGGACCTCGATGTACATGGCGTCGCCGAATGACAGAAACCTGAAACCCGATTCGACCGCGTGCCGGTACACCTCGCGCCACCCATCGCCCACGATGGCTGCGATCATCACGATGAGCGTGGTTCGCGGAGCATGGAAATTGGTCAGGAGCGCGTCGACCACGGTGAAACGGTAGCCCGGCGTGATGAAGAGATCTGTCTCCCCGCTGTATTTTCCGATGTGTCCATTCCCTTGTGCCGCGCTTTCAAGTGCGCGCACGACGGTCGTCCCTACGGCGATGATCTTTCCTCCCGCAGCCCTCGCACGTTCTATGGCAGAGACAGCCTCAGCATCGACGACGACACGCTCGCTGTGGATTCGGTGATCCTCGACAGGTCCGTCTTCCATCGGTCTGAACGTATCGAGACCCACTTCCAGCTCGACTTCGCTGATCTCGACATCATTCGCTCGCAGGGAAGAAACGACCTGCTCTGTGAAGTGAAGGGCTGCTGTTGGTGCTGCGGATGAGCCCAGGACCGTGGCGAACAGTGTCTGGTAGCGCTCCGGGGAGCTGAGGGAGCCGTGGAAGTATGGAGGGAGAGGCACCTCGCCTGTCTGTTCGATGGCGTCCTCGATGTCCCCATCAGCTGTCAGTGTCACCGTGGCGACACCCCCAACGGGGTCGGTGATCAACGCAGCCTGTATCCCTTCGCAGCGGATGATCGAACCGGATCTGAGCCGCTTCGCCGGTCGAACGAGTGCCTGCCAACGATGTGGATCGATTCGTTTGGTGACCAGGAGCTCGACCGCTCCCCCCGAAGGCACTCGGTGTCCGATGAGTCTCGCTGCGCGCACTCTGGTTCGGTTGACCACGAGCAGATCTCCAGGTTCGAACAGCGATGCGATCTCGCGGAAAACCAACTCTGAGAGGTCCGATGCGATGAGTACGCGGGCGTCATGACGGGGCTCAATCGCTGATTGCGCAATCGCGTCCGCAGGGAGTGCGTAGTCGAAGTTGTCGATGAGCATGGTCGACAGGCTACGGCGGCGATAGCAGTTGTCCCTGACCAGCACCCGTTGGAGGTTCGATGCCGAGATGCGTGAAAGCCCTCCGCGTCGCGATACGACCTCTTGGCGTTCGTTGGATGAGCCCCTCGAGAATCAGGAAAGGCTCGTAGGCGTCTTCGACGGTCTCTGGATCCTCTCCCACGGCGATCGACAGCGTCGAAAGACCAACAGGACCGCCGTCGAATTTCTCGATGATCGCATGGAGAATCGCCCTGTCGACCTTGTCGAGTCCTGCCCGATCGACCTCGAACACTTCGAGGGCTGTATCGGCGGTCTCGGCATCTACCTGCCCTTGAGCTCGCACGGATGCGTAGTCCCTCACCCTTCTCAGGAGCCGGTTGGCGATTCGCGGAGTTCCACGCGATCGTCGTGCGATCACTTCACAGCCATCCCGAGACGTGGGCGTATCGAGAAGACGCGCCGAGCGGGCGACTATCGCGGCGAGATCCTCTGCCCCGTAGTAGTCGAGCCTGGCGATGTAGCCGAAACGATCGCGCAACGGCGGTGCGACACGACCGACTCTTGTGGTTGCCCCCACGAGCGTGAATGCGGGCAGGTCGATCTTGATCGACCTGGCAGCAGGGCCCTTACCGACGACGATGTCGAGCTGGCCATCCTCCATCGCTGGATACATGATCTCCTCGACCTGACGGGGAAGTCTGTGTATCTCATCGATGAACAGGACGTCTCCGTGTTCGAGGTTCGTGATCACCGCTGCGAGGTCGCCCGGCCTGTCGAGTGCGGGTCCGGAAGTCGAACGGAATGAGGCGCCCATTTCGTTGGCGACGATCGCAGCCAAACTTGTCTTTCCAAGTCCTGGGGGACCTGAGAACAGGAGGTGGTCAACCGACTCGCTGCGAGCCGTCGCTGCCTCGATGAGTATCGAAAGACGCTCCTTGAGTGCCTCCTGTCCGACGAATTCGTCAAGACGCCTCGGTCGCAGCCCGACTTCGAGCTCGATCTCTTCGGGCGTCGTTGCTGTAGCGAGCAGACCTTCCTCCCGCATCAGGCGCCGGCCTTGCCGAGTTGTTGCAGCGAGCGCTTCACCAGCTCTTCGATCGAGAGATCATTCGGCATGTCTGCAAGTGTGCCCCTGATCTCGTCTGCGCTGTAACCAAGCCCCTCGAGCGCTTGGCGTACCTGACCCATCGGGCCGGTCACCGTTGACACATCGTCGAGAACATCCATCTTGGGTTTCAGTTCGAGCAACAGCTTCTGTGCGCTTCGTTTACCGATACCAGGCACGGCGGTGAGTGCAACGATGTCATCCGAAGCCACAGCGACACTGAGCTGCTCGTACGTCATCGTTGCGAGTATCGCCATCGCGACCTTGGGCCCGACTCCGGACACGCCGAGCAGCATCCCGAAGAGCTCTTTGTCGCCGGACGAGTCGAATCCGAACAAAGCAAGCTGATCCTCGCGCACGTGGAGATGGGTATGGAGAACAACCTCCTCGCCGACCCCAGGCAGATCGCTCAGGGTTCGGGGGGTGACCGCTACCAGATAGCCGACACCTGCTACCTCGAGGACGACGGTCTCGTGGCCGCGATCGACGATGACTCCTCGCAATCTTCCGATCATGATGGTGCCCGCACAGTGGAGATCTGATGATGTTGGGCGTGGCACATCGCTATGCCGAGAGCATCCGCGACGTCGGCAGGCCCGCCTACGTCTTCGAGGCCGAGTCGCATCGACACCACGGCGCTCACCTGCTGCTTGTCTGCAGACCCCGATCCGGTGACCGCCATCTTCACCTGGGACGGGGTGTACTCGGCGATCGGGATGCCTCGTCGCGCGATGACCTCCATGATCACACCGGAAGCTCTCGCCACGGCCATGGCGGTGTTGCGGTTTCGGTTGACGAATACCTGTTCGATCGCGGCAGCATCGAATTCGTATTCATCGACGATTGACTCGATGTCGCGGCGAAGTTCGACGAGTCGTTCTGCAGCCGAGAGGTCACTGTCGGTTCGAATGACTCCGGCGACAACAGCCCGGTCCTTGCCACTTCTCGATTCGATGATTCCGTATCCGGTGCGCGTGAGGCCCGGGTCAATCCCAAGAACGAACATATGTTCGTAGGGTAGCTGAGCCCGACCCCGTATGAAAGTACCCTGTGGACCACCGACTATTCGAGTGCGGCGAGAACGTCATCCGGTATGTCGAAATTGGCATAGACAGCCTGTACATCGTCGAGGTCTTCGAGTGCATCGACCAGACGAAGCACCCTGGGAGCAGATGACTCGTCGACAGCGACCGAGGTGGAGGGCAAGTACGTGACATCGCTCGAGTCGATCTGGATACCGGCTGCCTCGAGTTCGGCTCGAACAAGCTGGAGGTCGCTCGGCGCGGACACGACTTCCCATTGATCGCCGTCAGATGTGATGTCCTCAGCTCCACCCTCGAGGGCGGCCAGCATGACTGTGTCCTCGTCTCCGGTTGCAAGGATGTACCCTTTCTGCTCGAAGAGATACCCCACCGATCCCGGCTCACCGAGATTGCCCCCATTCTTCGAGAACACGGACCGGACATCTGATGCAGCACGATTACGGTTGTCCGTCAAGATCTGGACGTACAGCGCGACACCGCCCGGCGCATATCCCTCGTAGAAGGCCTCGATGTAGTCGACGCCGTCAACGTCCCCGGCACCTCGCGCAACAGCCCTGTCGATGTTGTCCTTGGGAACCGAGTTGTCCTTTGCCTTCTGGATCGCGGTCGCAAGCGTTGGGTTCGAATCGATGTCCGGTCCACCGGTGCGAGCCGCCGACTCGATTCCCTTGATGAGCTTGGCGAAGAGCTTGCCCCGCTTTGCGTCCTGACGACCCTTGCGGTGTTTGATGTTCGCCCATTTCGAATGTCCTGACATCGTGCCTCCTCATGCCTCTTCTATGAGCGCAACGAGCATCTCGTGCAGACGGGGGTCCGACGTGAGTTCAGGATGGAACGAAGTCGCGAGGATACGACCCTGCTGCACCAGGACAGGATGCGTGTCGCCGGTCTCGTCCGTGACGGATGCAAGCACCTCGACGTCGGCGCCGATCTTCTCCATCCAGGGTGCCCTGATGAACACCGCGTGCATCGGATCGTCAAGCCCCTTGACAACCAGATCGGCCTCGAACGAGTCGACCTGCCTGCCGAAGGCGTTTCTTCGTACCCTCGCATCGAGCACACCGAGTTGGGGCTGGTCTCCGACAGCAGTCGAAGTCGATAGAAAGATCATCCCTGCACATGTTCCCAGGACGGGCATACCGGTGAGACATCGCGGA